>CAZNQS010000006.1:0-39168 GCA_964575515.1 Candidatus Woesearchaeota archaeon | reverse complement strand
AAATAAAGAAAAGAGATCATTTAACAACACACATTACAACAGGAGTTAAGAGCAATATAGTAACTGCTCTTAATGTTGAGATTAAATCCGGTAAGGATAATGAAATTTTTAGAGAACACGTTGATAAAACTGTTAAAAACTTTGACGTTAATGAATTTTCTGGTGATGGAAAATAATGGTGTAAGGCTAATTGTTGGAAAGTCTTTGAAGTAGGAGCAAAGCCCTACTTCCATGTTTGGAAGAATTGGTCCGGAAAATCGAGAGGATGCATGCCTTGGAAATTGATGAATTTGGAATTTAAGAATAATCCAGAAGAATATGGAAAACATTATCACAAAAGAAGCAATGTTGAATCTACAAACCACAGCAAAAAAACGTTGCATGGAAGTTCAGTTTATTCTCGCCTTCCTTCTGCGAGAATAAACGAAGAAACATTAAGATGGGTTAATCACAATATTAATGTTCTAAACAGAGCAAAACATGAATGGAAAATAAATCCAAAGTTTATGGCTTAGAATTTACACATAGCCTCTTGGGCATTTGAAGTTTCTATTTTCTGAATGGACTCGCCGAGAATTGAACTCGGGTTTCATCGTTGCGAACGATGCGTTCTGGCCACTAGACTACGAGCCCACATGGACCTGCCGGGAATCGAACCCGGATCTCACGAATGCCATTCGTGCGTATGAAACCATTCTACCACAAGCCCATTTATATTTTGAGAAATGACAAGTTATAAATTTATTTGCTTGTCATCCTGAGTCAAGAGCATTATTAAAATTATATTTATCCTATAGCAGACGCGATAAATATCCGTATCTAGTTGTTGCGTCCGCTAATAAGCAAACGCATTAGTTTCCGATAATTTCTATGCGTTTGCTATATAAAAAGGAGAGCAAACATAATCAAGACGCCCAATATTAGCGAAATAAATTGCATAAAAGATTTTTTGAGATTTGTTTCTTTATGCAGCTCTGGAATCAAATCAGAGCCTGCTATGTAGATAAACCCGCCTATAGTAATTGGGATTAGGATTAATTCTGTTTTATCTACTACATTTACGAGAAGAAATGTCATTAACGCCCCAGCTATTGCCGTTATTGCGGTCAGAAAGTTTATGAATAATGCTTTTGTTTTAGAGAACCCGCCATGTAGAAGAATGCCAAAGTCTCCGATTTCCTGCGGGATTTCGTGCAAGAGAACTGCTATTGTTGTCGCAATTCCCAATGTTGTTGATGAGATATAGCTTCCCGCTATGATGATTCCGTCGATTAAGTTATGCAAGGCATCCCCTATAAGATTTGTATACGCAAATGGATGAACGTGGTTTTTTTCCGTAATATCACGATGGCAGTGCTGCCAATGAATAAATTTTTCCAGGACAAAAAATATCCCTATTCCTGACAAAATATAAAGAGAAGTTGAAAGATTAAAATTATCTTTTTCTATTAGTTCCGGAATTAAATGAATGAATACATCTCCTAAAAGAGCGCCTGCTGCAAAACTTATCAAATAGAGCAGGATTTTATTTAATTTCTTTATTTTTATTAAAAGCGCGAATACGCCGATAAATGAAATTAAACTTATCAGAATGACGCTTAGAATTGCAGAGAGAAATATGGAGGGCATTTTTTATTATATAAAATTAGCCTTATTTTTTAATTATCCCCCTTGGGTTGTATGTTTTTATAACAATGAAATAAATAAAGGCACCGAGCCATGTTGCGAGGACAATAACTAAAATCCAGACTATCTTTTCAATGTCATTCTTAAATTTTCTTTTTGCGCAGTCTACAATCATCCAAATCCAGAATATAAGCACAAAAACTGCCAAAATTGCAATTGCTCCCCCAAAAGCCGCAACAAATGGCCACCAGAATATATTTTCAAATCCCATTTTTTGTTGAAGAAAGGAGAGTTTATAAAATATTTGATTAAAATACATTGTTTTAGTCTATACACAAATAATAAGTATTTTTTACAATAATAGCAACTTTTATAAGTATTTGTACATAAATGATAAGTAATGAGAAGGGTTCGATTAGCAAAAATTAGGATAGGGGAACTTGAAAAGAGGGTAGATAAGTGTAGAGACTATAATGAAGAGCTTATAGACAGACTTCAGGGTCTGAAGGACAAGTGCTGGAATAGGGAGATGACTTATTCTGAATATCTTGAACTTACAAAGGAAAGACACGACGATAAGACTATTTCCGAGTGGATTGAATATTATGATAAACAAATAGAGGAATGCAAAAAAAGAATAGAAAAAGAGAAAAATGCGATAATAAAAAGCAGGGTTTTATTAATCTCTTATTTTGTCTTCTTTGGAATTTTCCTCTTTTTCTTTTTGCACATATCCTCAAATTTCTCTCCCACTTTAACTGGATTTTTAATTGAGGGACAAAAACAGGAATTTGTACAAAATTTAGATTTAGAATTTAACGAATCTAGCGATTATGAGTTGAGATTGGAGAATCCGGGAATTTTATTTTCTTTTAAAATATCTGGAAGTATAGAAGGGGGAGGGGATGTTAAGATTTATCTTGATGAACTATTAATTTTTAATTCTCAAAATGCGGATAAAAACTATGTTAATTTTATTACAGGGAGGGCTGTTGATGGAGCAATCGGGCAGATAGAAGGGAATGAGCCGGAAGAGAATGGCGAGCCTGAGAATTCTGAATCAGAAAAAATTAGAGAATCCAATTCAGAGGAATCGCATTCAGAAGAAACAAAAGAAGAAAGTGAGGTTGAGGTTAGAGAGTTTAGTGATGTTTGCGAAGAGACATGCGATTTAAGGAATTTGGGATTGAATAAAAGCAGTTATGTAATAAGAATAGAGTCCACAAATGTAAAAATAAGGCTTGATAAGATAAAATATGAAATATTCGAAGTATTGGAAGAAGAAAAAGAAATTTCCGAGGAGTTTATTTCGACAAAACAAGAGAAGGCCGAGATTAACAGGCCTACTAAATGGACTAAGAGTATAAAGGCAGATAGCGTAGATAAAATTAAGGATTTGGCTATTGAATTGCCGAAAGAGGCGAATAATATTTTTATCAAGACAGGAAGAGAGGGAAGAGAGGCGAGATCCGGAGATGAGATTATTGAAACTGATAAAAGTAAGATAATTGATATCGGGAAGATTGCATTAGAAACGCAAGAGGCAGAGATTAATATTGAATATTATACAGAAGGGCCAAAAGTAAGTGAAGAAAAATTTGAGAGAGGAAAGAGAGTAGTTGTTTATGGGGATGACAAATTAAATTATACTGATGTTTTGGCATTTACCTCTATTGAGGAAAGGTTTGATGTTGGAGAGGAAAATAGGATAAAGATTTATTGGAGGGAGCAGAATAAGTATGTTGCTTTTAGTGCTTATGACATGGATGAAAATGGAAAATTAGATTATGTTGAGTGGGTTGTTCCTTTTTTGAGCAATCAGACTTTTGATATTATATTGATTACAAAGGCAGAGCATATAGACGCGAATAGAGAGTTTATTTCTGATATTTATGATTCTGTAAGAGAGTTGGATGGAAATTGGAGCGAGGAGATTAAGAATAATGAATATGTTAGAATAACATTTGAAACGCCATTGACAGCAGGCAGGGATATTACGCTATATCCTAGAAGAATTAGTGGAAATCCGAGAATTGAGGTTTATGAGATTAATGGAAGCGAATTAATTGCAGAGTTTGAAAGTTTGAGAGATAATGAGTATAATAAGATATTTTTAGTAGGACTGAAAGGAAACCAAGATAGTTTTGATTTGCGTGTTATTGGGGGTTCATTAGAAATTGAGCATATTATTGACCCTATATTTTTAGTTAATAGCACAGCTGCGTCTGATGTTGCTTTAGCTCCTTTAACAAATGACACATTTGTTTATGCATCTATGCTATTGCCTACTGGAGTGCAGCCTGGGTTGAGTAATGTTAATTTAACATTAAGAGTATATAATACTACGGGAGCTCAAATAGGGGCGGGGGCTACTGTTAGTACTAAAGTTGATGCACTATCAAGAGTGGCTGTTGCGCCTATAAATTCCTCTAACTTTGTTCTTGCATGGACTAACTGGACTGCTGCTTTGTTGTCTATTTATACAAATAATCTTACTTTGGTAACTGGGCCAGTTGTGGTTGATGTCAGTGTTGCTGCTGCGGCTGGAAATGCTACTGATATTTCTGTTACAGCAACTGGAAGCCAGATTGCAGTATGCTATATGGATGATGTTGATAACGATGCCTCTGTTAGAACTTTTAATTATACAGGGGCTGCCAACACTGCAACAGCAGACCCAGACAATAGCGCGGCTCCCGACAGGAGCAATGATAATCTTATTGGATGCGCGGCTATTAATAGCTCTTTGTATAATTATATCTGGTTTGATGACGGAACAAACGGAGATTCTGTGAGTTATGCAATGTTTTCTCCTGCCTCAACAACAGCGATAGTAGGATTAACTGATATTGATGCTGCGTCAGGAACAGTAAATCATGCTGCTACAACTGCTTTGAAGAATGACAGCGGAGTTGCAACTAATGACAAATTTGTCATGGCGTTTTATGATGGGGCTGACCAAGATATAACTTATGCTGTGTATCAATCAAATAACGTTGCTGTTTTAGGAGCAACTGATTTGGCAACTGCTGCCGGAACAGACGCAAGAGTTGCTTTAGCGACAGTAAGGGAAGTTGGCAATTCTTCTGACTCTTTTGTTTTGGTATATTGGACACAGAGTGAGAACAAAATAAATGCAACTGTATTCTCTGATAATGGAAGCATAATAACACAAAATATTCCTATAGAATCAAGCCCTAATTCTACTTATCCTTTATTAGATGTTATAGGAAAAAGCCCTGTAGATGGAAATTCTTTATGCTTGAGCACTTTTGCTGTTGTTTACACTAATTCAACAGGGAATAGCGTATTTAAGACATTTTATACAAATGGAACAGAATGGGATGGTGTTTGCAGGGCTCCTGTCATTTCCGACACAACTGCGCCAAATGTTACCATAAACTTTCCTGTAAATACAACTTATAATAAAGCGAATTTACCTTTGAATTTCAATGTTTCTTTGAATGAGAATGGGAGTGTTATTTATAGCTTGAATGGGGGAATAGATAATAAATCAATGTTATATTCTGCAGACCATGTATCTGTATTTGGTAATGCTTTTAATCATACCAACAATTCAATTGCTGATGGGAGTTATATATTTTCTGTTTATGTAAATGATACTTCAGGAAATAAAAATTATACGGCAAATATTACTTTTAGCCTTGATGCCACTGTTCCTTTAATTTCTTATGGTGTTGGGAGTGAGAATGATGGGGCAAATGTTTCTCAAAACAATATCTATGTTAATACTTCATGGAGCGAAACTAATTTTGCGAATATTACTTTCTTACTTGTTAACGATTCTGGAACAGTTAATTCTACCACATTTAGCAGTGCGACTTATAATATTAATTGGACAAATTTAGGGGGAGGGAATTATAGTTATAATGTTTCTATTTTTGATAGCGCTTTGAATTTTAATTCTACTCTTAGTAGGAGGATTAATTTATCTGTTGCCGCGGTAAATAACGCTCCGCAAATAATTTCTGTAACAAATATTTCAAATATAGATCCAACTGAAAATGCTACGACTTATGTTTTGTTTAATTTCAGCGTATTTGATCAGGATGGAGCAGGGAGCATAGATAATGCAACTGCAAGGGCAAACTTTACAAGAGCAGGGCAGGCAATAAGAAGCAATTCTACATGCGCACAGGTGAATGCGGCTGGAAATTACGCAAACTATTCTTGCAGGATTGACATGTGGTATTTTGATGAACAAGGAAATTGGAATGTAACTGCATATATTGCAGATACATCAGGGTCTGCCGTAATAAACGAGTCAACAACATTCCAGTATAATCAGTTACAGGCCATTGTGATAGGGACTAGTTCAATTACATTTGCGTCTGCAGCACCAGGAGCGGCAAATCAAACATCAAATAATGACCCTACTACAATTAATAATACAGGAAATTATAATATCACGCTGGGTAATTTACAAGTTCAAGGAATTAATATTTACGGTCAGAGCGATAGCTCATTCTTCATAGATGTAGCAAACTTCTCTGTTGGGAATAATACTGGAGGAACGCCCCCATTAGAATGCGGAAATGGCACATCTACGAATCTTGTTAATGGAAGTTATATAGGAATAAGAAATGCCACTTTGTTTAGAGGGAATCATTCTATCAATAACGGAAATACTGGCCAAGAGCAATTGTATTATTGTTTGAATGTCCCTTCAAATATTCCCTCGCAAACATATTCCACCTCAATAGCGGGAAGCTGGACGATAAGGATATTATTAGTTGTTTTTGTGCCTAGAATTAAAAGAAAGAAGAAGATTAGATTAGGGGATGATAAGTTAGTTAAGGCATTAAGTTTGATAATAGATGAATTAAAAGAGAAATATTCTTTGACAAGAGCAGAAACTCTTAGGTTGCTTGTAAAAGAGCTGAAGGAGAAATATAAATTAACTAAAGAAGAAATTAGTGGGATTTTAGAGATAAAGACAAAAAAGGGCATTTTTGCGGGAATATTTAGCAAAGAACTTGGAGGGTTAGAGGCATTAGTGAAATATATGAAAGAGAATCTTAGGATGACTTATAGCGAGATAGCTAAGGAGTTGAATAGAGATGAAAGAACTATATGGACTGCTTATAGAAAGGCAAGCGAAAAGAAGAAAGAGCCGATAAAGGTTAAGAGGGTTGATATTTTATTGCCTATTGAAATATTCAAGAATAGAAGGTTTACTGTGCTAGAGTCTATCATTTTATATTTAAAGGAGAAAGGAATGAAATATAAGGAAATAGCTCAAATTTTAGAAAGAGACCAGAGAAATATATCAACAATTTACTCGAGAGCAGTAAGGAAATTAAAGAAAGAAAAGTAAAAAGCTTTAAAAAGATTGGATGATATACTATGACAGGAAAAGAGAGAAAATGAAAAGAGGAATTTATATTTTAGTTTTTTTTGTATTTTTAATGATAATAGTAATTTCTTTTGTGTCAGGAGGGTTTTTTGGCAAGCTCAAGAAGACGATAACAGGCTATGCGACATCACAGCCTGAAAATGTTTCCATAACTGTTGCGGGTACGAGTCAAATAACCATGGTTATTTTTAATCAGAGTTTGACAGGAACAGCAGTTGACCCAACTGAAAATGCTACTACTTACATTACATTTTATGTTGTTATAAATGATTCAGATGGTGTTAGCGACATTAATGATTCTGGTGTTAGTGCTAATGTTACATTTGGCTCAACTGTAAGAAGGAATAATACTTGTGCACTTGTCGGAGATTTAGATACTCAGAGAGCAAACTATTCTTGCAGAATTGACATGTGGTATTTTGATGCCCCTGAAACATGGACTATAAACGTTAGAGCAAATGATTTAGGGAATACCAGTTATGTTGTGAATACTTCTTCATTCAAATACAATCAATTGCAGGCGATTGTTATTTCTCCATCTTCTTTAACATTTCCTAGCGTAGCTATAGGGGCAACTAATCAGACATCAAATAATGATCCTACTGTAGTTAATAATACTGGAAATTATAATGTTACAAATGGAAATGTGAGGGTTAGTGCAATTGATTTATATGGGCAGACTACAGCTACTGAAAGGATATATGCCGGGAACTTTAGTTCTCATGTTATTACGGGAAGCAATGTTGAATGCGCAGGAACATATCTTGTTAATGGAACAGCCACTGGAGTATCAATTGCAAATATAACGAGAGGCAATCATTCAGCAAATAACGGAGTTATAGGACAGGAGGAATTGTATTATTGTCTTACCAGAGTGCCTAGTGATATATCTTCGCAAACATATTCAACATCAACAGCTGGAAGCTGGACAATAAGCATAGCTTAAAATGATAAGAAAAACAAATACAAAAATGTGCATGGAATTAATAGTTTTGACTTTATTATTGTCTGGGCTTGTTAGTGCTTTTGGGGTTAGTTCTGATTATTGGAAAGGGAATCCTTTGAAAATATCACCTGGAGAAACGAAGACAATTAGTTTGAGATTGCAAAATATGGTTGGCTCAGAGGATATTAATGTAAGGGCGGTTTTGATAAAAGGAAGCGAAATAGCGAGCATTTTGGATGGGGATTATTTAGTTAGGTATGGGACAAAGGATACTGAAGTGCTTATCACTGTCAAAATACCCTCTGATGTTCAGGTAGATACTAACTATGAGGTAACTATATCATTTAAGACATTAACCCCTGGAGAAGAGGGGGTAGTATCTATAGGGACAGGGGTTGATACTACTTTTGATGTGTTAGTAGTGCCAGTTGCTCCGATTATTGCTGCAGAAGAGCCGCAATTAGCTCCTTCTGTAAAATCTAATTTAGCGTGGTATGTAATTGGTGCCATTGTCTTATTGATAATTATTGTTATAATTGTTATGCTGAAAAAGAAGAAAGAGAAGAAAGTGGAGTAATTGACCTCTCTAAAGCAATAGTTTTTGTATTATGTATTTAAGAGATATTTGACCTAGTCTTTATAAGTATCAGAGATACTGGTAATTCAATAACTTTTATATATTGGCTTTTGTTTTTAGTTCTATGAAAAAGAGGATGCTCATACTTTTCTTGATTTTTGTATTATTTATGCCTGCTTCTTTAGCAATAACTGTTATAACTGGCGAGGCTATTACTGGAAAAGCAACTTCACAACCAACAAATGTTTCTGTAGCAGTTATCTTGGCTCTTCCTGCAATAACAATTGTGCATCCGCAAAATAAGACTTATCTTTCTAAGGATAATTTTTTTATAAACGTGTCTATAACTAATTATCAGTCGGCCTGGTATAACTTTAATAATGGAGCGAATATGAGTTTAAGTTTAGGACATGCTAATGACCATGAAGCTTTTGGAAATATATCAAGTGGAAGCAGTACATTTTATGTTTTTGCAAATATCTCTAATGGAAGCGTTGTATCAAAGAGCGTAACTTTTAGCATTGATTTAAATTTATTTAACATTTCATATAATGAATTTGCAGGACAGTATAGTGGCAATTCTACTGATCTTTTTAGATATTCTTTTGAAGAGATGCAGAATTTGAGCAATTGTATTTTTGAGGATATTAAGTTTGGCAAGATATTTTTTAGAGAGACAGTTAATTTAACTAATGACGATGATCATGACGATGGTTTTATCAACATTGACGACTATGTTAATATTTCAGGGAGCAGGATTGAAATAGATACAAGATATTTACCTAATTTAAATAAATCCGCAACTTTGATTTTGTATAATTTAACACTTACGAATCCGAGAATTTTGTTTGAGGGTGTTGCATGCCCTTCTAGCATATGCAAGCAGAATTATTATACAAATGGCGAATTGTCATTTAATGTTTCGCATTTTACAGTTTATTCTGCTGAAGAAACTTCTTCTGATGTGCAAGCTTCTCCTGGAGGAAGTTCTGGCGGTGGAGGGGGCGGAATATCCGCCAAGCCAGGATTTAATGCCTTTAGTATAAATAGAGACAATATTAATATTCATCTTAGGCTGGGAGAGATTAAGAGGCAATCTTTTACAATAAGAAATACTGGCAGCAAGAGTCTTCGTTTTAATTTATCTATGATTGGATTAGGGGAATTTGTAAGATTTAGAGAGAGTGATTTTGAACTGAAGGACGGAGAATCTAAAAATTTAGATATTGACTTTCTTGCTGCAGAAGATTCTATTCCTAATCTTTATCTCGGAAAGATAATTGTCAGAGGCGGGGATGTAGAAAGAGAGATCTTAGTTGCTTTAGACATAACCTCTCGCAAGGCACTATTTGATATTATAGTTGAGATTCCCAAGAAGTTTCTGAATATTCAGCCCGGAGATGAAATAATCGCAAATATAAAGTTATTTGAGGTTGAAAAGATAGGCAGGGTTGATGTTGCTCTTGAATACGGAATAAAAGATAAAAATGGAAATATAATTCTTTTTAATAGCGAGACTATCGCTGTTGAGGGGCAGGCTAATTTTGTCAAAAGCCTCAAAGTCCCGGAGGATTTGGAGCGAGGAAATTATTTATTTTATCTTAGGATGAGCTATGATGATGAAATTGCCAGTGGCAGCGGGTGGTTTTTTGTAGAGAAAAAGAGTTTTTTTGGGATTGTTAGCCCATTTTATCTTATTGTGGTTGTTGTTATATTTATTATAATGGCTTTTGTTTTTATAGAGATTAGAAAGATTAAAAAAGATATAAAATCTCATTATAAAATAGATGGGAACTTGCTTAGAAAGGAAAGACTAATAAAACTAAAACGAGGAGAATAAAATATGGGAAATGCAACTATAGGGATAGGGATTATCGGAGTCTTTTTATTATTTTTTAGCATGGTATTTGGCATAAAAATAGCTACAAAATGCTCTGGAAAATTGAAATTTGCTGTTAGTTTTTTGCTGATATCTTCTTTAATTCTTCTTTTACATCAGATTGAGATACTAATAGCAATTACTGGAAATGCTATCGGAGTAGGGGGTTTTTATTTTGGTATGTTAAAGTCAGAGTTCGCTGATAGCGTACTGCATTTTATGTCGATTATCTTTATTTTTCTCTCATTTTTTCTTATGAATAGGATGATTAATGATATAGAGAGACGCCATAATAAGTAGTTTCATTTCATTAATTTTCCGGCTTTTTCAAATTGTATCTCTGAATTTAAGAGCTTTTTTAGGGTTTCTTTTAATTTTTGGATTGGAACTCGAATTTGTTTTTCTGTATCCCTGTCGCGAATTGTTACGTCTTTATTTTTTAATGAATCAAAGTCAATTGTTATTGCATATGGAATGCCGTGCAGAGCTGCCCTTAGATAGCGTCTGCCTATGCTTCCTAATTCATCATATTCAATTACAAACTCTTTTTCCAAATCTTTTTTTATTTCTTCCGAGAGTTTTATTAACTCCTGCTTTTTTATAAGCGGGAAGATTGCTATTTCTATTGGCGCCATGTGATACGGGACTTTGAATGTTGTTTTTCCTTCTTTTTCTGATTTTTTTTCGTAGAAAAGGTCAATAAGAGCATAAACCGGGCGGTCTGTTCCAAATGCTATTTCTATGACATGAGGCGTAAAACTAGAGTTGTTTTCTCTTTGCGCTTCTAATTTTTGAGCTGAGAATTTAGCGTGCTGTTTTAAGTCATAGTCAGTTCTGTCGTGGATTCCGCACATTTCTGTCCAGCCGTAATTGTTCAGGAGAATTTCTATATCCCATGCATCTTCTGCATAGAATGCTTTCTCGTCAGGGTGATGCTGTCTTAGCCTTATTTTCTCCTTTGGAATTCCGAAGTTTATGAATTGCCTGTAGGCAAGCCAGATGCACCACGCATATACCTGGCTTTTGATTAGCTTTGATTTAATGGTTTCTTCTATTTTAATTTCCTTTAGAAAAGAGTTTTTTTCTTGTTCTTTATAACTCCATAGCGGAAGAGTTTCCCTTTTTATTTTGTTATATTTCTGCCATGAGTTTTTTTCCATTGGATCAATGAATATCTGGGCTTCTGCCTGCGTAAACTCGCGCATTCTTAAAGTGTGCTGTCTTGGAGAGATTTCGTTTCTGTACGCTTTTCCTATTTGAAATACTCCAAATGGCAATTTTTTCCTGAAGTGATTATAATAGCGCAGAAATGGGAGATATGTTGCTGTTGCTGTTTCAGGGCGTAAAGATGCTTGCTGATTAGAGACTTCTGTTTTAATCATCAGACTTTGCTTTTCTATTTTATTCTCAAAATTTGAATTGCAGTTTGGACAGTGAATTTTCTTTATTAACTCAAGCAATTTTTCATCCGAGAGCGAGTTTGCTTGGATGTTATGCCTTTCTTCTATTAATTTATCAGCCCTGAAGACTGATTTGCATTTTTTGCATTTTATTATCTTATCAGAGAATGTGTCAAGATGGCCGGAGGCTTTCCATACTATATCTGGGAGGATTGTCGGGCTTTCTATTTCCCTGAAGCCATGAGAATTAAAGATGCTTCTTACAGAATTTTCTAACTTATTTTTGAGAAGCTTTCCCAAGGGGCCGTATGTATAGAAGCCCGCCAGCCCGCCATAGATTTCAGGGCTTGGGCCCCATATAAGGCCTGCTTCCTGAATAAAGCTTAGAAAATCCTTTTCTTGTTTTTTCTCTTTCATAACTATATAATAAAAACTACTATTTAAATTATTTTTCTTTTACTACTACTTTTGCAATCCGCCCATTCTGCAGACTGTTGTGCCACAATTTGGGCATTTTCCTTTCGCAATTTTTACACCTCTTTTTGTAGTTGTCTCTTTCGCATCCTTGATGTCGCACATTCCCTTACATTTTACGCAATATCCTTTTGTTGTCATTTTTTACCTCCTTTTTCTGCAATTATTTAATTAATTGATTATTTATTTTTCGCTGCAAAATCTTTTGAGACAACTCTCCAGCAATCATGAGTTCCGCTTCCGGCAGGGCATTTTGTAACAGCAAACATTCTGCCGCCCTTGTCCACTATCTTATAATTGCTTGCTTTGAATTTCTTCTTTGATTTCACATCAAAGAATTCTAATTCTTGTTTAGCCATATTATGCCTCCTTTTTGTGAACATTTTAGGAATTTAGGGGTTTTAAAGTTATTTGTTTTGTGAAATATAGAGAACTGCGTTAGTTAGATGACATTTAGTACGCAGTTCTCTAATGGATAACTGCCAAATAACTGTAACCTAAACAATGCAGTTATCCATAGCTTAGCTTTCTAGAGCTACTATGATATCTTTTAATTACAACTTTAAAAATTGCTTAATTTTCTCAATTGGAAAGAAATATTATTAATTGAATTATATTATTATATCGAAGATAAATTAAACATGTTTGGCTATTCTCATAAACTAACTTCTTAAACTTTGAGGATTTTTAGTTCATAAAGGCAAGTAGATACTGTTTTTTTTTTAATCATGAAAAGCGCACGCCAGGAATTGAACCTGGGAAAAGTCGGGCTGCAGCCGACTGCAGTAACCACTGTGCCACGTGCGCATATTTTGTTGTGATAATTGATTTATTTAAAGGTATTTGTTTTCTTTATTCTTGAAGGTGTAATAGTATGTCTAAAAGATTAAAGATTTTAAATGACCCCGACAGGATTTGAACCTGCGACCCCTTGCTTAGAAGGCAAGTGCTCTAATCCAGGCTGAGCTACGGGGCCCTATTCTAAGGTTAATTATTTAATTTATAAAATTATCTATAACTTTTTTGGAAGAGCGTGAATTCCAAGGATTGTACTCTATATGTGATTAAGAGAAGTCGTGAGTGAAGCGAACTATTTGGGTGGAGTGAGGTGCAACCGAGCGTAACCTTTTAATTGTTGTTAGTTTCTTTCAATAGGGATTGATTTTTAGTGCAAGATGCCGAAGGCAAAAAATCAGAGTTTGAGGGCCCGAGTTTTTTTAATCAAACAAACCAAAAATTTATAAACATACATTGTTCTAATAATTATGTAAATTTACATTGGACAAAATTAAAATGTTTTATGAAAGAAAACTGCTTAAAGAGTTAAGGAGATGGGTTGATAAAAAAGCCATAATAGTGGTTACTGGAATGAGAAGAGTCGGAAAAACCACTTTATTTAAAATGCTCTTTGAAGAAATAGAAAGTAAGAATAAGGTATTTTTAGATATTGAGAATCCCATTGTGCAAAAGCTCTTTGATGAAAAAGATTATAATAATATCTTTTTAAACTTAGAAAATTATAGCATTACAAAGTCAGAAAGGGCCTATATTTTCTTAGATGAAATACAAGCAATGCCTGAAATTATTAGGCCAATTAAATATTTATATGATCACTATAACATCCAATTTTTCTTAACTGGCTCAAGTAGTTTCTATCTCAAAAATCTATTTCCGGAGAGTTTGGCTGGCAGAAAAATCGTATTTGAATTATTTCCTTTAGATTTTGAAGAATTTTTATTTTTTAAAGGAAAAACTAAAAAATTTTATATTCCTTTCAGAGAAAAAGAAAAGAAAAAAAACGAAGTTTTATATGAGATAACTATAAAATTTTATGAAGAATATATCAAATATGGCGGATTCCCTCAGGTTGTGCTCGCAACAACAATTGAAGAAAAAAAAGCCTTTCTTGATGATATTTTTAAATCCTATTTTGAAAAGGATATAAAATCTTTGTCTGATTTTAAGAATTTAAATATTTTAAGAGACTTTATTCTTTTGCTTATGCAAAGAGCTGGCTCTAAATTACATATTGATAAAATTTCTTCTGAACTCGGAGTAACTAGACAAACTGTTTATTCTTATCTCTCTTTTTTAGAAGCGACTTATTTTATTAATCTTATTTCTCCTTTTACTCGCAGCAAGGATAGAGAGGTCAGTGGTACAAAAAAAGTTTATATATGTGATACAGGAATTTTAAACAATCTCTCCCAAGTTTCTTTCGGTGTTCTTTTAGAAAATTCTGTATTTAATACCATTAAAAAATTAGACAAAGTAAATTATTATCAGAGACGTTCTGGAATTGAAATTGATTTTATATTTAAAAAACAAAAAATAGCTTTAGAAGTTAAGGAAACCGGCACAAAAAAAGATAAGGATTTATTAGCAAGAGTTTCTAAAGATCTAAAAATAAAAGAAAATTATGTCATTACAAAGAAATTTAACAAAGAAAAAGGCTTTATTCCTATTACTGAATTGTAAATCTTACCTTGTTTTCAGTCCTTTAACTGATGTTGATTCAAGACCATTTTTAGGAGGGGGAAGTTCCCACGGGATCAAGAAATAGAACATAATTCTTCTTGATGACGTCAAGGTTATCTGTTGCGAAGCAATTGCAGGCATCTCTTTCTTGCGAGGGCTCTCAAATTGAAACTATCTTTCTTTCAAGTCCAGTTTTATAACCTTCTTTCCATGTTTTTGCTCTATAGGGAAATTTACTTTTCTTAATCTTTTCAATTTTATTTTTTGATAAACGAATCTAGATATGAAGAATAATAAGAGGGCGCTGACTAAAATTATGCCAAAGATTGATAGTGTTCTCCTGTTGCTGTCTGATATTGCCAAGCCAGCCACACTTTTAGAGCCCAAGACAAGTCTTTTGTTTATTTCAGCGCTTGTTTTTCCATCGCTTAGCGTCATTTTCAAATCATATTCTCCAATTACATCTTTTGGTATTTTAAATTCCAGGGCATTTTCTCCCTTGAATTCAGGATTTATTGTTATTTTATCATTTCCTTTCACTACAGTTATCCCCTCAAAATCTACGAGTTCATAGTTAATGCTTATCTCATGCGTTTCTCGCGCGAATTCCTCTACAAAATAGCTAATCTTCAGACTGTCAACTGTTCTTTCGTAGTTTGTCATTCTTACTTCAAAGCTGTTTCTGAATATTACGAGAATCATATTTACTAATTTTTTGCCTTCGTCACATCTTATTGTAAGTTCCGGATTGTATTCGGCAGGCTCTGCGGTTTGAGGGATGTTGATATTAATTAAAAATGTAAATTTCTCTCCGGCGGCAAATCCTTTTTTTTGAGTGTTAATGAACCATTGAATAAATGGGGAGCTTATTTCTAATCTGCAGTTGTTTAGGAATATTCTTTCCAGATTCGTTATTTCTAATTCTGTTGTTGTGCTTGTTCCCCTTTTAATTGCAATATTTTCTAATTTATTTATTTCTATTTTTAGTTCTCTCGTGATATTTGATTTACTCGCGATTGCTCCCCCGCCACCGCCTCCGCCACTTGTGCCGCCACCGCCTTCAGATGGAGGAGCGGATGCGGTAGTAACTACAAAGCTTGGGCTTGATAACTTAATATTTCCGGCAGAGTCGTTAACGTAGAAGTTTAAAGTGAAATCTGCGTCAACAGTCACATTGAATGTTGTTGAATTCGACGAGCAGTCAATTGTTGTATTTGCAATTTCTTGATTAACGCCTCGGTAGACATTATACCAGCATGCCTGAATGTTTAAGTCAGAGGCAAAGAAAGCTATTGGAATATTGCTTCTTGAGGTTTTTGTTCCAGAGGGTTCTGTTAGTGTTAAAGAGGGGAAGATAGTGTCTATAGAAAAGGTTCTATTGATAGAAAATGCAGAATTTCCTAAAGTATCATTGCAGAATATACTCCAATTATAGCTATTATCTGAGAGATTTAAATTAAAAGAAGATTGTTGGCCTGATGTTAAAGTAGAGTTTGTCTGATTTTTTGTGAATGTGCCGTTAAAGTTTCCCCAGAGTTCGCAGGCCTGTAAATCAACGTCTGTTGGAGTGTAAAGGATGGTTACTAACGAAGTGCTTAAATACGAATTATTTAATGGGGAATTTAAGGAGATTGTTGGGGGGCCTAAGACAATTGAGAAGTTCTTTGTATCTCTTGCGGTATTGCCATATGAATCATTTGCGTAGAGATATAATGTATTGGTTCCTTCTGAAGTATTGAATGTTGTGTTTAGGCAATTAGGAATTGTTACATTACTTGAACTGTCTATATGATACCAACAAGATTGTAGGTTTGTATCAGATGCTGAGAAATTTAATGAGAGGGAGATGTTTGTTCCAAATTCCGAGTTTTCTTGCGGTTTTGATATAGAGAGATTTGGTTTTATTGTGTCTAGAGTTATTTTTCTTGTTTCTAAATGAACATCACCATTTAAGAGACTAAAACGGCTTGCGTTATAATAATAAATGCCGTTTGATAATCCTGAGAAATTTACATAATTTGGAGAGGTTGATGTTGTAGAAGAATTTATCTCATTATTAGTTGCGTTGTAAAGTCTTATGACTAAGGTATCAGGAAGAGGATTTAGTAGCCCTGTAACATTTATTTCTATATAGTTTCTGCTTCTAAATACATTATCGCTTTCTGTTGGGAACCTGTAAGAGATTTGCGAGCTTAAAGTATCTATTGTTACATTTCTTGTTTCTGTTGAATTTAGATTGCCTAAAGAATCGTAAGACGTTGCGTTGAAGAAATATAAACCGTCGTTTAAGTTTGATATATTAACAAATAAAATAGAGCTATTTGAAGTGTTTTGGTATAGTAAAGAATTTGTTGAATTATATAAAAATATTGTTATGTTTTTTAGGCTTGTATCAGAGGAAGTTACATTAATTAATATACTATTTTTTGTTATTATAGTTCCAGAGGCTTCTGTGGGATTTGTAAAGTTTATGTTTGGAGCTATTGAATCAACAGAGAAGGTTATTAATGAAGAGTTTGTATTTCCTGCCGAGTCATTTGCATATATTTGCCAGGTGTTTGAGCCTTGTGAGGATGATAATCCGGAGACATTTTGTCCGCAGTTTATTGATGTGTTTGTCTGCCCATTATTTAATGAATACCAGCATGCTTGAATATTTATGTCTGATACTGAATAATTTAACTGGGTTTGTATTGTGTTGTAGGAGATGTTTTGTGGGGTTGTTATTGATATTAATGGGAGCGTTGTGTCTATTGTGAATGTGCTTGTGACTGTGTTGTTAATATTTCCTGCCGAGTCATTTGCATAGAATTGGACTGTGTATTGGGCGTCTGAAATTGATGTGTTTGTGTGATTGAAGTTTTGATTGTCTGTTGTAGAGAGTGTTATATTGGTTATTCCATTGTTTAGAGTGTAACGGGCCGTGCCATTTTCATTTAGTGTTATGTTGAATGTTACAGTATTTGCGTTTAGGAATTGGTTTTGTGAAGGGGAATTTATTGTTAGGAGAGGAGGGGTGTTGTCTGTAATCTGCCCTGTTATATTAATATCATCAATGTAACAATTATCGCTTCCAACTCCAAATTGTCGCATCCTTATTCCGGCATCGGCAGAAGTTCCATATTGACTAACTTCAAAGCTATATTGCCTATAAGTATCGTCGTCTGGAGGATCTGTTAATTCTAATAAAAGAGTGAGATCAACGCCATTATCATAGTAATATCTACAAAAATCTCCAGATTCCAAAACATTAGTTTTAGCCCAGAAAGTTAGATTAGTAAAACCATAAGGAGAATTATTAAATTTTCTATCAGCTATACAAGTTCCAGTTGCATCTTGCTGGCCCCTCATATGAAAAGAGCCTCTGGGAACATCTAAATTAGTAACAATACAATCTCCAGAAATACTCCATGCTCCATTCCAACCAGAGCCGCAATTAAATCCATTGCATTCAAAGTCATCAACGCCTAGTTGAACCGCACTGGCTATTTGGATCAAAAACAAACTTACAAATATTATTAAGAATACATTGAATTTCACGCTCTTTTTCATAAGTATTTATGGCTGGGAGATGTTATAAATATTATTATTGAATTATTTATAAAGTATGGAGGAAAATTGCAAACTAAAAATGAAAAATGAATGCAATTCAAGAGCAGAAGATTTATATAGTAAGTTTAAGTTACTATATAGTAAGAATTAGTTTACATAGGAAAATGGTGCCAATAACACAAAAGGAAAAAGAAGCATTACTAATCTTGTTTAAAGATTTTTCTAATTATTATAATGCAAATTCATTGAGCAAACTTTTAGGCATAAGCAGGGTTGGCAGTATGAAATTACTCAAAAAACTTCTTAATAAAAATATCTTAAAAGACAGGATAATAGGAAAATCAATTGTCTATAAATTAAATCTTGAGGATGATTATATAAGAAAGTTGATTGCTTTTCTGCTGGCTAATGAAGCCGATAGCTTCAAGCGCTGGAAAGATGAATTTAGGGAGCTCTTTAAGGGAGAGAGGATTGTGATGCTATATGGCTCTGCAATAAAAAATTATGAAAAAGCTCGTGATATTGATATAATGATTGTTATGGAAAAAGAAGAATATAAAGAAGCCTCCAGAGCTATAATTAAAAGACAAAAATTCCTTTCAAAAAAAATACATTCAATGGAGCTTACAACAGATGATTTCTTAAAAAATCTTCAGGAAAAACAAAAATCTATTATAAATATTGTTAAAGATGCAATAGTATTATATGGACAGGATAAATATGTGGAGGCTATACGCAATGTCACAAGCATCTAAGCATGTTGAATGGTGCTTGAAAAAAGCAGAAAAAGAAATTGAAGAGTGCAAAAGAGAAGGAAAAAGACAAAAACACCGCGGTCTTCTAAAGATAAAGCCAGATATTAATGAAGCGAGGGAGCATATTAAGAAAGCAGAGCATAATCTTGATGCAGCTCTTAATTTTGTAAAAACTGGCTTTTCTGATTGGTCTGCAAGTGCTTTTTTCTATGCAATGTATCATTGTTTTCTGTCTATTGCTGCAAGATTTGGATATGAGTCAGGAAATCAAACTTGCACTATAGCTTTAATAGAATACCTAAAAGAAGAAGGGAAAATTAATGTTGATGAAGTGTTTATTGAGATGTTTAAGTATAAGGAAGATGAGCAGGAAAAGAAAGAGAGTATTATAGAGATGAGGGAAGATTATACTTACAGCGCAAAAATATCTATGAACAAAGAGAAAATTGTAGACTTAACTCAAAAATGCAGAAATTTGATTGATATGACACGAAAGATAGTTTTTGAGTAATAATTATATGTTAATTTGCAATTACTTTTACATCATCTATGTTGCAGGTTTCACTTACTGCGCCGGCAGTGCATTCAAATCTAATTTTTAAATTAGGATTGTTATTGGCGGATGAAGGAAGTGTGAATTGTTTTGATATATAGGAGGCGTCGTCTGTGGAATCTGGGGTTTGTTCAAGTGTTATCCAATTAGAGCCGTCAAACCATTCTGCTTTGAATTCATCAGCTATATCTAAACCTATTAATTTTCTGTAATAATCTACTTTTACATTTGTATAACCTGTTGTATCAATTATTTTTTCCATTGTGCTTGCTGGCTCGTTTGTATTCATTGGCCGGGCTTGTGCATGGCATGTTCCTTGATAGGGGTCTGTTGATACTGACTGCCAGTTTGCGTCAATACCAGAAAGAATCCAATTAACTAGAGAGCAGGATTCAAAATCATCTTGGAATATTATTGTTGTATTTGTGTCATTTTTGGGAGGGATTTGAGGTGGAAGAGGAGATTCTGGGGGTTGTGAGATTTGTTTCTTTAGCATCCAGTCTGTTGCTGTCCAGAGGAATGGCCAGTCAGAGCCATTATCGTTTAGTTCAGATCCAAAGCTCGTACCATCACGGTCTGAATTTTCTTCTATTTCAGGATGTGGGCCTACAAGCAAGACTCTACCTTTTCCGTAATTAAAACCTATTATTCCTGGGGCGTTATTGGCCGCTGGGTTTGCCGGAACAATCCAAGAGGCGAGGACCTGCATTTCTTGTCCTGCATTTGCGATAAAATATGGCTCCCCATAATATAATATATCTTCTGTTTCTGGCTCATAAATATTTGCTTCGTGGGCTTTATTTATTGACATTGTTGTCATTACGTAATTCGGCCAGGGAGCAATTTCATTTATTGGACCTATACAATTTCCATTAAATAATTTTAAGGGATAGTCGTAAGTAGATCCTTCCCAGACCACTTTATCACATGCATAGAAAGCTCCCGCGCTCATTCCTATGTAAACTCCACCATTCGAAATAAAATTACGTATATTCTGATTGCCGTTTTTATTAATTGAGAGTTTGTAATTATATGCCCATCCCCCAGGAAAAAATATTCCTTTGTATAATGGCCGCAAATCTCTCTTGTTTATGTCCCAGGCATTTACTTCCTCCCATGAGAGATTTTTCCATTCTAAGAACTTTTCAAATGCTTTTATGCTATGCTCCCAAGTTCCAGAGCCTGCGTAAATAGCGAAGTCTGCATTTAATGCGGATACATTAATAATAGATAATAAGATGAAGGAAACAGCAAAAAAAGTTATTAATTCTCTTTTCATATGTAAAAAAGGTCTTTTAGATGTTTTAAAGTTTATTGTTTTATGGTATAGTTATTTCTATAATATATTTAAGAATTATGGATAATATAATGAAATGGATATAGTATTCAAATTTTTTGTTGAATGGTATAGTTATATACATTTATCAATATATTAAATTAGTTTGATATAAAGAACGATTTTAAGATTTTTAGTAATCTATTTAAAACAAGAAGGGATTTAATAACATGGAAAAGTTGATGTTTGTATCCATTATCGTTTTTATAGTGATTGTTGTTGGAGTTATAGGAAGTTTGATTGTTTTTAAGAATGCTTTTTTGGGCCCTGCATCTGGGAATTTAGAAGAATGTACTGTTTTGAAGCAGAACAGTGATAATGGAGTTAATGTTGTGTTTTTTGGAGATGATAAGAAAGAAGTTGAGCGATATATAGATTACTTTTTTGGATGGGATCCGCTTAGTGTTCACAAGGATAGATTTAATTTTTATTATATAGATTATTCTCCAGAATGTGAATTATATAATGGTATTGCTATGCTGTGCTATTCAAGAGAATTAGTAAGGGTTGCGGGGTCTTGTCCTAATGATCAGATAGTGGTGTTAAATGATGATTATAGCAGGAGCATTAGGAGTTCTAGTTATTTGAATGTCGCGAGCTTGAATGTAAAGCATCCACTGAGTGTTTTTTTGCATGAATTTGGGCACAGTTTTGTAAATTTGGCTGAAGAATATGTGCCAGCTAAGATACCTAGAAATTCTGCGGGAAATTGTGCTAAAGAATGCAGTGAGTTTAAAGGGAGAGAGGACGGATGTTATATAGGATGCTCAAGAGCTGATTATAGTAGGAGTGTTGAGAATGGGATAATGAGAACATTAAGCTCAGAGCATTACGGGAGTTTTAATGAGTGGGTTATTGAGAATAAAATAGATGAATTGAGCGAGCTAAGTGGTAGAGTGACTGCTAAAGTTGTTGATTCTGGGGTTGATTGTGCAGAGCAAGAATATTATTTAGTTGAGGGAAGCGTTGAAGGTGGGCTTAGTATTGTTGATAGGGAAATTGCTCAGGGATGTGTCGGAGATAGTGGTAGTGGAGGATATAGTTTTGATGTAATTTTAGATGACGATAAGAAAGTAGAGATAGGAAGATTTAATCCTGAGCTAATTTTTACTGATGGGCCAAGAGCTGAAGTTGATTTGGAAGATGTGCTTGCTTCTCCTTTGATTGATGGAGAGACTTTTGACAATGATAGAAGCTTTTTTTTAAAAGTACCAGTGATACCTGATGCAAAAGAATTGCAAATCAAGGAGCCTGGATTGAGAGTTGTAGTTAGTATTCCTATATGTGATTCAGAAATAGGGGATGTGAATGGAGATGGAAGGATAGATATTTTCGATGTTGAAGATTTAGATGACGGATTGGAAACAGGATACTTTAATTGCAAAGATAATGCTGATTTTAATGGAGACAGCGTAATAAACTTGCAGGATAGAGATGAGTTGTATAATTCGCTGTCTGAAGAGCAGAGAAATGCCGGAGGTTCTGTAGCTTCAGTGCCTTTGACTGGGAATACAATTTTTGATAAAATTGGAAGATGGCTTAGAGGAGTTAATGTAACCTAATTTATTGCTTATTATTTATGGAGATGATGTTGCGTTATGAACCGATATACCTTGGGTAAGTTTAAATAAGGTATTTTTTTCTAAAGGTGATGTTAAGCGAAAATCAATTAATTGAGATAAAAGAGCACTTAAAAAGAGCGCAAAATCCATTATTTTATTATGACAATGACTGCGATGGATTGTGCAGTTTCTTGATTTTGAGAAGATATTTAGGGAGAGGCAGGGGTGTTGCAGTGAGAAGTTTTCCTGATTTAAATGCCCAATATGCGAGAAAGGCAAAAGAATTGAATGCAGATTATGTTTTCGTTTTGGATAAGCCAGTAGTTTCAGAAGGATTTATTGAGGAAATAAGCGGGCTGGGATTGCCTTTAATATGGATTGATCACCATAATGTTGGAGATGATGATTTTGTTAAAGAGTTCAGTAATGTTTTTATTTATAATTCAGCTAAAACAGGAGGGAAGGATAAAGGAGAGAGAGCAGTTACCTATTGGGCATATAAAGTTAGCGGTAGAAAAGAAGATTTGTGGCTTGCTGTAATCGGATGCATTGCTGATCATTACCTGCCGGATTATGCTGACGATTTTGGGAAAAGATATGGGGAATTTTGGGGAGATGTCAAAGAGCCTTTTGACGCATATTATAAAACTGAAATAGGAAGAGTTGCGCAGGCGCTTAATTTTGGATTAAAAGACAGCACAACAAATATTGTGCATTTGCAGAATTTTTTAATTTCATGCAAAGGACCTGAAGAGGTTTTTTTAGAAGTCAACGGCAATTATTATTTCAGAAAGCGATACAGGGAAATAAGGAGAAAATATGATGGGCTGATTGAGAAGGCGAAGAACTGCTTTTACGGCAATTTGATATTTTTTGTTTATTCAGGGGATTTGAGCATCAGCGCAGACATTGCAAATGAGCTTTCTTATTTAAATAAAGACAAATATGTGGCTGTTGCTTACAAGAAGGGGAGTATTTCTAATATTTCTTTGAGAGGAAAGAATGTCAAAAAGGTTTTAGAAAAATCTCTTAAAAATTTTGAGAACGTTACTGGGGGCGGGCATGAGGATGCTGTTGGCGTGCGCCTGAAAAGCGAGGATTTGGAAAAGTTTAAGAATTGCCTTTTGGAGGAGATAAAATGAAAGAGGCAAGGATTGAGGTTAGAGGAAGGGTGCAGGGGGTGCACTTCAGAAATTATATTAAAAAGTTTGCCGAAAAAGAAGAAATCATGGGGAGCGCCATGAATTTAAGCGATGGAGGGATTCTGATAGTTGCACAAGGGGAGAGGGATAAAATTAATCAGCTATTGTCATGGCTTGAGGAAAGCCCTGGATTTTCAAAAGTAGAGAATATCGAGGTTAACTGGAGCGATATTAATAAAACTTCAGGGCATTTTAAAATAGTCAGAGAGGGAAATTTTTTCGCTGATAAGTTCAAGAGTATATCAGGGCTGGTTAGGAGGATTTTTAGAACGAACTGGGGCGAGGAGAGCAGAGAAATCCCGAGGCATGTGGCAATTATTCCTGACGGAAACAGGAGATGGGCTAGGTATAAGGGAATAGAATCTCATTTTGGACATTATAAAGCAGGAAGTTATGGCAATGTAGAGTCTTTACTTGGAGAGGCTAAAAGGATGGGAGTTACGCATGTTTCTATATGGGGATTTTCAAGCGAGAACTGGAAAAGAAGCAGCGAGGAGAAGAAGGCTATTTTTGAGCTGCTTTCAGGAGGCGTTGAAAGATTTATGAAATTTGCCAAGAAGAATAAAATGAGATTTATTCACATAGGAAGGAAAGACAGACTGCCAAAGGATCTAATCAGGTCTTTAGAAAAGCTGGAGAAAGAAACTTTGAAATATAAAGAGTTCAATGTTTTGCTTTGTTTGGATTATGGCGGCAGGGACGAACTAATTAGGGCGGTCAATAAGATTCTGGAAAAAGGGATAAAAAAAGTCGACGAGAAGGATTTTGCGAAGTTTTTAGACACTAAAGAGCTGCCTGATCCGGATTTGATTATAAGAACATCAGGAGAGAAGAGAATCAGCGGATTTATGCCTTTTCAGTCAGCTTATGCAGAGTTATATTTCAGCAAAAAATATTTTCCTGATTTTGGCATTGAAGAGCTGCACGAAGCATTAAGAGAATATGGAAAAAGAGAAAGAAGGTTTGGGGGGAATTAGGAAGTTGCTTGTAAAAGCCCCCTTATTATTATAAATCCTATTATTGCTATTGCTGCTGCTTTTATAATATCGATTAATGTGTCACTTATATCTCTTTGTCTCATATTTGTTGACTTTATCCTGCAGATTATTAGTTTTATCCTGTAGATTTTTTATGTCTGCTTTAATCTCAATAAGATGCTCATGTATTTTAAGCTTTTCTTCTAATCCTTTTTGCTCATTTTCTTGTTCTTCCAATCTTTTATTAAATCTAAATATACTTATTGTTATGTAAAAAATTAATATTGCCCCAATTATAGCTAATCTAAAATCTTGTGATAATGGGATAGGTATTGTTAATGTTATTAAAATGGATATAATTGCAAGCAATGTTCCTATGATCTCTTCTATATTTTTCATCTCCTTTTTATTTTTTATCAATCTTAATAAAGATTTATATATCATGAAAAGTGCTTCACGATATGGATAATGGAGAAATTGCAAAGAAGAATTTGCTTAGAGAGAGCGAGGAAATAGAGGGAATTGCGATTAAGGGATATGATTTCAATAAAGGAGTGAATTATGACGAGATTGTCCGCAGTTTTTCTTCTACAGGGTTTCAGGCATCGCATTTAGCCAAGGCGATTGACATTGCTAATAAGATGATTAAGGATAAGGCTTTTGTTTATTTAGGATACACGTCTAATCTTGTAAGCTCTGGATTAAGAGATATTTTTAGATATTTAGTTGAGCATAAAAAAGTTAACGTGATTGTTACAACAGCTGGAGGGATTGAAGAGGATATTATAAAATGCCTCGGGGATTTTGTTTTGGGAGATTTTCACGCTGACGGGGCTGAATTGAGGGAAAAAGGGATTAATAGAATAGGAAATGTATATGCGCCGAATAACAGATATGTTGAATTTGAAGAATTTATTCAGCCTATTTTAGAAGAATTGTGGAATGAGCAGGATAGGACTAAAAAGATTTTGAGTGTTTGCGACTTTATCTGGAAATTAGGAGAGAAAATAAATGACAAGAGAAGTGTTTGCTATTGGGCGTGGAAGAATAAAATAAGAATTTTTTGTCCTGCTCTGACTGATGGAGCATTAGGAGATAATATTTATTTTTTCAAATTTAAAAAGCCTGATTTTAAGATTGATATTACTGAAGATATAAAAGAATTGAATGATAGTAGTTTTAAGTTAAAGAAGAGCGGAGTGATTTTGCTTGGAACTGGAATAATTAAGCATTCTATTCTGAATACAAATATGTTGCGGAATGGTTGCGAGTATGCCGTTTATATAAATACTTCTCAAGAATATGATGGAAGTGATGCAGGAGCCTTGCCCGATGAGGCTGTTTCTTGGGGAAAGATTGTGGCTGGGGGAGATTCTGTTAAAGTATTTGGGGATGCGACAATTTTATTTCCGCTACTTGTGGCAGAGAGTTTTGCGAAGGAGGGAGAAGAAAATGGAAAGCGAGGCATGTTCTGAAGATAGAGGTTTAGATATTTGTTTTTATATAGGCACTTTATCAACTGCTACTTATACTGATTTATCGGAACTGGAGAGGAGGTTTATTAATGATATGTATGAGCATTTTAAAAATTGCGATAGATGTAGGAATTATTACATTGATGCCAAGAGAGACGCTGCATCCAATATAATATTTTCTAAGCTTTATACTCCCGAGAGTTTTAGATTATTAAAAGAGAACGAGAGAGTTTTGGATAGCTTGATTTAAATAAAATATTGTTTTGTTTTTCATAAATATTTTTAAATAAAGAGTAATTGATGTGGATATGGTAAGTGAATTTGATGAAAAATCTGAGGAGGGAATTAATATAGCTTGTTCACTTGATAGAGCAGGATATGTCGTGCTCTATTTGATTAGTTTATCAGAGCGAGAATATGAATTTTTGCCTGATGAGGATAAGAGAGTGACTCTTAAATGGCATAGGCATTTTAAGGAGTGCAAGGTCTGTTATAATGGTTTGAATTATGTTAAAGGGAGATTTGCTAGTGTAGGAGGCGGATTTTCTGGGAGACAATTTGCTTTATTAAAAATGAATGAGAAATATTTAGATAGTTTGGTTTAAAAAGTTAAAAGTAATGTTTAAATAGTTTTGATTATTATTTTAATAATTGTAGAGAAGAGGTTATATGGAAATTAAGATTAATATAGAAAAGAGGCATTTTTTTGTTTTGCTTGGGGTTGTTTTATTATTTGGAATTGTTTTTTATGTTAAAGCAGCTGCTGTTGATACATCTGTTTTTCATGGTATTGATCAGATTGATTGGAATCAGATGTTGCCTAGATTAGGTGTCGAGGGAAGCGTGGGTATTGGAACAAATGACCCTACAGAGGGAGGTATTGTTGGTTCTAAGTTTACAATTCGTCCTAATACAGCTACAGGACTAGCGATTATGCGTTCAGATGGTGAAAGAGCATTTGCTCTAAATCCTAATGCTGATGGTTCTTGGACAGCATACGATGGCGTTAGTGGATGGGTTCCTGGAATTACGCAAAGTGGCGGAAATGTCGGGGTTGGAACATCTTCTCCTCAGGCAAGATTGGATGTAAATGGGGATATAAGAACAAGTACAGGGCTTAAGGGGGCGGCTTGGG
Source organism: Candidatus Woesearchaeota archaeon (assembly GCA_964575515.1). Lineage (GTDB taxonomy): Archaea > Nanobdellota > Nanobdellia > Pacearchaeales > GW2011-AR1 > JAUSIK01. Next base: position 11,864 of record CAZNQS010000006.1, on the reverse strand, counting down.
TTGGGTATAAATGGGTTCCTGACGGAGCAATTATAAGTTGTAGAACACATGCAGGAACTGTGGATGAGGGGATCCATGAAGCAAGGGTTAATAGTGGAAATATAGAGGTTAGAGTAAGGTATGCTAGATTAGGGACTGATAGCGGATGGAGAAACAGAGGCTATGCAGAAATTGGTTCAACTTTTAATACTATTTTGTTTGAGGATTCGAAGGTTGATTTGGTTGGTAATGGTCTATCTAATACCATTAGTGGTGGTCTAACTGTTTGTACTGCTAATTGGCCATAATTGGAATTTAACAAGTTTTTTATAGTTCTTTAATTTTAATTTAAAAATTATTTCTAATTGATGTATTTTTAATTTTATTTATATATTAATAATTATACATTTAATAATAAAAATAATAATGGTAAAGTTTATATATCACTTATTATATATTTAATAATGATAAAGGGAAGTAACAAGTACGAGAGATTGGGGGAGTCGCTACAAGGTGTCTATACTTTAGAAACTTTCGCAGATAGACTAAAGATAAATATGTCTAAGGCAGTTTATGTTATTCACAGATTAAGAAAACTGGGTTTTGTAAAGACCAATTATGGAGCGGGAAAGAAAAGGTTATATAATATATCTCTGAAAAATAAACAAAAAGGAGTAAGCTATACTGAAAAAATAAATGAGGCTTCCCCAAGTCATGGGATTCAAGTTGCGCCTTCTAACCCCTATTATGTACATGGCAGAGTTCTTTCTTATGAGGAGGCGCTTATTTATGCCATAAAACAAAGGGATGTTCGTTGCATTATTGCTTCCTTAGCTTTATTTAGGAAGATATCTGATTGGAGTTTATTGTATAAGTTGGCTAAAAAGGAAGATTTGATAAAGGAGATTGTGGCTCTTTATGAGATTGCAAGAAGAGTTGTAAGAAAAGTAAGGAGAATGCCAAAGAGATTTTTACATCAGGCACAAAAAAGAAAGGCTAATCCTTTTATTTATATCATAAGAGGTCTTTCTTCAGATGATTTTAAAGATATTGAAAAAAGATGGAAAATTTATATCCCATTAAACCGTGCTGATTTGGAGGAATATACCAGATGATTGACATACAACAACAAGAAGCAATATTGATAGCAATAGGAAAGATACTTCCTAAGAGGATACAGGTTTATGCTATAGGCGGAACTGCCATGATGTTAAGAGGCATCAAAAATTCAACTTTAGACATCGATTTTGTTTTTGACAAAAAAGGTGATAGAGAGGAGTTTATGGATGCACTAAGAAAGTTAGGTGCTAAGGAATCTGATGTAATTTTAGTGCAAGGTTTGAAGAATAATACTCCTTTAATGCTCGAATTTGATAATTTCCGTTTTGATATGTATATGAACAAAGTAATTACTTCTACTTTTTCTAACGCAATGAAAGAACGAGCGAAACAAACACATGAATTTGGTAATCTTATCATAAGAGTTGCGGACCCGAACGATATTCTTATCATGAAAAGTGTTACTTCTAGAGAAAAGGATTTAGAAGATATAGTTGCAATTATCAATAGAAGTAAAATTGACTGGAATGTTATTCTAGAAGAATCAAAAGAACAGATCAAATTTGGCAATGAGTCTGCCATTATGGGTTTAGGAGAAAAACTTGAGAAACTCATCAATCGCAAACTTATCGTAGTTCCTAAAAATATATCCGATAATATCTGGAAGTTATTCAAGAAACAAGTTAGGGACAAGGCAAAAATGAAAATTTAGCAACTTTTTTATATCTCATTAGTTTTAATTTATTATGAAACAGGACGAATGGTTAAGTTTTGAGGCTTGTGATCATAATAGGGCTATAAATATGATGGATTATTTAATTAAGCTTTCTAAATGTGAGTATTGTGAGATGGAAACTGAAACTAAAGAAACTCTTTTGAAAACTCATCGGCATTTGAAAGAGTGCAGAGAGTGTAGGATGGGCTATCGTAAATTTAAAGGGGGGCTTGCGACAAAAGAAAGACATATTCATCATTTTTCGGCAAATGATTTTAGAATACTTAAGGAAAATGAAAGTTATTTAGACGGTTTAGTCTCTCGATAGGAAATTGAAGATTTTTAATTTATATAGGAAATATTTTTATAAGCTGTTTCTTTTGGAATATAATGAAACAAATTCAAGAGCTTAGGGGCATGATAGGATTGGAGATTCATGTTTATATTATTACAAAAGAGAAATTGTTTTGTAGATGCATTGCTTCAAGAGAAAGAGGATTAAAGCCGAATATTAATATTTGCCCAACGTGCACAGGACAGCCAGGGGCAAAGCCGATGCTGCCTAACGAGGAGGCTGTTAAGCAAGCAATTAGGATTGGTTTAATGTTCGGATGCAAGATTAATAAAGAGATGAGATGGCAGAGAAAGCATTACGATTGGCCTGATTTGCCCAAGGGCTATCAAAATACTATTTCTGGGGCTTATGCTGTTCCTGTTGGAGAGGATGGGAAATTTTATGGGATTAGAATAAGAAGCATACACTTAGAGGAGGACCCTGCTGCATGGGAGCCAGATACAGGATGTGTTGATTACAATAGGTCTGGATTACCATTAGTTGAGATTATTACAGAGCCTGATTTTGAGACGTCTGAAGAGGTTACAGACTGGATTAAGAGTTTGTTGCATAATCTTGCTTATTTGAGGAGTATTGATAGCAATGCTGGAATAAAGGTTGATGTTAACGTGAATCTGGAGAATGTGAAATTCTCCAGCCCTGAAATTTCAAGGAGACAAGAGAAAATTTCAGGTTTACCTGGAAAAACAGAAAGAGTTGAGATTAAAAATTTGAATTCTGTTGATAGTATAATGAGGGCAATAGATTATGAGTTAGAGAGGCAGATTAGAGAGGGTAGTGAGCGGGAAACAAGGAGATTTGATGCAGAGAAGGGAAAGAGTTTCAGGATGAGGGGAAAAGAAGAGCAGGAGGATTATAGGTTTATCACAGATCCTGATTTGCAGGATATTGTTTTAGATTCTTTAATTATTGAAAAATTGAAGGAGAGTTTGCCTGAATCACCTGAAAATAAGTTAGAGAAGATTATCAGAAAATATAAGATAGGAAAGAGTGATGCGGAGGTTTTGACAAAGCATATTGACATAGCTGAATTTTTTGAAAAAGTTGTTGAGAGAGGAATTGACGCCAAGTTTGCGTTGCCATGGATTACAGTTGAATTATTGAGATTTTTGAATTATAATAAAACTAGTTTGAGCAGAGTTGATTTGAAAGTTGAGCATTTTGTTGAATTGTTGAATAGTGTAAAAAGTGGTAAGATAAGCGTTTTAAAGGGAAAGCAGATTTTAAATCAATTTTATCCAAAGAGTTTTTCTATTAGAGAACTTGGGAAAAAAGAGGAGAGAATTTCAGATAGGGGCGAATTAGAAAAGGTTGTCAAGGATGTCATAAATAAAAATAAAAAAGCTGTCGAGGATTATAGGGCTGGGGGAGAGAGAGCATTTAATTATTTAATGGGAGAGATTATGAAAAAGACAAGCAGGAGGGCTGATTTCAAGATTGCAGGCGAGATATTGAGGGAGATGCTTGAGTGAGAAAATAATTTAGTTAATGCGGGAAATTTACAATGAATAATAAATTATTTATATGGTAATATACGACTATAATTATGAACTATTTATTTGAATTTGATTTAGAAGAAGGTGAAGTATCAAAAGATACTTTTGGGAGATATGCCATAAGATATTATAATTCCGATAATGGAATTATTGTTGAGATTGGAGACGGTTACAGGCACGGGATGTTTATTGAAGCTAAGTATTGGGATAAAATTTTAGAGATTATAAAGGAAGGAGACGATGAAGAGATAATTAGAGTTATAACTAAGGGTTTGATGCATAGGGCTTTATCAGAAGAATATGAACCGACTTTTATTTCTGCCATTAGGAATGGTCTAATTAAGGAAATCAGAGGTTTGGTAAAATGAACGCAATATTTATTTTGTCTATTGTAGTTTTTATTCTTGCTGCATTGTTTTTTTCTTTGTATTTTCTGCTTAAATTTATTTTTCTTTCTGTTCAAGTGGGCATTCATGGGGATTTAGGAGACGCTATATTCAGCTCTCCGCCCGGGCTTTATGGAGACGAAGGAGTGATTTTTCTCTCGGTTTTATTTTCTGCGATAATAAGCGTTGTAATTATTATTTTAGGGGCTGCGTGGAAAATAAAGAAACGTTAGAGCGCATTAATTATTTCTGCGATTGTTCCCAAAGCAAATATTAAGATTAGAAGCCATGTGAGCATTTTTGATATGGGTATGGAATATTCAGGGATTCTGTCGCCGAGATATTTTGCTTTTTCAGCCATGAAAAGTATTAGTATTGCTGTTAAACCTCCTGTGATGACTCCTCCGATACCGAGAACTTTCGTGAAATTTGCAGACTGGCTGAGCGTTAGGATGATAAAAGATATTAGCGGGATTAGGATTGTGTAAAGCCATGCCTTGGACTTTCTTTGAGCAAAATCAAATTGCAGGCTGTCAATGAGGGCTATTGATAATGCGAGATATGATGTTGACATTGTTAATATGCCTAGAAGTATGAATGGTCTGCCCAAGGCAATTGTCGCGATTTGAGGAGTGTCTTTCCCTTTTATGCCTAGGACCATTACTGCGAATATAATATAGACGATTCCTGATAGGATGTTTGCCAATATAATAGATTTTTTCATTTCGCTTTTTTTATTCCCCAATATTCTTTTTACTTCTGGAATTGTTGTGTAGCCGAGAAAGGCGAATAAAATAACGCCGAATGGGGCAAGGTAATCCATTGGATTCTCTATGGGATATTGCGTTAGGTTTGAGGGCTCTATTCTGTTCATAAAAAAAACTGCCATTGAGATTACTAAAATAATTATTGTAGCAACGCCTATGAATTCGCCTTGCTCAAGAGCTTTTAAGCCAAGAAGGCTTAATAACGACATTAATACCCAGAAGCCTATGCCTAAATGAAGCGAATAATTTGCGCTGTTGAAAAATAGATAACTTAGAGATTCTCCAATGCCTATGAGATATGCGAGAATTGCCGCATAGATTCCGAATATGAGAGATAAGAGCATTATAATTTTTCCTTTTTTTCCCAAATATTTTTCCGCATAGCCTGTAAGATGATGATTTTGTTTTGTTCTTAGCGCTATTTCTCCTAAATAAAGCATGGTTATTATCATTAGAATGCCAATTATTACAATATGAATTAAGCCTACTGGGAATCCGGATCTCATCACGACATAAGGAATTCCGAAGATTCCTGCGCCTATTATCGTGCCAATTAAAGTTGTAATTGCGTGAAGTGTTTTCGCCATCTTTTTTATTTATTTTATTATAGTCAATAAGGTTAAAAAAGCTAAGCATTTAGGTATTTTGGGTCTATAGTTCAGTGGACAGAATAATCGGCTTCGGACCGATTGACGGGGGTTCGATTCCTCCTAGACCCATTTATAGAAATAGATTCTACAAATAAAAAGAACTTATTTAATCGCCATAATATTTATTAGTATTTATTCTAGATGATTTTTCATGGTAAGAAAAAAGTCTAATTATAAAAAGGCACTTGTTATTCTGGGTCCTACTACAACTGGAAAGACGGAAGTGGCTTTTGAATTGGCACAAAGATTAGATGGAGAAGTAATAAATGGAGATAAATTTTATTTATTTTCTGATCTTAAACTTTCAACAGGCCTCTCTGATTCTTTTTATTATAATAAAATTCCCCATCATCTATATCAAATATTAAAACCTGCTGCAGAAAGTCTATCTTTAGTTGATTACTTATTGCTCGTTAATCCTTTAATTCCAAAGATTTTGGCAAGAAACAGACTTCCTATTATAGAAGGCTGTTCTTATGGATATACGAAGGCTTTAATGGATCTAAATAAACTCTCTAAAGAACCTCTATACGGTCCATTTGTCGGTTTAAGATTTCCTCGCAATTATAATGTGCATACAAAAATAGAAAAAAGAATAGATCAATTATTTGAAGAAGGATTAACATCCGAAGTAGAGAGGGCCTTAGATAAAAGTTATAGATATTCTTATCCTATGAGGAAGGGAGTCATTATTTTACCTGTTCTTGAACTATTAGAAGGAAAAATAGATGAGAAAGCAGCAAAAGATAAAATCATAGTCGGTATGCTGGAGGCAATGTATTCAACTTTAAGAAAATTCTTAGATGTTCCAAATATAAATTGGATTGAACATTCTCATGAAAACCTAGAAAATACGATTTCTCTTATCTATAAATTCATAAAGAGAGAAAATAAGGTTTAGATTTCACCTTAATTTATAAAATTTTTTTATGTATTTTTCTGTCCCTTCAACTAAAGGTAATTTTAATACATCTTTTGGATTAATCCATACAGCCTTTAAATGCTCATTTTTATCTAATTTTATTTTATGTCTCTCAGGTATTTTTGTATAAAATAAATAATATATAAAATCATATCCAGGAATATGCCTAACTCTATAAATTTTTATTTTTTTTATTTGATCTTTGCTTATCTTAATCTGTGTTTCTTCTTCTATTTCTCTTTGTATGGCTGATAATAAATCTTCTTTATCTTCTACTTTTCCGGATGGAATTCCCCATTTATTACCTTGAATTGAAGAATTTTTCCTTTGTAATAAAACTATTTGTCCTTCTGATTCTATTATACAACCCACAACATTAAATAGAGGATTAAAATCTTTAGGATTTATTTCATAACTCATGTATTTTTAATACATTTTTTATTTAAATATTTAAGCGCTCAGCTAAAGTAATTTTCAAGGACTTTTTTGTTGCTTTCAAGGAATTTAGTATTGAGCTGCATTATTTCAAATGAGTTGGCTATTGTTTTTTTAAATCCTATATCTTTTGTTTTTAGAAACTTCCTAATTTCTTTCTCTTTTTCTTTTCCAGTGTAGGAAGTTATGAGCGCTTCCAACAAGCTGATAAAGACGAAATTTGCTTTTTTGAATTCCTCGAGCTTATTCCAGTTTTGCCTTATCCAATTGAGCAGTATTGGCCTGGCGTCTGGATTTGAGTTTATTATTGAGAAGACTGTTCTCATATCCTGCAGTCTCACATTTTTTGACAGAGATAAATCAAGGGATTTTTTAATTAATGCTGGATTTTTTGATTTGTAAAGAGAGGCAAGCAGCTTAATCTTTTCTTCTATATCATTTGTTTTGAGATAGACCTGAAGGATTTTATTATATTCTCTTTCAGTTCCGTTTCTTCCGATTATTGATAATACCGAGCCTTTTATATCAGGATGCAGGGAATAAGGGCTTTCCAGGAATTGCTGGAATTTCCTGAAGCCTTCTTTTATTATCACTTCGTTTTCTGCGAATGCTAAATAACTTATTGCCAATGGCCTTAAAAGAGATGCATTGTGCGGCTCTTTTTTGTTTGGATTCCATGACAATTTTTCAAGGGCTTTTTGGAACGGGGTTTGCATATAGGACCTGAATTTTGGCCAGATAGTCTGCAGGGATTTTTCTTCATAAAATATCTTATGTGTTTTATTTATATTTGCATATATATCTTCCAGAACAAAAGCATTTGATTCACTGCTGTAAGACTTTATGAAGTCAAGATATTCTGTTATGTATATCTCATTGATTAATGACAAATTGAAAATATCATTTTGTATTCCCCATTTATCAAATGGAGAGAGCTTATCTTCAGAGATTAGCGGCTTTAATTTTTCAAGCTGCTCTTTTGTGTATTTAACCCTGTAGAGACCTTCCTGATTGCTGTTGAGCTTGAACCATTCTACATCCTGTAATTTTATCATTTGAGTTTTTTTCGTCAAAAGGGTTTTTATTATTTTTTTATTTGTTTTTATTGTAAGAGGTATTTTCCAGATTTGATCTTTTTCTGAATTAAAGCGCTTTTGTGTCAGCGTTAGATTAGCTCCTTTTTGCTTTAATTCTATAATTGGATAGCCTGCTTGAGTAATCCAAGATTCCATTATCTGCTTTATCGGGCTTTTTGATATTTTCGCCAGAGAGTTCCACAAATCAGATGCTTTTGCATTCTTATACGCATATTTTTTTAAGTAATTGTTGATTCCTTCTCTGAATATCTGAGGTGAGAGGTATGATTCTATCATTCTAAGAACAGAGCCGCCCTTGCCATAGCTTATTGCGTCAAAAATTTCCTCTATTTCATTAGGGCTTGAGACTTTCACTGCGATTGGATGGGTTGTTCTCAGCATGTCTGCGTCCATTGCCCCGCCTGTAGAATCGCTGACAAAATCCTCCCACATTTTCCATTCTGGGAAGTAATTATCAACTGCTTTGTACGCCATGTAAGTTGCAAAGCTCTCGTTGAGCCAGAGGTCATCCCACCATTTCATTGTTACTAGGTTGCCACTCCACTGATGCCATAGCTCGTGGGCAATGACTTCTGCTATTCTTTTCTTTACGGGAAGAGAGGTTTTTTTTGAGTCAAACAAGAGAAGGATTTCGCGGAATGTTATAGCTCCCCAATTTTCCATCGCACCTGCATTAAAGTCAGGGATTGCTATCAAATCCAGTTTTGGCAGAGGATATGGAATTCTGGAATAATCCTGGAAATATTTAAGGAATTTTTTTGCTAAGTCTAAAGCAAATTTTCCTTCTTTGCTTTTCCCTGGAATTGTCGCCACTCTTATTAATGTGTCGTTTAATTTATCTTCAATAAATTCAAATTCGCCAACGCCAATATAAAGGAGATAAGTTGACATTAGGGGCGTTTTTTCAAATTTTATTAGTTTTTTATTGTTTTGCTGAATTTCAGATATTATCTGCATGTTTGAGATCGCCTTAAGATTTTTTGGGATTAATAGCGACAATGCGAATGTTGCTTTTTTTTCTGGCTCGTCAAAGCAGGGGAAGGCTTTTCTTGCATATGGAGCTTCAAATTGGGTTGTTGCAAGGTATTTTTCTTTTCTTTTATGGGAATATTTGCTTCTGTAAAAGCCAGCCAGCTTGTCATTTAGTACGCCTTGGAATTCTATTTCTATAACTGCATGATTATTGATATTATTGCTTAGCATTAGGGTGAGTGTTTCATTTTTCTCTTCTGTTTTTATTCTTGGGATTAATTCCTTGCTATTGTTGAATATTTTGGCGCTTTTAATTTTCAGTTCTGATGAATGAAGAATTATTCTTGATGCCGGCTTTAGGATTTTTATTTCTATTTCAACTTTTCCTTTAAATGTGAAATTTTCTAAGTCTGGCTCAAAGAATAGATTGTAATTTAATGGATAGATTGATTCTGATAGCCTTGAATATTGTTTCATTATTTAATCTATATTGAATAGTATTTAAAATTAGGTTTTAGATTAAACCTCTTTGTATTGCTTGTCCGTATTCTTCCGTCAAGTATTCTGTTACAAACCCTTTAGCATGGGCTACTTCATGAAAATATGTATCTTTTAGTGTTTGGATATTATTGTCATAGGGAAGGGTTATCGTATGCCTATCTGGCTCGTAAAAACCTAGGACTCCTGGGGGAAGGTTTGATGAATATGTTCTCTCTATTTTTGCTCCAGATATCGGATCTTCATTTTTAGCAAGCGCTTCCAGAAACGAGTCAGAATGATATTTTTGGTGTTCTGGTTTTTCTTGATACTTAATTTTTGTTATATATTTTTCATTTTTATTATCTACAATATTTTCCAAATATTTTGATTTTTCTTTATCTCTTTTTTTAATTTCTTCTGAAATTATTTTGGCAATTGTTAGGCAAGGCATAACATTATCTCGTTGTTAAATATATATAAATTTAATGATAAGATTTAATAACAGAAAATTATTGTAAAGGTGATGGGTAAGATAAAAGTAGAAGATAATAAAGGCTTAACAGTAAAGAAAAATGAGAATTTTTCTGAATGGTATTCTGAAATTGTGCAGAAGGCAGAGCTTGCTGATTATGCTCCTATTAAGGGTTTTATGGTTATAAGACCCAATGCTTATTCAATTTGGGAGAAGATACAAGATTATTTTAATAATGTCTTGAGAGAGAAGGGAGTTAAGAATGCTTATTTTCCTTTATTGATTCCAGAATCTTTTTTTAAAAGAGAGGCAGAGCATGCGAAGGGATTTGCGCCTGAACTGGCTTATGTTCAGGGAAGTGAGGACGGCGAGAGACTTGCTTTGAGACCAACTTCTGAAACAATAATTTATGATTCATTCTCAAAATGGATAAGGAGCTGGAGAGATTTGCCTTTAAAGATAAATCAATGGGCAAATGTGGTAAGATGGGAGGTGAAGCAGTCAAAGCCGTTTATCAGGACTAGGGAATTTCTTTGGCAGGAGGGGCATTGCGCATTTTCAAGCGAGCAGGAGGCTATAAAAAATATGAAAGATATCATTGATGAATACAGGAAATTAGCTGAAGAATTGCTTGCTATCCCAGTTATTGTCGGAAGGAAATCTATAAGTGAGAAATTTCCAGGGGCGAAGACAACTATGACGATTGAAGGATTAATGCCGGACGGCAAGGCATTGCAATGCGGCACTTCGCATAATTTAGGGCAAGGATTTTCAAAGGTTTTTAATGTGGGATTCAAGGGGAAAGACGAGAAGAATTATCTTGCGTGGCTTACTTCCTGGGGATTTTCAACGCGGTTAATAGGAGCTTTGATAATGACACATGGAGATGATAAAGGGCTGGTATTGCCTCCCCGCCTTGCTGAAAATAAAATAGTGATTGTGCCTATTTTATTTGACGATTCTAGGGAGAAAGTTATGAGAAAGGCTAAAGAGATTGCTAAGAAATTGGATAAATACGGAGTGATTTTAGATGACAGAGAGGGCTATTCTGCTGGATGGAAATTCAACGAATGGGAATTAAAGGGAGTCCCTTTGAGGATTGAGATAGGGCCTAAGGATGTTGAGAAAAAGCAGATTACAGTTGTTAGAAGAGATAGTGGGAAGAAAGAGAGCGTCTCAGAAGGCGGGGTTGTTAATAGAATTGATGGGCTTTTAGAGGATATTCAGCATGATATGTTTATTAGGGCTCAGAGATTTTTAGATGCGGGGATTGATTCTGCATCTACGATGAACGAGTTAAAAAAGAAATTAAAAGAAAGAAAGATTGTTAAGGTATATATGAAAGATAATCCAAATGTTGAGGGCAAGATTAAAGACGAGAGTGATGGAGCTTCGTCTAGGATTATTGAGGAGGTTAACAAAGAGGGAAAGTGTATTGTGAGTGGGGAGAAAGTTAATACGATTGGATATGTTGCTAAGGGTTATTGAAAAGTTTAAATAGTTTTGATTATTATTTTAAATTATAAAAATTGAGTGAATATTCAAAAAGAGAATGGACATAAAAATTAATATAGAAAAGAGGCATTTTTTTGTTTTAGCTGGGTTGGTATTAATTTTATGGATTTTGGTATTTGTTATGGCTTTTGGCACAAATAATCCCTCTGCGTTTGGGCATAGTGTTGGGGAGATAGATTGGAGTCAGCCGATTCAGAGTGATGTCAATATTAATGGAAACTTGGGTGTGAACGGACAAGCATTGATACAAGGTAGGCAACCTTTTACTCAATCTATTATTGTTAGTTCGGCTTGGTCTGGATCACCTCCTAATATCAGAGCTGATTGCCCTGCAGGATATCAGTTGATAGGAGGATCTTGTGAATGGCAAGATACTGATAATCTGTGGTCAAATGCCCTGAGCTATCCCGATGCCAATGGATGGCTTTGCCAAAGCGCAGATGGATCGAGAAGAGCAAGAGCTTATGCATTTTGCCTTTCTCCCTAAAAATCTTTATTCTGATATTTTTTAAGACATCAAGATGCTTTGCAAACCCTGCGGACTTAAGTCCGCAGACGAGCATC
>CAZNQS010000005.1:0-39636 GCA_964575515.1 Candidatus Woesearchaeota archaeon | reverse complement strand
TTGGGTTTGTTGGGTTTGTTGGGTTTGTTGGGTTTGTTGGGTTTGTTGGGTTTGTCGGGCGCGAACGGCGCTTCGCGCCTTGATTATTGTGGCTATTTATTTTGATTTTGGGGCAATTTTTTGATTTTTTAATTTTTTTATTAATTTTATTGATTAAAACGAACTATTTGATTGTGCTGGAAGATTTTGCTTTTGCTTGAAAGATTTAGCTGATAAATTAATGCAAATTGCTAAATAAAAATATATACTAAGAATTAAAAATAAAAATAAAAATTTAGATAGGGATTTAACCCTTCATTGCGCCAATTCCGCCAATTATTGCAAGTACGCCGCCTATGAGAGGAAGCCAGTAATTTGCTCCCCACAACTGGCCAATTACAGCAATAATTCCGCCAATAAGCGCTAACCAAGATTGCCATCCAGCAGCCATTTTTTACCTCCTTTTGTCTTATGAATTGTTATATATTGGAGTCTTTAAATATGTTTTGCTTTTTTATTTGCTCAAGGGATTACTAATTAAGAAACTTTAGAGGTCCTTAAGCAAAGCAAGGTAAACTTTGCTTATCGACGAAAAGGGTGTTTATGGGTGTTCAAACAGCTGTTTATAATTTATTTTAGGGTGTTTAAGGAAGTTTTATGGTGTTTATTTTGTGTTTTGCTAATTTTAAATTTAATTTCTTTGTTTGTGTTTATAGGGCTTAAAAACGCAATATTTATATAGTATGGGCTTTTCTATATTCTTATGTTTAGGTGGTTTTTTAGAAAAGGGGTAAAAAAACTTGAGGAAGAAACTAAAAAGAGTTTTTCTGAGGTTAAAAGAGACATGAATAGTGTTGGAAAGTGGATTAAACACCTTGATAAACAGGATAAACAGCTGTTTGATGTTGTTTTTATGTTACGGCGAGATTTATCGACGATAAGAGAAGAGATTGAAAACTTGAGAGAGTCGATTAATTTGGTGAATGAGGGTATGAAAAACAAACAGGTGTTTAAAAAATTGAGTGTTTTAGATAGACAAACAGCTGTTGGTGGTGTTCAAAAGGCTGTTCAAACAGCTGTTCAAACAGCTAATTTTTATGGAATTTTGAAGGATTTAAGTTCTAGTGAAAGATTGCTTGTTATGGCTCTTTTGAATAATGAGATGAAGCTGAGTTATGAAGATATTGCCCTTCTTTTAGGAAAAGAGAGAGCTACAGTAAGAGGGCAAATTAATGCTATAAAACAGAAAAGTGAGGGTTTGATTGAGGAGATTATTGAGAAAAATGGTAAAAAGAGGGTGTTTATACCTGCTGAAATAAGGGAAAAGTTTGCAAAATATGCAAAAGTGAGAGTTAGAAAAGGCGGAAAAGAAGAGAAAAGTGAGAAGGATGAGATTAGATTAGATGAAAGTGAGGAAATGAAAGATTTAAGTTTGAGTAAAAGTGAGGATTAAGTTCGGAATAATTAAAATAAACGAACTTTAAAAGCGTTGGATGAGGGAAAATTGGAGAAAAATTAGAGGAAAAAGATCAATTTTTCTGATGTTTGAAAGAGACAGCTATATTAATTTGGATAGTTTTGCATAGATATTCGGTGAGCGGTTTAACTAGACTTCTCTAAGATTTAAGATTGTGTTTAAAGAGGCTATTTTTTTAAGGTTTTGTGAGATAGAGAGGATAATTTTCTTGTTGTTTTCTTTTGATTTTTCTATTGGAATGTCTTTTTTAATAAGGCGCTGTATGTAATCCCGAATTGAGGATTCTGTTAATGAAAGCTTCTCTGCAAGCAACTGATAATCGATGATAAAACCTTGTTCTTCAAGATTATATATTGCTGTAAAAACAGACATTTCCTGCTTTGTTAGTCTTTTGATCTTTGCTCTTAAATCTTTTTTTATATCGTCGAGGGAGCTGATAAAATCTGCTACTTTCTCTAATTTGTTCATCTTATTCTCTTTGTTTGCTTCTTTAATAAGGTCTTCTTTATTTAAAGCGACCTTTACCCCTTTATTTCGTGTCGAAGTGTCTGTCTGTTTGTCTGTTTGTTGTCTGTCTGCTGGAACTCCTTCATTTCCTGTGGAAATGCTTGAATTCGGGCTTTTTAGGGCTTTAAAAGGCAAATTATCTGCTGGAAAATGTGCTGGAATGCTATTTTGTGTTGAGTTTATGTGTTGGATTGCTGAATTTCTCGTGCTTTCTGTCTGACTATGTGTCTGATTGTCTGTCGAAGTGTCTGTCTGTTTGTCTAATGTTCGTTTAAGTTCTTGAATTTCGCTTTTAATAATATCTATGTCTTGTTTTACTTTTGCAAATGCTTGTTTGAGTTTTTCTTGGTCCATTAGATTTTGAAGACGGGGAGATTAATATAGATTATTGTCTTTGCTTATAGGCATCAAATGCCTGATTTGACAAACGCCAACGCTGTCTTTTTCTATATTGAATGCCTTCCGGGTTTTTGTTTATTTCTATTATAAGATTTTTGTTTTTTAGTTCCTGTAAGATTGATTTTGTGAATTCTTCATCTCTTGCAATTTCATTTGCTATGGATGACGTAAAGGAAGAAGATGGTGAAATAGAGAAAAGGTAATGTAATATTTGTTCTGCTATTTTGTCCTTTTTTCCTTGGGATATTTTTGGCATGGATTATCTTGGAAATGAAGATATATAAATTTAAAGATATTGTTAGAAATATGGTGAACTTGGGAGAACTCAGAGAATGGAAAGGAAAATTGCCTAAGAATATTGAGAGAGTAAGATGCCCTGCTTTAATTTTTTATGATAGTGAGGGAAGTGTTTCGCGTTGTGCAATAACTTCTTCCTCTATTAATGAAGTTGGATTAAAAGAGGTTTCTTTTTTATTGAAAAAATTGGGTATCGAGACGACATTAAAAGGATATGGTAATGGAAAATATTATGTTTTGTTTATATTTAGAAAAGGAAGATTTGAGATGTTTAAAGAAAAAGTTGGATTTACGATTAAAAGAAAATTAAATAGGATAGACGAAACTTTAAATACTGGTTTCTTCAGTAAAATATCTATTGCTAATTAGTTTTCATTCTTGATACTTTTAAATTAGTTCAAGATAATAAAATGACAATAAGTTATGTAGAAAAACCGAGTACGAGAGAAGAAGTTGATAAGATTTTGAACCCTCTTGTAAGAGAATGGTTCCATAGCAGATTTAGAGAATTCTCTCTCACACAACTTTATGGAGTAAAAGACATAAGAGATAGAAAGAATATTATAATTACTGCACCAACTGGGGGGACGAAAACTCTGACGGCTTTTTTGAGTATCATCAATTACTTAGTTGAGCTATCATTAAAGAATGAATTAGAAGATAAAGTTTATGCTGTTTACATAAGCCCTCTTAAAGCGCTTTCTTCAGATGTATTCGTAAATCTTGTTCAACCCTTGAAAGAGATAGAAGAGTTGTCTCGCAAAAAAGGGATAAAATTACAAAATATTAGGGTTAGTCTTAGAACTGGAGATACGTCTACTAAAGAAAGGCAGAAAATGCTGAAAAAAACCCCGCACATACTAGTCACAACGCCTGAAACGCTTGCTATTGTATTGACTAGCAGTAAGTTTGTGGAGAAGATGAGGGCTGTTGAGTTTGTAATTGTTGACGAGGTTCATGCTTTGACTAATAAAAGGGGGGCTTATTTAAGCCTGAGTTTGGAGAGAATGTGCGATATTAGCTTGATTGAGCCGGTTCGAATCGGTTTGAGCGCTACTATTTCGCCTGTTGAAGAGATCGCCAAATTTTTAGTCGGAAAGGAGAGGGACTGCCTGATTGCAGACGTTAAACTAACGAAAAAGATAGAGATAGAATTGGACTTTCCAGGAGGGAGCATATTAGAGGCAGAGAGCGTTGAGAGCCAGAAGGAGCTGTATAGTATTTTAGACAAATTGATAGAAGAGCATAAGACTACATTAATTTTTACTAATACACGGGCAGCTACTGAAAGGATTGTGCATTATCTTGACTTGCATTTTCCAGGAAAATATGCCGGGCTGATAGGGGCGCATCATAGCTCTATGAGCAGAGAGAAGAGATTTGAGATTGAGGATAAGTTAAGGAGAGGAGAGTTAAAAGTTGTTGTGAGCTCTACCTCGCTGGAATTGGGGATAGATATCGGGAGCATTGATTTAGTTGTTTTATTAAGAAGCCCTAAAAGTGTTTCAAGGGCCTTGCAGAGAATTGGAAGGGCAGGGCATAAATTGCATGAAAATCCAAAGGGAAGATTTATTGTGCTTGATAGGGATGATTTGGTTGAATGCGGAATTTTGATGAAGGAGATGATAGAAAAAAAGATTGACAACGCAGAGATTCCCAAGAACGCGCTTGACGTCTTATCGCAGCAGATATTTGGAATGGCAATCTCAAGGATTTGGGACGCTGAAAATATGCTTAGTTTGATAAGGAGAAGCTATTGTTATGCTGATTTAAGTAAAGAGGATTTCTTTTCTGTGATAAGCTATCTGGCGGGAGATTATGCCTTGGAGCATAGAAACGTGTATGCTAAGATTTGGTATGATGAGAAGACAGGACAGATAGGAAAGAGGGGGAAATTGGCGAGGGTTATTTATATGACTAATTTGGGAACAATTCCTGAAGAGGGGTTTATTAACGTGATAATTCAAAATCCGAGCGAAAGAAGGGGGCAGAGCGTCGGGAAGATAGATGAGGGCTTTTTAGAGAGAATGAAGAGAGGAGATATTTTTGTCTTGGGAGGGCAGAAATACCAGTTTTTGTTTTCTAAGGGGATGAAGGCTTTTGTTCAGGCAGATGTTTCAAAGAATCCGACAATACCCTCTTGGTTTTCAGAAATGCTGCCCTTGAATTTTGAGGTCGCAATTGATATTGGAAGGTTTAGAAGGCTTGTGAAAGAGAGATTAGGAAACAAGAATGAATGCCTTGATTTTATTGAAGGATATATTTATTGCAGGAGGGAGATTGCAGAGGAGATTTATGATTATTTTAGGCAGCAGAAGGGATTTAGTGAGATTCCTGATGATAAAACTATTATTGTAGAAAAATTTAAAGAGGAGAAGGAATATTTATTATTTCATACTCTTTACGGGAGAAGAGTAAACGATGCTTTATCAAGGACTTTTGCGTATGCTGCTGCGCGCTTGCGGCATAGAGACGTGGAAATGGGAATAAATGATAATGGTTTTTTTATAAGTGGAGAGAGCTTAGACGAGAGCAAGATTATTGATTTAGTGAAGAGCAAGGATTTGAGGGAGATTTTACAAGAAGCGATTGAAAGAACAGAGGTTTTGAGAAGAAGATTTAGGCATTGCGCTTCTAGAAGTTTAATGATTTTAAGAAGCTATAAAGGGCGCGAGAAGAGCGTTGGAAAACAGCAAATGCATTCTGGATTTTTATTTACGGCTGTTAAAAAAATAAGTAACGAATTTCCTATTTTAAGAGAGGCCAGACGCGAGGTACTGGAAGATTTGATGGATATTAAGAATGCTGTTAATGTTTTAAAATGGGTTGAAGAGGGAAGAGTTAAGATTAAAGTTGTTAGAGTGCCAATTGTTTCGCCGTTTGGATTGAACTTGATGATGCAGGGGCGCTCTGATTTGATAAAGATGGAGGATAGAGCAAAGTTTTTGAAGAGGATGCATGAATTGCATATGAAGGTTATAGAGAGTAAAGCTGAAAATTAAGATAAATGTCTTAATTAGTGTATGACAAGTGTCTTAATAACAAAGTTTATAGAGTTATATTTAGTAAGACTTAAATACTAGTAATACTGTTATACTTTATGGAGATTAGAAGCATAAAGGGAGTAGGAGAAGAAAAATGGATGGAATTTAAGAGCCTGGCGGCTAAAAAAAACGTTTCTTTGGGAGAGCTATTTGCGCTTATGCTTGCGGACTACAGGAAGAGGTCTGAATTAGTATGGAATAGGATATTAAATGGGGAAAAAATATTATCTGATAGTGAAGCATTAGAGCTAGAGAAAACTATAAAAGAATTAAGGAAAGAGAAAGGATTTAGAATATGACTTTGGTATTTGACAGTTCGATTATTATAGAAATTGAAAGGGGAAATAAGGATATTATTGGGAAGTTAAAAGAATTAAGAAAGGTTCATCCTGCATCTCCAAAAATTAGTTTTATGAGCTATTTTGAATTTCTTTATGAATTAAGGAAAAAATCTCCAAAGAATAAAATTAAGTCTGAAGAATTCTTAAAATTATTTGACACTATCCAAACTAATAATTCTACTGCATCTTTTTTAGTTAGGCTTAAAGATAAATATGAACTATCTTTAACTGATTTGTTTATTGCTTCTCAAGTTATGGAACATGATTACATTTTGGTAACTAAGGACAGAGATTTTGAGAGAATTGAAGAAATTGAAAAGGTTATTTTGTAATCATTTTCTTTTAAATTGATGTTATTATTTTGTAACGTACTTTATAAATCTCTTGGCATAATTCCTACTTGTATGTATGGAAAAGTTTAAATATTAGGTATTACTTGATTTTGTATGATAATGAAAAGGCAACTTGGAGAGAAAGGACAGGTAGTGATTCCTGTAGATATTAGACATATGTTGGGTTTGCATAGCGGGGAGCAAGTTGTATTTGAAGTTGTGGATGATGAAGTTAAGATAAGAACTGAACAGGATCCAGAGAAAATTGTTGATGATTTTTTTAATACTCCTAAACTTAAGAAGAAATTATCTTCAAGGGAAATGAAGAAAATTATTTTGGAACAATATGATGAAGAGATACCTTGATACGACTGTTTTTACTTATGCTGTTCTTTATGAAGACGATAAAGCCCTCAATTGCAAGAATTTAGTTAAAGATATAGCAAACGGTTTAGTTGGGGGGTTTACTTCTACGATAACTTGGGATGAAGTAGTTTATACTGTAAAAAAGACCTTGGGGAAAGAATTATCAAAAGAGGAGGGAAAGAAATTTTTACGCTTGCCTAAATTAAATATTATAAAATTAGATATAGCTATTCTGTCTAAGGCGCAGGAATTAATTGAAAAATATTCTATTGATCCTAGAGATGCAATCCATGCAGCAACTGCTTTAGTTAATGGAATTAATGAGATAATTTCAGATGATGGGGATTTTGATGCAATTAAAGAGATTAAAAGAATTTCTTTAGAAGATATTAAGAAGATTTAATTAGTCTTATTCTTGTATATTTTAAAAAGAGGGAAAATATTATAAGCTAAAAAACAATGGTTTCAAAAATCATTAAGTTCATAAAGAAAACTTGGCCAATCTGGCTTCTTATATTATTAATTTTGTTAATGATTATATGGGCAAAGCCTTAACTAGTATTATTTTCTAAGAATTTTATGATAAAATATATAGGAAAATGTTTATTGATTTTAGAAAGGGGAAAGAAGATTCTTGTAATTGGGGATTTGCATTTAGGATATGAAGAAGTTTTGAATCAAAGCGGAGTGTTTGTTTCTCGGACTATGTTTGACGAGATGATAAAATATCTTGATTCTGTGTTTGCTAAAACTGGAAAGGTTGAGCATGTTGTTTTGCTTGGGGATGTGAAACATGATTTTGGAGGGATTTTGCGGCAGGAATGGAATGAGGTTCTGCGGCTTTTTGACTATTTAGAAGACAAATGCGAGGAGATTGTTATTTGCAAGGGCAATCATGATACAATCTTAGAGCCGATTGTTAAGAAAAGAAGCGGGGTGAGATTTGTTGAGCATTTTGTTTTTGGAGAATATTGTTTTTTACATGGGAACAGGGATTTTAAAGAGATTAATGATAAAAAAATTAAATATTGGATAATGGGGCACGGGCATCCTGCTGTTAAGATTAGCGATAAAACAAAGGTTGAGAAATACAAGTGCTTTTTAGCTGGGAGATTTAAAGGGCGGGAGATTGTTATTGTACCGAGTTTTTTTGAATATAGCGAGGGGAGCGATCCTCGCGAGAGTAATTTGGGGATGGCTTGGGATTTTAATCTTAGAATATTTAATGTTGGGGTTGTCAGTGAGGGCGGGCTGGATGTTTTGGATTTCGGGAAGTTGAGGGATTTGAAGTAATGGGAATAAGAAGTAAAGAAGTGTTATTTTTTATTATAATAAATATTAAATAGGTATTGTGTGAAATATTATAATGGAATCTTGTCGAGCTCAGAAAATATCTGTATCTAAAGAGGAAGAATTTGATATGTTATTAAGAGCTTATTTAGTAAATGAAGGGTATCTACATTTTGTAGGTTCAAACTTACAAGAAGAACAAAAAGTTGTAATGGCTTTAGATCGTCTTGTTAATAGAGGTTTTATTAAACAAGCAGACAGAAATCATCCTGTAATCTATGGGGAAGGAGCATCAAGATATTTTGTTAGTATTGAAGATAAAGGGAAAGAGGTTGTTGAAAGAATTGTTAATAGTAAAAAAGGTAAAGAGATTTTTAGAAAGCTTGCCGAACATTATAATTCTTTGGTTGAATAGGGGGATTTGAAATAATTATTGATTTTGTTCTTGATTGCCTTTGCGGACTTGAGGGAATGGGATGTGAGAAGGGAGATTTAAATCTTCTTCGAGAGAAAGGGCTTTTACAGAGCATTTCTTTAAAATGAAGTTTATCATTGGAAGCCTAAATTGCTCTGGAATTTGCTTTTTTTTCCAGGATTTTGTGATTTCCTTTGCTTCTTCCTTGTTGGCTGAAAAGAGGATGTCTCCTTCAAATGTGACCTCGCCTTGACTTTTTTCGGACTTGGTTTCCTGGTTTTTTTCTTGGTTTTCCGGATTCATTTCTTTTTCCGAATAGAGTATTGAGAAGATGAATGCGATTTTTAGGGCTTCTGTATCTTTTAACAAATCCAGCTTTTCTTTTATTACATCGCTAAATTCGATGTTTGTGTTTATAGAACCTCTTTTAAAATCAGGGGATCTTGATGCTGAAACCTTTTTTAGATTGAAACCTATTAATTGCATTTTTTAGCTTGGATATAGGTGTTTTTAAATATTATCATAAGGAGGGTTATTTGGCGCTTATTGGCGCGGGCGTTGTTATTACTTTGAAATTAAGATTATAGAAAGGTTTAAATAGTAGCTCGTAGTTGTTACTTTATGATAGTTAAAGATAAACTTAGAATGGTTATGGGAATTTTGATTGGTGCTTTTGTATTTGTTAACATCTTTTTAGTGAATGTTGTTTTGCATGAGCTTGGACATTATGCTGCTGCAGAGCACTACGGGCTAAAGCCTAAGATTGAGTTTGAGCTTGGGAATTTAGGAGAGATCGGCTTTAGTTTTGAGGGAGTTGGGTTAGCTTATACGAGTTTTATAGATAATGGGAATAAGGTGGAGATGGCTGTTATTGCCTTAATGGGGCCGTTTGTAAATTTATTATTAGGGATTGTTTTTTTATTTATTTTTATTAAATTTAGAAAAATTGAGTATTTGGCAGAAATAGGAATTATAGGGGTTGTTGTTTCAATAGGGGCTTTCTTAATGAATATGTTGCCAATAGAGGGAGTAGACGGAAGTTTGATTTTTGGGCTTTTGAATTAGAGTATAAATTTTTATTCCCTGGTTATTTTTTAGGCGATATCTTCTTCGGAAACAACGACGAAATCGCCGATTGCTATAATTGTATTGTAAGGAATCAGGGCTTCTTTATTTGAGGAAAATTCTATGTTGAGATTTCTAATATGGGCTGTTGGATCTTTCAAAACAAGCTGGATTAACTCGCCTGTCCGCGTTTCGAATGTTACATCTTTAACCATGCCCAGGCGCTTTCCTTCTTTTGTTACAACCATTTTTCCGAGAACTGCTTTTATGGGTCTTTTTTCAATCATTAATAATTGAAATTAGTGCTGTATATAAATTTTTCTGTGTTTTTTTATTTATTATTAGGAGATATATTTTTATTATTAAGAGATGTGTTTTTGATATTGGGGTGTGTTCTCAATGTTTGGGGTGTGTCCTTGGTTTCGTGTGGAAAATATGGGAAAGTTTGGGAGGCTTTATAAATATAGGGGGAAGTTCTTGATGTTTCGTTTTTGTTTTTAAATATTTATATTATATTATATATATTATATAATATAGTTTATTGTAGTTATATTATTTGTTCGGATTAAATATATTAAATGATATGTTTCGTTATAATGATATTATTAGTTCGTTTTAATTATTATATCTTTTATTATAATATTTGTTTTTTTTAATTATTATATTTTTACATCTCTTTTATTATTATTTACCATATACTCGTTTTTCCAGAGGAAATTGGGGTGTGGGAAATTTTTGTCTTTTATTAGTAATATTGTGATTTTGTTCTCGGAAAGGGAGGTTGGTGCATGAGAAATAGGGGGTGAAAAATAATTAAATTTATAAAGGACCCTTACTAAATTTGTGGAGATGAGGAAGACGAGGTGAAGATGGGACGTGTTGAAAGTATTTTTGATTCTTATGTAATTAATAATTTATTCAAAGACAAGAGTGTTTTGCAGGCTAATTATCTTCCCGAGGCGATTTTGCACAGGAGCGAGCAGATTGAGCAGGTTGCGTCAATACTCGCGCCTGCTTTAAGGGGAGACAAAGTTAGCAATTTATTTTTATATGGAAGGACAGGAAGCGGAAAAACAGCCAGCGTGCAGCATGTTGGAGATAAATTAATGGAAAAGGTAAAGCAAATAGGAGAGGAGAATTTAAAATTTATTTATATTAACTGCAAGTTAAAGAAGGTCGCAGATACAGAATATAGAATTGTAGCAGAGCTGATAAAATCATTAAAAGGGAGCGTGCCTGCCACCGGACTGCCTACCGATGTTATATATTCTAAGTTTATGGAGATGATTGATTATAAAAAGCAGATGATTATTTTAGTACTGGATGAGATTGATCAGGCTGTTAAGAAGATAAGCGATACTTTTATTTACACCCTGACGAGGATGAATTCTGAATTGAAAAAGGCGCAGATTAGTTTGATTGGAATTAGCAATAGCCTGACTTTTATGGATAATTTAGATCCGAGAGTGAGGAGCAGTTTGGGAGAGGAAGAGCTTGTATTTCCGCCTTATAATGCCTTGCAATTGCAAGACATTTTAAAGGAGAGGGCAAACATGGCGTTTAAGGAAAGCATTTTGGAAGAAGGCGTTATTGCAAAGTGTGCAGCATATGCGGCGAGAGAGCACGGGGATGCCAGGCGGGCTTTAGATTTATTGAGAGTTGCCGGAGAATTAGCGGAGAGAGAGGGAAGCAACAGGATAATATTGAAGCACATTGATTTGGCAAACCAAAAGATAGAGAGGGACAAGATGCTGGACATAATTGAAAGCGAGCCAACGCAGTTTCAGCTTGTTTTATATTCTATAATGAAGCTTAGCGAAAAGAATAGTGTGGGGATTTTTACAGGTGACGTTTATAATAAATATATTAAGATTTGCGAGAATACAAGAAACGAAATTTTAACGCAGAGGAGAATCGGGGATATTTTGGCAGAATTTGACATGCTTGGAATTATAAATACACATGTAATAAGCAAGGGAAGGTATGGAAGAACAAGAGAAATAAGATTAATGCTGAATCCAGGCGTCAAGGAAAAAGCCAGAGAGATTTTGGAGAAGGGATTGGAGTTGTGAATTAGTAAATTTTTTAGTAATAAAAGAGTGTTGTTATTATAATTGAGTTGCTTAGTTTTTTATATTAATAGGGTTTTATTAAATAATGGGTTTGGTTGATAAAATAAAGAATTTGATTTTATTATGTAAGGATTTGGATAGATATAATAGAGGAGAAATATTTTATACTGGGAGAGATTCTGGAAGGGCAGAGAATTTATTGAGAGCAGGATATATAATTCCTTATAGTATTAGGTTGGGTACGAAATCTGGAATTATTAATCTGCATTTTTATAAATTGATAGGTAAGGGTGATAGATATAGTCATCTTATTCAGATATTAAGAAATTTTATAGGTTGAAAAATGAAAGAGGAGATTTTAAAACTGATTAGGGAAAGAGGGCTTTTACTTGAAAAGGAGATTTTGGACTTATTAGAGGGCTTTAGGGATAGCGGGCTGGCAAAGGAGTTCTTAATTAATATTGAGAGAATCTCGGGGCAGAAATTCATCAGCTTGAATTTATTGAACAACAACGTAGAATTTGTAAATAGAGTTGTCCAGAATCTGCCTGGGGAAGAGAAGATTTTAGTTGAGAATACATTTGTTAAATTAGGATTAAGCCTGGAGGTCAGGAAAGAGAGGGAAATTGTGGATAGTGTTAAAAACGAGAGAAAAGGTGATTTGCTATACAGGGTTTTTTATGCTGACACAAAGCCCAATAAAGAATTAGAAGTGAAGGATTTTGCCAATCATTTCAGGGCGAGATATACAACATTGCAGAGGATTTTGCTAAATAGGGCTAAATTGCAGAATTTAGTGAGCATAAGCAAGATTTCTAACGACAGGCAGAGCTTGAGTATTATAGGGATGATAGGGGAGAAGAGGATTACGAAAAATAAAAATTTGATGATTAAACTAGAGGATTTGACAGGAGAGATAGTTGGATTAGTTCGTATGGAGGGCGAGCTATATCAAAAAGCTAATGAATTACAATTGGACGATGTTGTTGGCGTGAGGGCGAGCGGGAACAGGGACATGCTTTTCATACATGACATTTTTTTACCTGATTCATTCTTATTAGAGAAAACGAAATTTGAAGAAGAGGGACTGATTGCTTTCTTGTCAGATGTGCATTGCGGAAGCAATAAACACTTAGGGAAGAGCTTTGAGAGATTTTTAGATTGGATAAACAGCAAGGACGAGAGTGCAGAAAGAGTCAAGTATATTTTTTTTACAGGGGACAATGTGGATGGAGTTGGAATTTTTCCCGGGCAGGAAAGCTTGCTGAGTCTGAAAAGCATGAGAGAGCAATATTCTTTATTAGCTTCTTATTTGAAAAAAATACCAAAACATATAACGATGTTTATGTGCCCCGGGCAGCACGACGCGAGCAGAGTGGCAGAGCCTCAACCGCTGATTGATAGAAAGTATGCGCCAGAGCTTTATGAGATTGAGAATTTAGTTTTAGTCACAAATCCGTGCATGATAAAATTCTTGGAGAAGGATAAGGAGTTCAGAGTTTTGATGTACCATGGGGCAAGCATACACAGCTTTATCAGCGAGATTAAGGAGCTCCGGGATATGAAGGCGCATAGATGCCCGGCAAAGGCAGTCAGGCACATGCTGAAGAGAAGGCATCTTGCGACAACACACGGGGCAGTTGTTTATATTCCAAACGAGAACAAAGATCCCTTAGTTATAGAAGAAGTTCCCAATATTTTATGCATGGGAGAGGTTCATAGGTTGGATGTTGAGAATTATAATGGAACTTTAATTATCACAGGAAGCTGCTGGCAGGCGCAGACAGATTTTGAGGAGAAAACAGGCAACGTGCCTGACCCTGCGAAAGTGCCAGTTTATAATTTGAAGACAGGGGAATTAAAGATTTATGATTTTCTGGATGAGGAGATTGAGAGATGGAAATAGAGGACAGAGTTTATGGTAGACAGGAAATAGAAGAAAATATCTTGATAGAACTAATTAACTCTTTAGAGATGCAGCGCTTAAAGAATATTTCACAATTCGGCATGCCTGATGAGTATTATCATAAAAAAGGATTTTCGAGATACGAGCATTCGATAGGAGTTTTTTTGCTTTTACGGAAATTGGGCGCTTCATTGAAAGAACAGATTGTAGGATTGTTACACGACGCATCACACACTGCATTTTCTCATGTTATTGACTGGGTTGTTGGAGACCCGAGCAAAGAAGATTATCAGGACAATAGGCATTTAGAATTTATTAGAAATTCTTCAGTTGCTTCTATTTTGAAAAGGAATGGTTTTGTCATAGAGGAGATCGCGGATTTGCATTCTTTTCACCTGCTTGATTATTCTGCTCCAGACCTATGCGCCGATAGGATAGATTATACCTTGAGAGAAATTGCCCTGGAAGGATCATTTGAAGATATTAATAGAATTTTAGGAGGCATAATAGTCTTTAATGGCAGAATTATTTTTAATAATGTCGACTCTGCATTTATTTTTTCTAATTATTATGCTAAATTTAACAGAGAACATTGGGCAAATAATGAAGCAAAAACGCGATATCATATTTTAGCAGAGGTTTTGAGAACTGCCCTCTCTAAAAATATACTTTCTGTTAAGGATATTGAAGAGAAAGAGGATTATGAGATTTTGAGATTACTGGAGGATTGCGGAAATGAGCAGATTATTGAAGAATTAAAACTTTTGAAGAGAGGATTTAAAATAAATAAAAACTCGGGCGAGGGCTCTTTTTTCCTTAAAAAGAAATTTCGCTATGTAGATCCTTTAGTTTTTCACAATGAGCAGGTTTTGAGATTAAGCACTATTAATAACGACTACAAAAGAATCTTAGAAAATGATAGAGAGAGTTTGGTCAGGGAGGAAAAAATAATTATTGTAAGATGAGCGTAAAAGAATTATCGAAAGGAGGCGGAAAAAATGAAGAAAAATAGAGTAGAAAATTTTTTACAGCAGCATTATAATATGTATCGTGATGCTGGGGGAGATCATGCAGAATATATTGTATGGAATGATATTGATGATAATCATAAATTGTGCAGAGAATTAAGAGAAAGATATGAAGAGTCAAAAAGAAGGGCAGCAGAAAAAACAGATTATAGGAGGATAAGAATATGAACATCAAACAATATTTTGAGATGATAAAGAAGGGGGTTGAGGAGCAATACGCAATTGCACAAAGAGCAAGGGCGGTTGGGATTGATCCTGTTGCAAAGGTTGAAGTGCCCGTAGCAACAACGCTTGCTGAAAAGGCGGTTGGATTGATCAGCGTTGTGCATCCGCAGCTTGACAAAAGAGTTGTTGAGAGAATCAATGAATTGGAGAAGGAATACGGACCACTTGATTCGGCTGTAGCTTTCAAGATTGCCGAGGAAATTGCCAAAGAGAAGTTTTGCAAGTTTGAGAGCCTGCTGAAGGGGATTGAGGCCGGGATTAGATTAGGATTTGCTTACATAACTCTAGGGGTTGTCTCTTCGCCGATTGAGGGCTTTACTGAACTTAAATTGGGAAAGACGAGAAACGGAGAGGATTATTTTATCCCTTATTTTTCAGGGCCGATAAGAAGCGCAGGCACAACTGCCTCATGCGTTGTTTTAATGCTTATTGATTATCTGAGAGAAAATTTTGGGTTTGCGAAATACGATCCCGATGAGAATGAGATTAAGAGATTTGTTACAGAGAACTATGATTATCATGAGAGGGTCACTAATCTGCAATATCTGCCGAGCGAGGAAGAGATTGAATTTTTAGCCAGAAACCTGCCTATCCAAATCAGCGGAGAGCCGAGCAGCGAGAGAGAAGTTTCCAATTATAAAGACTTAGAGCGAGTGGGAACGAGTTTGATCAGAGGGGGAATGTGCCTGATTTTTTCAGAGGGATTGGCGCAGAAAGCGCAGAAAGGATTGAGATTATTGCGCGGAGTCCAGGGAAAGGGATTTAAGATAACAGGATGGGAATTTTTGGAAGAGTATATTAAAAGATTCAAGCAGGCGAAGGCAGGCGAAGTTAAATTAGACAAACCAGTTTATATAAAAGACTTGGTTGCCGGTAGGCCTGTTTTCGGGCATCCCTCAAGATCCGGGGGATTTAGATTTAGATATGGGAGGAGCAGAACAAGCGGCTTTTCAGCGACATCAGTGCATCCTGCGACAATGATTATTGCTGGAGGATTCATGTCAAGCGGAACGCAGCTGAAAGTGGAAAAGCCAACTAAAGGGAGTGCGATAAGTTCTTGCGATGAAATTGACGGGCCTATTGTAAAATTGAAAGACGAGAGCGTCTGCATAGTGCAAAATGTTGAGCTTGCCAAGAAAATTTCTAACGACGTGAAGGAAATTATCTACCTTGGGGACATTCTCTTCTCTTTCGGAGATGTTGTGAACAGGAACTGTGAATTAGTGAAGGCAGGGTATGTTGAGGATTGGTGGGAGCTTGAATTAGAGAAAGCCGGTGGCAAGAGCGAGATTGAGAATAAATTTGATGTTGGATATGAGAATGCAGTTGAGCTGTCTGTGAAATATAAAATTCCATTGCATCCAAAATTTATTTTTTATTGGAGAGAAATAGATTATGACGGCTTTTTAGGATTAGTTGACTGGATTGGGCATGGAAAGATTGCAGAGGGAAAACTGATTTTGCCTTTTACAAGAACTGATAGAGAGAGGTTTGCCAGAGGGAAAAGAGCATTGGAGATTATAGGATGCGAGCATAGAGTAAGCATAGAGCATGTTGTTTTTGGAGAGGACGAGAGCAAGGCTTTATTGTTTAATCTTGGAATTGAAGATTTGAAGAACTTTGAGAGCGGGATGGAAAAGACTATGCTAAGAGTCAAGGAGCTTGATAAAAGCAGCTTAAAATCCCCGCTTAGCAAGAGCTTGGGAATAGGGCAAGTGAGTGTTTTAGAGAGCATAAATGAGCTGTGTAGTATTAAAATCAAGGATAAATCAGGGAGTTTTATTGGGGCGAGAATGGGAAGGCCTGAAAAAGCAAAATTAAGAAAATTAGTAGGAAGCCCGCATGTTTTATTTCCTGTTGGCAGAGAGGGAGGAAGATTGAGGAGCTTTCAGGCAGCTTTAGAGACTGGAGGCATTCGGGCAGAGTTCCCTAATTTTTATTGCGCTGAATGCAAGAGAGATAATGTTTATGCGAGATGCTTGAAATGCGGGGCATTTTGCAAGAAATTGGAAGAAGAAGGCAGGGGATTTAATGAAAGAAGAATTGAAATAAGAGAATATTTTGAGAAAGCCAAGGATATTGCAGGCGTCAGGATAGATGATATTCCTATTGTAAAGGGAGTCAGGGGCACGAGCAATAAAGATCATAGCTGCGAGAATTTAGCCAAGGGATTATTGAGGGCAAAATATAATCTGAACGTGAATAAGGACGGAACAATAAGATATGACATGACTGAGATGGTAGTTACACATTTCAAGCCATGCGAGATAGGGATAAGCGTAGATGAATTGAAGAGACTGGGCTATGAAAACGACATTTATGGGAATGTTTTAGAGAATGAAAATCAAATATTAGAATTGTTTCCTCATGATGTTATCTTGCCTGCGTGCCCTGAAAGCCAGAACGATAGGGCAGATGATGTTTTTTTGAAGATCAGCAATTTTGTCGATGACGAGCTTGAAAGATTATATGGATTAGAGAAGGCTTTTAATGTAAATAACAGAAAGGGAGTGGTGGGAGCTTTGGTTGCCTGCATTGCGCCGCATATCTGCACAGCAACTGTCGGGAGAATTATTGGATTTTCCAAGACACAGGTTTTTTTGGCCAGCCCATTCATGCATGCTGCTATGCGTCGCGATTGTGACGGGGATGAATGCGCTGTAATATTATTAATGGACCTTCTTCTTAATTTTTCTAGGAGTTTTCTGCCAGCGCACAGGGGAGGGACGCAGGACGCGCCCTTGGTTTTGAATACACGCATCAGGGCGGGAGATGTTGACGACCAAATTTTAGATTTTGAATTAGGAGGATATCCCTTGGAGCTGTATGAGTTGGCAGAGCAGAAAAAACATTCTTCCGAAGTAAAGGTTGAGACAGTTAGAACCAGATTGAAGAAGGGAGAAAATGTTTTTCAAAATATTGGATTTACGCACGGATGCTCTGATTTCAATATAGGGATTGTAAACTCTGCATATAAAACTTTGCCGACAATGCGAGAGAAAGTAGAAAAGCAAATGGAATTATGCGGCAAGATCAGGGCTGTTGATGTTGACGATGTTGCGAGACTGATTATAGAAAGGCATTTTATTAGAGACATTAGAGGAAATTTGAGGAAATTTTCAATGCAGGTGTTTAGATGCGTAAGCTGCAATTACAAATATAGGAGGCCGCCATTCAGCGGAAAGTGCGGGAGATGCGGAGGGCGCCTGATTTTCACAATTTCAGAGGGGAGCATTTTGAAATACATGCAGAAGGCTTTGGAGCTGGCGAGAGAATATAAAGTAAGCGCTTATTTATTGGAGAGTCTGGAATTAACTGAGATGTACATTCAATCTATATTCGGGAAAGACTCTGAAAAACAAGAAAATATTAATAAATGGTTTTGATGAAAATTATATGTTTATAAATTAAATTTTTAAGTCATGTAAAAGAGGATTGCGGGAATCAGAAGGCAGGCCATTAAGTTAATCCTTCTTGAATTTGAGAGTATTGCAAAAATGCCTAATGATGTTGAGGCTATCAGGACAAGGATGCCTAAGGGATTTGAAAATATAATATTTACTATTAATAGGATAAAGAGAGTTATTATTGAAAGGACTTTGTAATTTATTTTATTGATGTTTTTCGCAATTATTTTTGAGAGCTTAATTCCTATGAAAAACGATATTATTCCTGCCAGGATTATCGTAATTATGATTATTATCAGCTCTTGAAAAGTGATTTCTTTTAATATTTCTTTTATTGCGACGGCTGTTCCTGAGCGTGTTTTATTGATGCTATATAGCGCGATGAATGTTAAGGCGGTAACAATGGTGTTTATCTCTCCAACAAGGAAGAGAAATCCTCTTCTGTTCTGCTCGAAGATTTCAGAGCCGATAACTGCGGCATGGCCGGAGCCAATGCCTGGAAGAAACGAGCAGAGAGGCGCAGCTATTGACGCGGCGAGAGCGGTTTTTATTATTTCTTTCTTAGAGAGATTTATTTTTTTTAATACGAGAGTTTGCTTTGGAAGATGCGATTTAGATGATTTTAGGCTGACTATCAATGCTGAAGAGCCAAATAGGCCTGTAAGCAAAGGGAGAAGGGGTTCTTTTATGGGGAGATTTAACGTTATTAGGCCAAGAAAGCCCGCAAGTATGAATATAATCAGAGAGAGTAGGAATTTATCTTCGCGAAAAACTAAATAGAGAGAGATAAATATTAGGACGAAGGGGATTATTTTTGTTATTGCTTCATGGATTATGGGAAGGAGAAAGATGAAGATTGGAATAAAGAGCAGGATTATTAACAGCGCGACTAAAGAGCCGTAGAGAGTTAGGACAACTGCTTCATGTCCCTTGCCTTGCTTAAGCAGTTCGTGGCCTGGAAGAGTGGAAAGAAACGAGTCTTCATCTGGAGCGCCGAGATAGATTGAGGGAATGAAATCCAGATAGGAGTGGGCTATTGACATAGAGACTATGAATATTACTAAATGCATGGGCGAGGCGTATTGAAGAAGAATTGGCGAGAGTGAGAGAAGAAATACTGCGATAAGATTTACATGAATGCCTGGGAATAGGCCTGTCAGAGTGCCTGCGAGAATGCCGAGGAGGAGGGCTATAAATAATGCTATGATCTCCAACATTAGTTTAAATGCTTTGTTTTTTCTTTAAATGTTGTTTACTACTATGTATCAATAAGAATATAAACAAACGAATTTAATAAAATGTAGAATGCAAATTAATAGAAGATATTTTCAAAAGGGATGGAAATCTTGGAAAAGAGAGATAAAAGAATACAAATATTTTATTTTGATTTCTTTAATTGTGGCAGGCATTGTTACTTATGTAGATTACATTGCCGGGATTTACGTTTCTTCAGCTAATGTAGCCAGTGTGCCTGATTTAATTTTGGACAATATAGGGCCATATGACTTTGGTTTTCTTTTTATATATGGTTATTTGGCGCTTACTTTTTTGCTATTCATATACCCTTTGTTTTTTCATATAGGTAAATTGCATAAAGTTGTTGGGCAGTTTAGTCTATTGGTTGTAATAAGATCTGCTTTTATTATTTTCACTCATTTGCAGACCCCTTTAGATGTCATACATGCTGTTTTTCCCTGGCCATTTACAGGGTTATATTTTGCCAATGACTTATTTTTTTCAGGGCATGTGGCTGTGCCGTTTTTGGGATTTTTGTTGTATAAAGACAGCCGGACTATGAAGTATCTTTTTTTGCTAGGATCTATAATAATGGGAATTACAGTGTTATTGACTCATCAACACTATAGCATTGACGTATTTGCTGCCTTTTTTATTACATATGGTAGTTATAAAATAGGAAAATACTTGTTTAAGAAAATAAAACCTGATTTTTAGTTTGTAGGGAACACTTTTCGTTATTTATCCAGCAGGCAGAGCAGGAGGCGTTGGTATTGAACTTCCGCCTAGAATTCCGCCGTCGCTACCGCTAGTTAGAAAGTAAATTCCTATTCCTACGGCAATTACGACTAAGATTATTAAAATCCAAATCCATGCACCCATTCCTCTTTTTTGGTTTGTCATTTTATTTTACCTGATCTACAATTCTGCCATTACTAGTTAAATCAAGATTACCGTTAATCTTTCTGTAAGTTATTGTAATGTCTCCGATAAATTTAGTTCCTGAAGTAAGAGCAGTACTACAAGGAATTTTCAAAGTTTTTAATTCATTGTCATTTATGGAAGTTACAGTGGAATAGGACCCACAACCCTTAATTGCAACATTCTTGATATTAAGATCCCCACCTTGCACATTTCGCAATGTAATATCAATATTGTTAGTGCTAATAATTTCCTCTTGACAAGAAAAAGGAGCATTAAGAACGCAGGAGGGTGTAAAGTATTCAGAAGGTATTGCTGGAGGAGGGGTTGTTCCATCACCTATTGGTGAAGGAGTTGCTAATTTACAATCACTTGAAACCTTCACAACCATGCCCATAGCATAAAAATCATTAAAATCAACAGATTCCGTATCTGCAGAAATAGGTAACCAATTCTGTTCTTCTGGATTCCATGCATAAATTTTCTCAAAATTACAGTTCCCTTTAACACCGTTCCAAGAAAAAACATCATTTCCATCTTTCTCATAAAACATCTCGGGAGTAATAGAAACAAAATTCCATCCAGAAAATAGATTTCTGGAATTAGTAACCTTAATCCCCTTTGTATTGTATTTGAGAACCCCTGATTTATCTACATAAATCCAGTTTGCCTGTCCGATAATATCTTTTTCGTCACCATTAAAATACTCGGTAGCAGAAAATAATCTTCTATCATATTCAGGATAATTTGAAAGATATTCATTTATTTTATTAGAATAAACATAGACTGCTTTAATATTACTTTTCTTTATATCTCCAGTTTCGTCCAGATATCTTAAATCAGAAGCGAAGGTTAGACCACTTGCTATTAAATTCCACCCTTTATTAACAGGAAGTTCAACTTGATATACAAGAGCATTTTCAGTTGTTTGTAGAATTGTCATTGTTGTTGCAGAAACAAAAACCGCAAATCCAACTAAAAGCATTAAGCTTATCGTTAAAATTATTTTTCTATTCATACCCAAATAACGCCCCCCCCCCCCTTTATAAACCTTTCTATTATGTTATTCTTTAGTAGTTATAAAATTGATTTCTAAAAGAGAAAATTAGTTTTGGCTCCAACTAAGTTATCAGACCCCTTACCTCGGGCATCTGCTCTTCAACAAATTCAATAATTTCTTTTTTGAACTTCGTATTTAGAGATATTCCAATATAATTAGCTTTTTTCTTTACAATGACCCATCCAAGATTTTCTAACTCTTTTATCATTTGCTTTAAGTTTGAAAATCTCTTAAAATGTTCAAGTCTATCATACTTAGCTCCCCAATTCTTTTTTGAATAAGCAAGTTTAAACATAAGTTGAGCTTTCTCTTTTTCCATTAAAGCCATAAGAAAATATCATATTTAAATGTTTCTAATTTTGATAGTTTAAGCATCTAAAATAGAAAGTTTTATAAGTAGTAGTAGTGGTAGTAGCATATGAAAACTGAAGAAAACAAATCCGCTTTTTTGGAATATTTCGGAGATACTCCAAAATTGAGATTTTTTGATTTCTTAATTGGAAATCACTTTTTTGATTTCAATATGACTGATATGGCGAGAGAATCAAATATTAGTTATAACTCTCTTAAAAGTTTTTTTGAAGAGTTTTTACAAAAAGGAATAATTATCAAGACGAGGAGAGTAGGAAAGTCTGATATGTATAAGTTGAATATGAACAGTGCTACTGCTCAGAATTTTTTGAGATTTGCTTGGTTTTTGACAAAACAAGATTTAGGAATAAAAAACCAAGGAAACGATTCAGTTCAAGAATCTATTTCTTCAAAAGAGATGGTGGTTGCTTAGCTTTATCTTTACTAAAACACTCTTCACGAATTGCTTTTTTCGGAACAAATGTGCGGAATCAATTATTTCTTTAATTTTGTTCACAAAGTTTATAGTTTTCTTTTGCAAATTTTCCGCCTCTTTTTCATCAAAAAGTGTTTTAGATATTTATTAGCTTGATGAATTTCTTTATAGATTCTTCTGTTTTCCAGGGGGCTTTGAAACCCTTAAATTTAGATGAAATCTTTATATCTTCTTTTAGGTTTAGTTTATTTTGATGCACATGGTGGAAGTAGCCCTGTTCTTCATAATAATCTGCCAGATACTCTTGTTCTGTTTGACCTGGAGATGGAATAAGAAGAGCTTTTTTATCTAACTCCACAATTTCCATTAATGTGGTGTATCCTGACCTGATTATTAGGAACTTTGCGCGATTCATGAAATTTTCTTGCTGATTATGATTTAGAAAACTATGAAATTCAATATTTTTAGAAATATTTTTTGATTCCACATCCGGATTTCCTCCTGCTATTGCTATTCTTCCTTTAATTTGATTTATTTGGGATAAAATATTTTTTTCTAGTTTAATTCTAGTTTGTTCTGGGCCCGATAAAGAAAAGAAATAATCAATATCCTGCTTTAGACTTAATTTTTTTATATGGGATAAAATACCCATATATCTTATTTTGTTCTTTGGGAAATATCTTAACTCATGAGAAAGCCTGCCTGTTAGATTTTTTTTAGGAAAATCTGGAACTAAAACATATTTGTATTTTTCCATTCTGTTAGCGAGCCATTTCTCCGCAAGTCTTTCTACTCCGAAGAGAGTTTTAAATCTTAATTGATGATTTATTAAATAGGAATTTTTTGGAGTGTCGTAAACATCGTATCTGCAATCTGAAATAACTATGTCAAATCCTTTATTTATTATGTCTTTTGATTTTTCTCTTGCAGACTTTAAGCTTTTAATTATGCTTGGAATGGCTAAAGCAAAATCTATTTGGAAGATATTTGTTTTTGTCTTTGTATATATTGGATAGAGACTAGGGACGTCATAATATTTGCATTTATTTTTGAAATTATCCTGCAATATTTTAAGCGCCCTGCCTGTTGAGATGATGTGAACTTCGTGTTTTTTTACAAGCTCGCTAATTAGCGGCGTGTCTCTTGTAGCATGGCCCAGACCCCAATCAAAGACACCAAAAAGTATTTTCATGATAAGATGAGAATTATAGTTTATTTAATCTTTTTTATTTGAGAGTTTAATCTTATCTTTAGGACTTTTAGATAATTTTTATTATTATATTTTTCTAGGATTGTTAAAGCGGAAACATTTTTATTTAGATAATTTGGACAATTGATATTACATTTTAATTGGAACCCATTGTCTAAGGAGAGGAGCTTATAGCCTTTTGAGTAAGTTTCTTTTATTACATTGCCTTGAATTATAATTTTTTGATTTGGTTGGAGATTAGATAATTCTTCCGTTGAACTGATTTCTTTTGGAGGGAGAGCAAAGAGGAGTAGTAATGAAAAGAGGCCAAGAATTGCAATAATAAAAGAGAGTTTTTTCATTTTTTATTAAAGGCAGTTAGATTTAAAAGGATTTGAGTTGTTAATATTATTATGAATAAAAGAGGGATTTTATTTTTGGCTTGTTTTATATTTGGAATTTTGATTGCAGGAGTTTTTGCACAAGAGGTTGGAGAAAGTCCTGCGGCAGGAGATACGCCCGCAATAGTAGATAGTCCTGCAGAAGGAGTTGGCGATGTTGATGATACTGAAGAAGATAGGGATGAAGAGATTGATGAGGTTGATGAGGCTGACGAGGGGGAAATTGACG
The DNA here is from genome assembly GCA_964575515.1 of Candidatus Woesearchaeota archaeon. Lineage (GTDB taxonomy): Archaea > Nanobdellota > Nanobdellia > Pacearchaeales > GW2011-AR1 > JAUSIK01. Next base: position 15,663 of record CAZNQS010000005.1, on the reverse strand, counting down.
ATGCTGGCGAAGATGAAGAGTTTAATGGAGAGGTTGATGATGACGGCGAGTTTGAATTAGAGCACGATGCGGGAATAACGCCTGACAGCGCGTTTTATTTTATAGATGAGTTTTTTGATAGATTTGGAAGCGATTTGGAGAATAGAGAGGAGAAGATTTCCGAGATAAAGGCAATGATTGAAGCGGGAAAGACCGAGGATGCGAAAATCGCGTTAGAGAGATACAGGGAATTTGCAGATGATTTTGAGAGAGAAGTTAGCCCTGAAGAGAGGGACGAGGCTCAAAGAAGTTCTAGGGCTATTAGAAATGCTGTTAGAGAATTAGAGGGAGAGATTCCTGAAGAAGAGAGGGAAGATTTTGTTGATGATGTTATTAAGAAAGAAAAGAAAATTGAGAATGCTGCCGAGATTGCTTCTAAGATAAGGGATTTGTGCGTAGAATTAGCCAAGCTAGATCCTTTGCAGTATGAGAGGGTTTGCAGGACTGAGGAAGGGGAAGCACCTGAGTGGCATAGGAAACTTGATAGAGATTTAACAGAAGAGCAGAAGCAGGCGGCTAGAAAATTTGCTGAAGTAATGGGACAATGTTTTAGAAGCCAGGGGAGGGAATGTCAATGTTCTGATTTAGAGGAGATAAATAAGCCATTTGCAGATAGATGCAGTATTGTTGCGCCTTTGGCTGCTAAATGCGATGGAGGGGATGAAGGAGCATGCGAGGCGATGGATGATGTTACTGAGGACATAGAAGATTTATTGCCTGATTATTTATTAGATGTCTTTGCAGAATTGGAAGAAGGGGTTGCAGAGGATCAGTTTGAATTTCATATGCCGATAGAATGCAGGGAAGCGAGGGCAAAGACTCCTAAGGCGTGTATGGAAGCGATGTTTAGAGAAAATGCTCCTGGACCATGTCTTAATGCTTTAGATAGGGGAGAGATTAGTTTTGAGAATGAGAGGGAAGCAAGAGAGGCATGTGAGAATATTATGTTTGAGGAGAGTGCTCCTCCTGAATGTATTGAAGCGGGACTGAGGGATCATAGGGAATGCGGGAAATTGATGTTTAGAGAGAACGCACCACAGGAATGTATTGAGGCAGGACTGACCGGAGAGCATAGAGATGATCCTAGAAAGTGCGAGAAAATAATGAGAGAGCAATTTGGGGAAGGCGAAGGACCTGGGAGGCAGGGACCTGGATTTGGACATGATTGCAGAAAAATACAAGATTCTGAAGAAAGATTAAAGTGTTATGATGGAGCATTGGAGGGTATAGGGGGCCCTGGCGGACCTGCTGGTTTTGGGGGCAGAGAGGGAAGGGGACATTGGCCTCCTCCTTGCGAGGAAGCACAGGCGTTCACCCCTGAAAGTTGCGAGAAGATTATGAGAGAATCTTCTCAAAAGAGATTTGAGGAAACCAAGAGATATCAAGAGAATTTTGCTGGAGAGTGCAGAGCAAAGAATGGCAGATGGGATTGTAGTTTTGGAGATATAACTCCTGGCGAGCCTTGTAGATGTTTTTTTGATGAAAGAGAGCGAGAAGAGAGGGAGAGTAGTTATAGAGAGGAATATGAGGATAGATATAGAGAGTTTAGGCCACCTGAAGAATTTCATCCACCGGAGGGAGAATTTAGACCTCCAGAGGGTTTCGTTCCACCTGAGGGATTTGTTCCGCCTGAAGGATTCCAGCCGCCAGAAGAATTTAAAGCGCCGGAAGGGGAAACAGCTCCTCCAACCGAAGGAACTACGACAACATCTGGAGAGACAAGTACAGAAACTCATACTGAAACAAACACTGGAGGGGGAACGTCTGGGACTAGTGGAGGAACTAGTGAAACATCAGATAGCGGAACTAGCGGGACATCCAGCGGGGAGAGTAGTGGAGGCACTAGTGGAACGACAGGGAGCGTAATAGCAATTGATAATAGTTTTTTTGATTATTATTATTGGGGTTGATGAAATTTATTAATTATGTTTTATGAATGAGAATTATATTATATTTTTTATTGATTATAACAAAATATTGATGTAAGGCATATCTGTTTTATATGCAGATATCATATTTGGGAGAAATTTTGATATTAAATTATGAGCTGACTTAATTTTGGAAAGATTTAAATTGAATTGTATTTTTATTTAGTGATGAATAGTGAAGAGAGATTTGAACTGATAAAAAGGAATAGCGTAGAAATTGTAGTTGAAGATGAACTGAAGAGTTTATTAAGAAAAAAGAAAAAACTTGTTGCTTATTGCGGTTATGAGTTGGGCGGGCCAATGCATCTTGGGCACTTTGTTACTATAATTAAATTGGTAGATTTAGCCAATGCAGGATTTAGGGTTAAGATATTATTGGCTGATGTTCATACATTGCTAAATAGGAAGGGGGATGCAAAAGAGATTAGGAGAGAGGTTGATAGATGGAGAAAAACCGTGAGGGCAACCGGAATAGAGGCCGAGATCGTATTGGGAAGCGATTTTCAGTTTGAGAAAAAGTATCAGTTAGATGTAATGAAATTGGCACAAAATTCTAGTATTCATAGAGGACTTAGAAGCATGCAGGAGATTGCTCGGGATATTGAAAATGCGACTATATCTCAATTATGGTATCCTTTGATGCAAGTAGCAGATATAAAACATTTGGGAGTTGATGTTGCAGTTGGCGGAATGGAACAGAGGAAAGTACATATGATCGGAAAGGATATGAAAAAGATATTAGAGCATGATTTTGTTGCTTTACATACACCATTGATAACTTCTTTGAGAGGGCCTGGAGAAAAAATGTCTAAATCTATTCCAGGATCTGGAATTTCTGTAATTGATTCTCCTGATGAAATTAAAAAAACCGTAAAAGAAGCCTATTGCCCTGAAAAGATAGTTGAAAATAATCCTATTCTGCAGATTTGTAAATTAATTATTTTTCCTTTATTGGACAAATTAGAGATTAAGAGAGCTGAGAAATTTGGGGGAGATTTAGAATATAATGATTATAATGATTTGGAAAGGGATTTTGCTGGGGGAAAATTACACCCCCTTGATTTAAAGAATGCTGTTGCTTCCGCGCTTGAGGAAATTATTGCGCCGATTAGGAAGAATTTTAAGTAGCTGAAAGAAGAGCTTTTATGATAATATAGCCTATTATTATTGTTATGGCTATCTTTATCCATTCTAGAACATCAATTTGTTTTAATCCTTTTTTGTTCATTTTTATTTAATAATACTATGTCTCTTATAGTATTTAATAACTTTTCATTTCTATTTATAATAGTTTTTATCTCTTCATTTTCCTTAGAGATTTTTTCTATCTCATCTTTATTTGCTTTTATTTGAGATGAATAGCTGTAAAAGTATAATACTAAAAATCCTAGAAGTATTGTAAAAAATCCAATATATAAATTATCTGAAAAGTCTTTTAAAAATTTTATTCCTATATTTGCAATAATTAGTGAAAGAATAGAAGATATTATTAGATTGAATACTTCCTTATTTTCCATTAGTATCTTTATTTGTATTAAATTATAAGCATTATTGTGCTATCTCGTATGAAACTCCACAATATCCTTGTCTTTTAAAATGTGCGATAAACCCACTTTTTGATTTGAAAATTTTGACGAAGGGCCTGTAAGGCGAGTTTCTTTTATTTTGTTTGAGAGCCCCTTTAATATGGATTCTGCCACATTTCTCACTGTTGAATTCTCTTTTAATACAATGGGCTCTTTTGTTTGCGGTTTTCCGGGCTCTTTGGTATATACTCTAATCACATGCATTTCATTGAAGATTTTTTCTTTTAAATTTTCAATATTCTGATTTGTTAGTGTTGATATTACAATGGCCGGAATTTTCCTGCTTTTTATTGTTTCTTCTAATTTTCTTTGCTCTTCTGATGAGAATAAATCTATCTTATTGATTACTACAATCTGGGAGCCTTTGGCTTTTGTTATATACGGAAAGATTTTTTCCATATCTGCCAGGAATTCTATTACTATTATTAAACAATCTGCATTATTGATTAAACCCTGATCAAGATTTTCCGAACCTATAGAAGGTAGGTCTATGATTTGAGCCCTGACCCCCTGATATTCCATTGTGCCTATTTCTGGCTTGATAGTTGTAAATGGATAAGCAGAGATTTTTGGTTTCGCATTTGTTAATCTTTCTAAAAGCGAGGACTTGCCTGAATTTGGCAGACCGACAAGTACACATTGAAAATACTCTTTCCTTATTCCTTTTTTTGATGATTTGCCTATTTTTGTTGATCTCTCTTGTTTTTCTTTTAGTTTTTTAAGTCTTAATCTTAATCCTGCTAAAAGATTCTCGCTTCCTTTATGCCTTGGCGCAACTCTTATTAATTCTTCTAACCTAATTATTTTTTCTTCTATGGTTTTGGCTTCCAGATAAATTTTTTCCGCTTTATAGTATTCCGGAGAGGCGTTGATTGGCATGAATATCCTTAGATGATGAGAATTAAAAAGTTATTCCTCTCTTTGTTTTTCTATTGCTCCAATTACACTTATCAAAAGAGATATAATCATTCCTATTCCTGAAATAAGGAGATTTAATATATCCAAGGGATTAGTTTTTATTAAAATTATTGAAAAATAGATAAAGATTATAAAATTTATTATTTGCGATATTATTTCTAGTTGATTATGTATTTTCATTTTAGAAATAATTCTCTAATTATTCCAAAAGTTATTATGGTAATTGCTATTATTGCTAATATCCAGGCAATAATCTGAAGTTTAGAAATTTTCTGTTTAGGCATTATTTATCAAGATGAATAAAGTTTATTAAGGTTTTTATTTTAATATTAAGATGGAATTCTTTAAAAAGATATTACGAAGTTTTAAATATTAATATATATATCAACTTATGAATTTATATAGAAACACAGGAATAACTCTTATTGTTTTAAGTGCTTTAGCTATATTATTTGCAATTGGGAGTTTTCCATATACAGATGATTATTTTTATGTTGGAGTAGTTGGTTTGATAACTTTAGTATTTTCTATTTTTTTGATTAAATGGGGAAAGGGTTATAGGGTAAATAGTAAAATAAGCAAAAAACCATTTTGGTTTATTGTTTCAAGTTTTATTGTTGCATTTATTTCGCCTTTAGCGATATATATTTTTAGTATTATGTGGTGTAGGAATGCATTCGGATATGAATGTGTGTTGGGACCGTTTTTTCTTTTTTTATTTATAACTGGACCAATTGGCGCGATATTATTTTTAATAGGAGCAACATTGCTATTTTTGCAGAGCAGGAAGAACTAACATTTTAAAAAGGTTTATTAATATTCTTTTTTATCTTAGCTTATGAAGAATTTTTTCAAAAGGAAATTAAGAAATGGAATAACGATTTTGTTTGAGAAGAGGGAGCTGCCTCTTGTTAGTGTGAGTATTACAAACAGATTCGGAGGAGCTTATGAAAAGAGCGAGATAAAAGGGATTGCTCATTTTATTGAACATTTGGTTTTTACAGGGACAAAGACGAGGACGCACGAGGATATTTCGCGAGAAATAGAGAAGAAGGGAGGGATTTTGAATGCTTTTACAGCGCAGGAGATAACAAGCTTTCATTTTAAAATGCCGAGCGAGCATTTATTTTTAGGATTAGATATTCTGATTGATATTTTAAAAAATCCAAAATTTGACAAGAAAAAATTTGAGAAGGAAAAGAAGGTTCTCTTGGAGGAGATTAAGATGTATAGGGATGATCCGCAGAAACATATTTTTGAGCTGATAGAGAGGGCTTTGTTTGAGAAGCCCTTTGGAGAAGGCGTTATTGGGAATGAAGGTACGATACAGAAAATGAGCAGGGATTTTGTTTTTGATTTTTTTAAGGAGGCGTATAATCCTGCGAATTACATTGTTTCTATTGTAGGAGATGCGGATTTTGAAAAGGTTTGCGAGCATTTAGAGAAGAGTTTTGAGAGAGGTAAGGATGGACAGAAGGAGATTAGAATAACTAAAAAGAACGAAGAGATTGTTGTCGAGAGGGAGGGAATTGACCAGGCGAATTTTATTTTTGCCGTTCATGCTCCTCTTGCCAGCGAGAAAGAGCATTATACATTGGAAGTTTTAGATGCTTATTTGGCTGATGGTATGTCTTCAAGATTGTTTTTGAAGATTCGCGAGGAAAAGGGGCTGGCATATGCCATTAAGAGCTCTATTATTGCTGAAAAAGATTATTCTTATTATTTGATTTATATAGGAACTATGAAAGATAAAGTGGATGAAGTTAAGAGATTAATTTTAGATGAGTTTAGGGAGGTTAAGAATATGAACGAAGAGAATTTGAGGGAAGCAAAGGATAGGATGATTGGACTGGGGCATGTTGCCAAAGAGGACAGCTCTAAAGTCATGAATGAATTAATGCTTAATGAGCTTGTCGGAGAGGGAGAAGATTATTACAGGCATGACGACAGGATACGCGAGGTTAGATTGGAAGATGTAAAGAGACTTGCAAAAGAATTGATTAAAGAATATAGCACTGCTTTGATTTTACCTAAGTGATTTTTGGCCATGTTAGTTCAATTAAGTTTGAAGTCTTAAAAAGCTTTATATATATATATTCTATAGAATGTTATGAAAAACGCAAGGTTGTATTTTATTTTGCTTGGAATGATTGTTTTAGTTGGAATTAACTTTATTGGCTCTGTTTCAGCCGTTTCTGAAATAGTTATCAGTGAAGATAAATCTGAGTATGGAGGATATTTTCTTAGTAACATAAAAATTGAAGGAGATATTTTAAGAATAAGTGTTAGGGATTTGGGAGGTTGCCAGTCAGGAAGTTTTGATCTTATATGGGATGGAAAATATGTGAATAGCGGAATAGGTCCCCTCATTGTCAATGAGAAAGAAGATCCAACTTCGTGGGTTAATTTACATCTTGATCTTAACGAATATCATGATATTTGTATGGCTCTTATCTCAAAAGATTTTGAGTTTGACTTAAAGAAGTTAAGAGTAGAAGGAGAGAAATTTATTGGAATTAATTTTTTTGTTTCTTCTAAGGGTGATAAAATACCTGATTATAGTTTAGTTTATAATCATGGAGAAGAGCAAATTCCTGATGAACCTGCTGATTGCCCTACAGATTTAAAAATTTGTCAGGATGGAACTGGTATTAGAAGAGAACCTCCTAATTGTGAGTTTCCTGCTTGTCCTTCTGAATGTGATTCTATTGGTCTAAGAAATGATGGAAAATATTGTTCATTTGATAGAGTACTCCTCGAACAAAAAGCTCCAGAAGAACAATGCGATAATAATTTCGAGTGTAACAGTAACGTTTGTGTTAATGATAAATGTGTTAGTGGTAGTTTGATTCAAAAAATTATTGACTGGTTCAAGAGATTATTTGGTTTTGATTAGTTAGATATAACGGAGAACATAAATAATTGAGCATTGTTTTTATGTTCCCCGAATATATCAACTGACATTCTTGCTCAATTTATTGAGTCAGTTGATATAATTACGTAAGATATCTGCAGCTTTAAAGCTGTAGCGTAACTTATTTCTATTTTAATTAATATGAAACAACGAGCTTGTTGCGGAAAAGTTCAATTAATTCGGGAGCTGGAAGCTCTCCGGCCTCAGACGCCTCGCGGCTTTAGCCCTAGTGTATAGCGAGAGGCCAAAATAGTTAACCAAGCTTTTTGTCCTCTCGAATATAGCAACTGACAATTTGGTAAATTACTTAAGTCAGTTGCTATAGTTCACGAACGGCACTGGTTTTGTTTTTTCTTTTAATGGAAGAGAGAGGATAGGATCCGAATAGAATTGTTGAAAGGAGCTTGGAGAAACTTTGTAGGATAGGATATAGATATTTGGTTGAGGAGAACGGGAGTTGAAGAAAAGTTTATATACTGAATAGTACTATTTAGTATATGCAATCAAAACAGTTAAATGTTAAATTAATGCCAGAACTTGAAAGGAAAATTGAGCTAATTGCTAGAATACTCCATGTGCCAAAAGTAGAGTGGGTGAGGAATGTTCTGGCTTATGAGGTTAGAAAGGAGTTAGAAGAGCATAAGTCATTTATTGCTATGGAATATACGAAGGGAAATATTTCTAGAAAAGAGCTGGTTAAAATTTTAGGGGAGAAGATAGTCAGAGATGTTAATTTTATTATGGAAAAAACAAAAGAGGATTTGAAAGCTGCTAGAAAGTTGATTAAAAAATGAGGTAAATTTTATGGCAAAATTAAAATGTATTGTAGACACTTCTGCAATTATTTCTTTAGCAGCTACAAATAAATTAGAATTGGCCAGCAAAATTTTTTCTTTTGTTGCCCCATTAAGAGTAAAAGAAGAACTTACGGAAATTTGTAACATTGAAGATGAATTAGGAGATATTGCAAAAATCGTATTAAACTTTTCTTTAATAGAATTTATTAATTTAGATGAGGAATTTAGAAATAAGGATGGAGAGATTGAAGTTATTAATTTGGCAAATACGATGGGGGCAGATATTGTTGTAATGGATGACATTAAAGCAAGGAAGAAACTACAGAGTAAATGCAATGTTCAAATAAATTTTAGCCCATTTATTTTATATGTTCTTTATTATAATGGGTTTTTGAGTTATGAAGAGAGTCTAGAATCTATAGAGAGAATGAAAAATAAAAGGCATTGGGAAGAAAATTTGGTGATTGAATATGCTAAGATGCTATTTGCCAAGGAGAATGAAGATGGAGGAAAATAGAAATTCATATATGGAAAGGCAGAGGGTTTTTGTGGCTATTGATTTTCCTTCCGAGGTTATAAAGGAGATTGCGAGAGTGCAAGAGATTTTGGGAAATTTGAAATTTAGCGGGAAAATGACTGAATTAGAGAATTTGCATTTGACTTTAAAGTTTTTAGGAGAGATTGACAACGATAAATTGAAAGAAGTTGAGAAAAGATTATTGGATATTAAGCTTGAGAAGTTTGAATCTAGATTAAATGGAATTGGAATTTTTAGCTATCACGGAAATCCGAGGATTGTATGGATTAAAATAGGCGGAAAGGGAATTTTTGAATTGCAGAAAAAGATTGATGAGATTTTGGCTGACTTGTTCAAGCCTGAAGAAAGATTTATGAGCCATATGACTATTGCCCGAGTTAAGTATGCCAGGGATAAAATTGGCTTTAAGAATTTTATTGAGGGGATTAAATTAAAAGATATCAAATTTAAAGTTGATAAGTTTATGTTGAAAGAGAGCGAGTTGATGGAATTAGGGCCGATTTATAGGGATTTGGAGAGTTATTTGTTGAAATAGATTTTCAACCCAAATATTACATGAGGAACATATTTATCTGGATTTTTAGCTATATCTTGTTTTAGTTTTTCTGGGGATAACCATCTAACTAATGAAATCTCTTTTTTATCGATATTTATTTTTTTATTTGATTTTCCGTAAAAGAGCGCATGAAAGGACTTATCTAATTTATCAAAATATTTATAGACGAATAAGAGTTTAACTGGAATTAATATTCCTATTTCTTCTTTCATCTCTTTTTGTATACATTGTTTATAACTTTCATTTGCAACAATACCACTTACAGAATAAGTGTAAAGATTTGGGTACCATCTTTTATTGGAGGATCTCTTTTGAATAAGAATTTCTCCCTTTGGATTAAAAAGTAATAAATGAGAGGAACGATGAATGAACTTTCCTGTTTGATAATCAGATATTGGTCTTAATCCAATTACTTTATTATTTTTATCAACTTCGATATTTAATTCCATACGCGATTAAATTATTATTGGTTTATATTTTTATTGGAAATTTTCTGGCTTAGTTATTTACCTTTATAGAGCTTATTAATAAGCTCTAGGAATTTTTCTGATTTTTTACCAATAAAGGATTTTAGCTCTTCTTCTTTTGCATTTATGACTTGTTTTATTGTTTTATATTTTTTAAGCAGTTTTTTTGCTGTTTTTGGCCCTATTCCTGGAAATCCCTCCAAAATAAATTTTAATCTTTCTACATCAGTCATTTGCTGTTTTGCCCTGAAAGAAATTTCTGTTTTTTTCTTTTTTGCTATTAATGATAAATATAATGCTGTTTCTTTCTCGTTTTTTGTAAATATTATTGGAATTTTGTATTCTAAGGAAATTGAGAGGATTAATCCTTTTACTGCATTTTCATTGAGGTTTGTATCGTTTAAATAAAGAGCTTGATAATTTTCTATTATTAGAAGAGATTTTTTATATTGCTGGAGATTTTTTAACTGCTGAAAAATTCTTTTATTGAGCATTGAGGATATAAAATCGGATATTGTTTTTCTTTCTATTGCTATTTCTCCTATAAGGTAATCTGCGATATCTAACTGCTTAAATTCTATCTTATTATTTAAGACTATTAATTCAGATATTACCAAGGAATTTTTTTCTCTATTATCTATTATTATTTTTTGCTTTGGATTTTCTTTTTTCAAGGGTTTTTTTGAAAAGATATTGAAGAATGCCATTTTATTCAAAGTCCTCCAGAGTTTTTGGCTTTTTTTCCAATTCTTCCTTCAATATTTCTATTGCCTTATACATTTTTTTCTCTCTTGCCGTAGAAGCATAATGGAACGCTATGTCTCTTGTGTCTTTTGTTGCTAAGATAATTAATTTGCCTGGAGAGAGACGGGCTGTTCTTCCTGCTCTTTGGATTTTTCTTATTGCACTTGGGATAGGTTCATAGAAGATGACAGCAGAAACCTCTGGAATGTCAAGACCTTCTTCTCCTATTGATGTTGCGACAATGGTGTTTATTTTTCCCTGCTTGAAATCCTCTATTATTTGCTTTTGCTCCTTTTGCGATAAGCCCATATTGGCTTTTTTTGCCTGGCCTATGAAAATTTTGGATTTTATGTCAGGGATTGAATTAAGCCTTCTTGTAATTGCTAGAGTAGTTTCCCTGAATTGCGCAAAGACAATTATTTTCGCACTTTTGTTTTCTATGAATTCAGATTCTAGTATATTGGCCAGTTCTTCTATTTTCGGGTGTTCTATGTTATTTTTTATCAGAATTTTTAGAGAATTCAATGCTGCTATGAATTCGGGAGTTTTGACAAGAGACTGGACTGCCCTTGATTTTTTGTTTCTTGCCTGCATTAATAAGTTTTCCAAATATTCATTTAATCCTGAAAGCGTCTGGGTTTCTAAGAGTTCGATTGCATGCGAGAGCTTTATTGCCTGCGCTGTTAATGACATCCCTATCATAGCGTTAAAATCTCTTAAAGGTATTCTTGCCGCAAGCCTGTTTTGCAGCTGGAGCAGAGTTATTTTGTTTGCAGGACCGAACAATAAATTGCGCGATTTTAATTGCTCTATTTTCTTGTCGTAGATGCTCTTGAGGAGCATTTTTATTTCTAGGAATTCCGAAGGGAAAGGAACTTCTATTTTTCGAAATTCTCTTTGCTTTAAATATGGCTTTACGTCTGGAGACTCTCTTGTACGGACTTCGATTTCTTGTATATTTAGATACTGACAAATCTCCTTAATTTTTTTCGGATCAGAACCAGGGGAGGCTGTCAAGCCTAAAATTCTTTGGTATTTTGATTGTTGTTTGTAATAATCTACGACATTCGTGTAATCGTAATTGCCGGTTGATCTGTGGCATTCATCGACAATCAGTAATGAGACATCATTTAGAGTGTAAAGATTATTCTTTAGGTCGTTGGCTATTGTTTGAGGTGTAGCGAAAATAATATCTGCTTGGCTGAAAAGTGATTGGCGCTTTTTAGGAAGAGTCGCGCCCATTAGAATTTCTAATTGCGCAAATAGTTCTGGTAGGTTTGATTTGAATGTCTGAAAGTGCTGTTCTACCAAGGGCCTTGTTGGAGCGAGCATTAGAATTTTTTTTGTAGGGTATTTTTTTATTCTATCGATGGCAAGAAGAAGTGCGATGAGAGTTTTTCCTAAGCCAGTGGGTAACACTACCAATGTATTATTATCTTTTGCTGTTTCAAAGATTGCCTGCTGATAGGCGCGGGGAGTCATGTTTAGCATTTTATGAATAAAGAGAATAGGCTGTTTTTATATTTTCTTTAGATTATTGTTAAAGCTAGAAATACAAAGATTGCTGTGATTGTTGCGAGGATTGTCCATAAAACACGAGAGCCGAAGAAGATTTGTGCTCCGTCAAGCTTTGAAATGGGAAGAAGATTCCAGAATGCGTAATATGCTGATATTTTAGCGAGATATTCTAAATTTACAGGGAGGAGATAGGTTATGAGCGAGAGCAGCAGGATTGCAAAAATGCCCGCCGCCCCTATAAGGGCATGATGCCAGTCTGTGATTTCCGTATATGAGTAAAATCCAAATCTTTTTGCCGCCCTGTGTTTTAGGGCTCTTGTTTCATATGTCAAGATTGGCATGAATTTTATAATGCCAAGAGAGAGGATTGTTAATAGAGAGGGGAAGATTATTCCTGCAGGTATTGGCTTTTTGAAATATTCTCTTTTTCCCAAGCCGTATCTTGACATTTCCCAGATTTCGTGCTCAACGTTTGAGTCCAGCAAATAGGCTGTTAATTTTTTTGCAGAGAGTGAAATAGAGATTATTATTATTGAGAAGAGCAATGTGATTAATGCTTGATTCCACTGCTGCTTAAGAAGAAAAGAAAAACTTGCTACAAGTGTCAGAACAAGAATGGCGATTATAATATGCAATAATTCTGATTGTTTCATCTTGATGCTTGATATTTGATTTATTTAAAGATTTTGATTGTTTCATCTTGATGCTTGATATTTGATTTTATGCAATTTGATGATTGATTTGAGAAATTATTGAAGTTGATTACTATAACGAGAGACCAAAATAATTAACCAAACTTTTTGTTCTCTCGAATATAACAAAAGACTAAAGTAATTCATCTGTCTTTTGTTATATAATTTGAAAAAACATAAACTATAAATACTCTTTTTTACATAAAAAGTTTATGTTGAAAATAAAAATTTTCAAATATTCCAAAATAGGAGGTATTTTGTAATATGTTGAGGATTAAAAATATCACAGAAGTAATAGGAAAACAGGTTTTTACATCTGAAGGCGATTTCTTTGGGCAGATAGAAGACGTGAATTTGGCTGAAAATAAGATTGATGGATGGAAAATAAAAGTTGGGAGCGGATTTATGAGCATGTTTGGTGGAGCAAGAGGAGTTGTAATTCCTCATCAGTTTGTCAAGGCTGTTGGGGATATTTTTATCGTGAACAAAACTTCCCTGCCGGAGAAAGAGGAAGCTGCTGCTTTCAGCGTGGAAGAAGCAGAGGTTGCTTAGTTCTTTGAAGTTTGATTTTGTCGGATAAATATAGAGAACTGCGTTAGTTAGATGACATTTAGTACGCAGTTCTCTAATGGATAACTGCCAAATAATTGTAACCTAAACAATGCAGTTATCCATAGAAAGATAAAAAAATTCTAAAGATTAATATTGTCGTGAATTCTGGTAATTGTAGCACATATTTGTCCAGAATTCCCGTGATAGATAATTCCCAAACATGTGTTACAATCAAGGGAATTATCTATAATAACACTTAATAATGAAATAATAAGAAGATATTTTAAATTTATGTTAAGATATAAAGCAGACTTAACTCGTGCAATAGATTTAAATATATTATTTTGTTTTGATATTGATGGTTGAGACGATATTCACTAATCCGCTTTTTGTTGAGACTATTTTGCCATTTCTTTTGATGTTTACATTGGTTTTTGCCATATTAGAGAAAACAAAGATATTAGGAGACGGCAAGAAGCAGATTGACGCAATTGTCGCGCTTGTTATTGGATTGATTTTTATTGCCTTTGGGAGCGCAACTGACATTGTCGTGAGGATGATTCCTATCTTGGGAATTGCGCTTGTTGTGATTTTAATATTCATGATTTTGCTTGGAAGCATGTTTTCTGACAAGTTTGAGATGCCTGGCTGGCTTAAAGTTGTTGTTGGGATTTTAGTCGGGATTTTAGTTATTGCAACTGTGCTTGTTTTGACAGGAGGATTGGATTATGTTATTAATTTTATTTATGGAGAGAATTCTGGTATTTTAGTTAACGGGGTTTTGATTTTGATTATAATTGGAGCGATTGCGCTGGCTGTTTTTGGCGGGAAGGGAGAGAGCGGAGATGCTGGCGGGAAAAAGGAGTAGAGGAGTAATAAAGATGAGAAATAACGGACTTGACTATGATGAAAGAATGAAATTGGTTGAGTTTAAGGATAATTGTTATGTAAATGGAAGATTGAATGAAGAAAGGATAAAGGCCTACGAGGAGGAAATAGAGAGATGCGAGAGGTTGGGATATAATGTAGAAGTTCATAAATTAGTTATAGGTCGCTTATATCAAAAAAATAGTTTGCAATAATTAATAATTGAACTTTAGCAAAGTTAGGGTTTTTTTTTACGAAACAAAACATATTTAAATGATTTTTCATTGTAAAAGAGATGGTTTATAGCATTCAAGAGATTTTGTATTTGTGGGAGAGTGTTGGGATTTTCCAGTTCTTGCTGCCGTTTTTGCTTGTTTTTGCTTTTGTTTTTGGCGTTTTGAATTACATGAGAATGTTTCGAGATAATAGGGGAATTCAGATGATTATAGCAATTGTTATTGGCTTGCTTGCAATCAGGCTTCCTTTTTTCACGCAGTTTTATCAGGAATTAGCTCCGAGATTGGGAATAGGAATTTTTATTATTCTTGCTTTATTTATATTAGCAGGCTTATTTTTCAGCCAAAGAAATAGAGCGGGGATAATGATAGGATTATTTGTTACTGCGGCTGTTATAGCAATTATTATAATTTATCAGACTTTTGGCTATTTAGGATGGACATATTACGGGAATTTCGGAGCTGATTCTGTTGGATGGATTATTGGGGCGATTTTACTTATTGCTTTGATAATTACAGTTGCTATTGCTGGCGGGAAGAAAGACCAGCCGAGTAGAATGTGGAAAGACTTCCCAGTTGGAGCTTTTATGAGGCCTCGTAGTGGCAGTCGGGGCAGGGACTATGATGAGGAAGATTAAAAATGCCGGTTGATATTTCAGGAATAAGTTATTTTGCACCATTGCTGGCTTTTTTAGTTGTTTTTGTGATTGTGTTTGCTTTGTTGAATAAGACTAAATTGCTTGGCGAGAATGCGTTTATCCAGCTTTTTGTTTCTTTTGTTATTGGGACTATTTTTGTTTCTGCTGCCGGTGTTAGGGATTATGTTCTGACTATAACGCCATGGTTTGCTGTTTTGATTGTAAGCTTATTTTTTGTTTTGTTTGTTATAGGATTTGTGGGGAAGCCTGCTGAATCCATGACAAAGGGAGTTGGAATAGTGTTTATTTTATTGTTAATTATTATATTCTTATTTTCCGGATTTGTTGTTTTTTCTGAATTTCTTATACCTTATTTGCCTGGAGGGCCTGCTTCTTGGATTTACAGCTCAAGAGTTGTCGGGGCTTTGCTGCTATTAGTTATTAGCGCTATTGTGAGTTGGATTTTAGTAAGGCGTGTTAAAGAAGACAAGGATTAATTTTATTATTTCCATAATGTTTAAATAGAACTTAATTCTGGGAAAATTTGAGATGGCAAAGAAGATCATTAATGGGATTCAATACGCTATAGGGGCGGTTATCTTTAGAGGAGATAATGGCGAAGAGGTTCTTATGATGAAGCGCGAAGGTATAGAAGATATTGGCTGGGAGCCAA
>CAZNQS010000004.1:0-47306 GCA_964575515.1 Candidatus Woesearchaeota archaeon | reverse complement strand
TTGATTCTAATCTTTCTGAGAAAAAGATTGAGAAAATAAGATATTTTCCTTATTTTGGGAATTTTTTGGTTTTTCATGACGAGTATTTGGGAAATCATTACGAGATTTTGCTGATTCCAAGATTTTGGAGCTTTGAGGTTATTGAAATATCATTGACGAATTTTGGAGTTTGGAAGGATTTTGAGAGCATTTTTAAGAGGAGGAAATATGCTGATAGCGTTATAGGGGCGTATTATGCAAATAGGCTTGCTGTTTGCGAGCATTTAGAGAAAATTAGGAGGCAGGCTTCTGTAATTGTATTTAGAGAGATTAGGCCTGAGTATTACGCTCCTTTGGGCGTTGGGATATTGAGAGAGACTACGCGGAGCGCGATGCATGGCTCGCCTCGGAATTTTGAGAGTTTGCAGGATGCGCTGCGGGACATACAAACCCGATTGAGAATTCCTATTGATAGATATTTGAAGGAAAGTTTGCTGATGAAGGAATTGAAACAGAAGAGCTTGAGAGATTATTTTTAAGCTATTCTTTAGTCGCTTCTTTTATGTTTTTGTTCAATTGATGCATTGATTCTTCTAATTGTTGCTTGTTTTTCGTGCCTGTGCAGACTAATTTTCCATTGCTGAATAAGAGAAACGTTGCCGTAGGGTCTGTTAGCTTGTAAACAAGGCCTGGAAATTGCTCTGGCTCGTATTCTGTGTTTTCCAATTGCAGAGCAAGGAGATTAAGATTGAGATTTAGGTTGATACTACCTGATGCAACTATGTTTTGAACAGTTATTTTTGGCTTGTCTGTTATTTTAACGCCTATTTTGGCAATGTGTTTTATGACTTGATTTATTACTTCTTTGACTTGCGCAACGCTTTTCGTGCCTGTACAGACTAGATTGCCTGATGAAAATACCAAAACTGCTGATTTTGGCTTCTTTACCCTTAATACAAGGCCTGGAAATTGCTCTGGATTATATTCTGTGTTTGATTGAACTCTTGCAAGTTTTGTTAGAGAAACAGGTTTGCCGAGGGATGTTGTAGCGACGATATTTTGAACTTTTAGGTCTGATTTGGACATTTTGGTTGTATTGTTATTTATAAAGGGGGGGCTTTATAAAGGTTTGTGTTTCAATTTTAGGGATTATGCGGGACTGCTCGTGATTTTTTTACCTCTTTTTCTATTTCTTCTAAAGTTGCGATATCAAAGGGCTTTCTGTCTGGACGATAGTGCGTGATTCTTGGGAATCTTAAGGCATAGCCTGACGAATAACTTGGGCTTTTTTGTATGTTTTGATAAGTTACAGAAACTATTAATCTTGGCTTTACTTTGACTTCTTTGTCTTTTTCTTCAGTGATTAGAGGCTTGAGGAGTTTTGTCATTTCTTTGTAACTAGTTCCTTCTTCTTCTTTTTCTTTCAATCCTGAAGAGACTTTTCCGACTTCTAAGAATTTATCGTGCGACTTGCAGGCTACTATATAAGAGGTTAACCAGCCTGCTCGCTTTCCAGAGCCGTATTCTGCGCCTACGATTACAAGATCAAGGTCAGCGACATCGGGTTTCATTTTGACCATGAAACCGACTCTTCTGCCTGGCTGATAAGGAGCATTTAGACTTTTAATCATTATTCCTTCTTCATGAGTCTTAAGGGCCTCTTTATAAAATTTTAGGGCTTTATTCTCGTCTTCTGTAATGAATTGCGATGATGTGCGGATTTTCAACTTTTCTGTTTTTATGACTTTTTCTAAAAGATTTCTGCGCTCTTTGAACGGGAGATGAGCTATTATTTTTCCGTTATGATAGATTATATCAAATACATTAATTTCCACAGGCAGATTTTTTATTATTTTTTCTATATCGTATTTTCTTTTTATTCTTTGAGAAATTGCTTCGAAAGGAAGAGGTTTTTTTGTTTCAGGATTGTAACCGACAACTTCTGAATCTATGATGAATGAATGACCCTTTATATTTTCTTTGACTATTTTTACGATGTCTGGAAATTGATTTGTTACGTTTTCTAATCTTCGCGTGAAGAGAGCAATATTGCCTTTTTCATCTTTATTTATTAGAACTCTGAAACCATCGTATTTATGTTCTATTGCAGCGGGCTTACCGCAGATTCTAAACGCTTCTTTTATATCTGACACTTTTATGGGGAGCATTACTTTCATAGGCTTGCCTGGAGTGATGCTGATTTTTTCCAATTCTTTTTTTCCCTTTAACGCTGATTCAAATACTACAGCATAATCATTAGATAAATCATAGGCAGATTCTATTTTTTTAGATAGTTTTTCTTCAGGAAAAAATGCTTCTGCGAGGGCATCCCTTAGAATACCGTCTGCTACTCCAACTCTTAAATCTGACAACAGAGTTCTTATTATATATTTTGCTTCTTTTCCTGATGCAGAGTTTAGAAGCTCTGAAATTAATGAGAGCTTTTTTTCAACTGCGCCCTTGCCTTCTATTTCCACTAGTTTCTTTAAGTTTTCAAATATTTTTTTTGTTTCTAATTTTGATTTAAATAGTGTCGATTGTTTTCTTTGGCCTATAAACTCGTCTGCTATCTCGCCTAAATCTCCCAGTTTCTTGTATTTTTTGTAGAGTTCTGATTCTGAAACTCCTGATGCTTTTGCAATTGCTTTTATTACTAATTTATCTGAAATGCCGAATTCTCTTGGATCATAATCTGGGAATGTCCTGCCTTTTAGGAGATAAATAAGCTCTGATGGCTGATGCTTAAGCTTTTTGAGAAATTCTGCGAGGATAGATGTTTTTTCTAGCCTTTTAGATGTTTTTGCGAGAGTTTCGTATAGTTCGACGAATTCTGAGTAGTGCATACCGATATTAAATTAATGGTTTATTTAAGAGTTGTTATGAGAGGATTTATTAACAATATTTTTCTAATTTAATGATGGAAGAGGAGAAACCTATCAAGGCGAGTTTTGGAGAGAGATTGAAAGCATTGAAGCTTGCTATTAAGTGGACTTATAAGTCATCTAAATTATTGACTTTTATTATATTTTTTACAGCGGTTTTTGGAGGATTATTAGTTATTATTGAGCCATATGTTTTCAAACTTATTATTGATAACGTGACTGAAAGTTCAAAGTTGAATTTGGCTAGCAAATTCGGATTAGGTATTTTTGGGATTTTAGTTGTTTATGGAATTGCTAGGGTTGTTCAGGGGATATTATGGGATAGTCAGCAATTGATAAAGAGAATTCATTCTCAGAAGCTTGAGAAGTATGTTGCTAAAGAGATGATGCATAAGATTTCTTCTCTTGACGTTGTTTATTTTGAGAATCCTGAATATTATAATACTTTAATGAAAGCAAATAGAAATTTGTGGAGGGTTAATGAATTTTTCTGGCAATTTACTTTTTTTATAGGAGAGGTTATTAGTCTTTCTGTTGTTGTAAGTGTTTTGTTTAGGTTTGATTGGAGGATTGTTGCTCTTATAGCTCTTGGAGCTTTACCTAGTATTTTATTATCTATGAAATCAACAAGAATATCTTGGAGCATATTTGAGTATTCTTCTCCTATATCAAGACAGGCAGATTATTTTAGACAGCTTATGATGGAGAAGCCAGAGGCTGTAAAGGAGATTAAATTATTTGGGCTCAGAGGTTATTTTATAGAAAAGTTTGAGAATTTGACTAATTTATTTTTGAGGAAGCAAGAGAAGGCTGCTTTTTTTGAATTTGTTTTTGGTGCATTTATTGGAATTATAGAGGGTGTTTTGTCGGTTGCTGCTGCATGGCTTGTTATCTCTGGATTTATAGAAAATAGAGTTTCTGTTGGAGATATAGCCTTTTTCTGGGCGTTGTTGTTTCAATTTGCAGGGCATGCGAGGTGGGTTGTTAGAATGATAGGGGAGATTAATATTTCTGCTACTTTTACAACATATTTTGTTAAGATATTGGGATTTGAATCGTTGATTAAGGAGAATATTAATCCTAAAAGGGTGCCTTCTTTAATCAGGAAGGGAATAGAATTTAGAAATGTTGGTTTTAAGTATCCAAGAGCCAAGGATTTTGTTTTGCATAATATTAATTTTAATATAAAACCTGGAGAGAGCATGGCCCTTGTTGGAGAGAACGGTTCTGGGAAAACTACTTTGATAAAACTATTGTGCAGACTTTATGATGTTAGCGAAGGAGAGATATTAATTGATGAGATTAATGTAAAGGATTTTTCTTTAGACAGTTTATATGATAATCTTGGAGTTATATTTCAAGATTTTATGAAATATGAGGCTTTAGTCGAAGAGAATATTGGTTTTGGAAGAGTTGGCGCTTTGGGAAAGAAGGGGAGAATACATAAAGCCTCTGTCAATTCAGAGTCTTGGGAGTTTATTAAGAACTTAGAGAAACAATATAAGACACAATTAGGCAGGACTTTGAAGGATGAAGGAGAGGAGCTTTCTGTTGGTCAGTGGCAAAAGATTGCTTTGGCAAGGGCATTCTTTAGAGATGCTCAGATTTTGATACTTGATGAGCCGACAGCAGCTGTTGACGCAAAGGCAGAATACAAGCTTTTCCAGAAATTTAAGGAATTAACTAAGAATAAAATTACATTTCTAATTTCGCATAGGTTCTCCACTGTGAGAATGGCTGATAAAATTATCGTTATGGATAAGGGAGGGATTATTGAAATTGGGAGCCATAAGGAACTTCTAAGAAAGAATGGACAGTATGCTAAGATGTTTAGATTGCAGGCAAGAGGGTATAGAGATTAGAGCCATCCTCTCTTTTTTATGCATGCCGAGTTGAAAAAGCGAGAATTCAAATAGGTTGAACTGGTTTTCTATATGGATAGTAGGCGACATTAATTTCGTTCTAAAATAATTGACAGAGTATTTTGATGGTAGTTAACATAGAATATTTTTATCGTAGTGGGTTTTTGTTGGCAATTAAAAATAATAGCTATACTTATGAAGTAAATTTAGAACATTATTTTTGACTCTTACTAGAGAAGCTTGTAGTCTTTCGTAGACAGCGTCACCTGACGAGATTTGACAGGACGAGCGTAAGATTTAAATATCACTGCGTCTCATCAATAATATGCAAATCAAAGCAGTAACAAGGAAATGGGGAAACTCAATAGCAGTTGTGATTCCTAAGGAACTTGTTGAGCGACAACAGATTCACGAAGATGAGGAGATTATAATCAGAGTAGAAAAGAAAAGACCGAGAGCCGGCGTGCTCTTTGGTAGATTCCCAGAACTTAAGATAACTCCAACACAACAACTAAAGGACGAAGTTCGACGTGGATGGGAAAGCTCCTCTGACAGGAAACGATGGAGGTAGCTTACTTCTTTGACACCTACGCAGTTATTGAACTCATAGAGGGCAACAAGAATTACGTGGGATATGTAGAAGAACCTGCAACAATAACACTCTTTAACCTTGCAGAAATCTACTGGGCAGTCTTAAACAAGCTGGGCGATACAGAGGCAGATGAAGTATATCAAGAATACAAAGCAGCGGTCGTTGAGATTGACGACGCCACGTTGAAGGAAGCGATCAAGTTTCGAAGAGAGCACAAGAAACAAGACCTCTCATACGCAGATTGCATCGGCTACATCTATGCGAAACGCCACAGTCTCAAGTTTCTAACGGGCGACAAGGAATTCGAGCATCTGGAGAATGTGGAGTTCGTGAAGTAGAGTAGCTGGGATAAGCCTCTGGGTTCCTGTTAACAGCGAGCGTGAGGAGCGACTAACTGGCTGGCTATTAGAGCCATCCTCTCTTTCTGATTCCTTCATTTGTGATTTGAAACGAGAGGGTTTTTTCTGGAATTGAGCGATGCTTGATTATTTTGGCTGTTCTTTTGCCATTTTCGTTTGAAAGTTCTATGTGACATTTTGCCCAGTATTTTAAAATGTCGCCGCCGACCATTTTAGTTTCATTTTCCCAATTGTAGATTTGATTCGTTATTAAAACTGGAATTTCTCTTTTTCTTGCTATTTCCGCAAGAGTTTTTATTTGATTTACTAATTCGAGGTTTATCTTCTTCATTTCTTCATTATTTTTTTCCCTTGCTTCTGCGAAGTCTAATCTGTAGAGAATTGTCATACCGTCTACTATTATAAGAGATATTTCTTTTTTTAAGTATTTTAGGAGTGTTTTAAATGCCTCTCTTTGCTCCTGGAAATTAGTCGGCTTGAGAAGAAGGATATTTTTTAGGATTTCTTGAGTGTTATTGGGCGAGAGCTGTTTTACTCTTTCTACGCTAAAGCCGCCCTCTGTGTCAATGTAGATTACTTTATTTCCTTTCTTTGCCTGCGAGACTGCTGCCAATAAACAGAAATTTGTTTTTCCTGTCCCTGAAGAGCCGTAGATTATAGACACTATGTCTGCTTCATAGCCTCCATGAAGGAATTTATTTAAATCGTAAGAGCCTGCTGATATTTTTCCCATAAAATAGTAAATAAATAAGCATATATAAAAATAATTGTAAATAAATAATTAATAAAGAGACTAGGATTATTTATTTCTTTTTTCTCGCTTTGGGGCTTGCAGCATTTTCATGCATGTCCATGCCTCTTTTTCTGTGCAATAGAGCATGAAGTATTAGTACTATAGCTGCTATTATCACAATCCAATTTGAGATAGTAGGACCTAACAATGCCGGCCAGATTGCAAATATCAGAATAACAATTCCTATAATAAGCTCAGTAACCATACAATTGCATTTCATTTTTTTACCTCCTTTTATTGTATTATATATTAATTATTAGTTATAAATTTAACTATTTAAACATAATTTAATTTGTTAATTATTTATGCTTTAGTGTTTTTTCTATGTTTTCAAGGTCTTTTTTTATTGCTTCCACTGCGTCTGAAACTGCTTTTTTAATTGACTTACTCGATTGGATTTTGAAGATTATTGGCTTTGTTGGATGCTCTTTTCTCCATGCAGCAAATTCTATTCCTTGAGCGTTTAAATAAACTCTTAGAACTTCTGCTACTGTCGGATTATCTAATTTTATTTCCAGATTGTTTTTATCTTGCTTCACTATTTCAATATTCATTATAGAAGAGATTTTAGGGGGTTTTTAAAGGTTTCTTAGATCAAGGATCTTTATTTATTAGTTTATAATTATTGCCTTCGTAAATAATTTGAAATACTTTTCTAGAGTGTTTGTTTATTCAATCGTCTCAATTTCTTTTCCGAGATTGGATTGAGGGGCTTCTTTCAGTGCTTTGGCTTTTCTATACTTAAATGGCTCAAATGGAACTGATTG
Source organism: Candidatus Woesearchaeota archaeon (assembly GCA_964575515.1). Lineage (GTDB taxonomy): Archaea > Nanobdellota > Nanobdellia > Pacearchaeales > GW2011-AR1 > JAUSIK01. Next base: position 40,072 of record CAZNQS010000004.1, on the reverse strand, counting down.
CTTTTGCGTTTCCGATGATATTTGTTTTTCAGTTAAAAGAGAGCGGGCGGATTGCTCAAAATCTTTCCTGTCTTTTCTTAGATTTAGTTTTAGATAGTCTTGCAACTTGTTTATTATTACAAAATCGTCTTTCTGGAGAATGCCACTTTCTATTAATTTCAGGGCATATTCTGGCTCATTAATCTCTTCTGCGACTTTTCTTCTTGTTATTCCTAACTGCCTTCTTTTTTTCTTAATTTCCCAATGGAAGTTTTCCATTAATTCTGATATAACTTGGCTTTTTTGCCTTATTGGTTTTCTGAAGTCGTCAAAGGATAAATATGGCTCTTCCTGCTTTTGTTTTTTCTGCATTGACTGCTTTTCTGTTCTCGGCTTTCTTAGAATTGTAAGGCCTTCTCTTTTTGCGTAGAGAGCGGGAACTCGCACTATTCTTCCCTCTTCTATTGCATCTACAAGGCCGTCATCTGTTTCAGAATACCAGGGTTGCATGTTTTTAATTGTATTTTAGGGTTTTTATTGTTTATTGTTATTGAGAGAATTGATTTATGGTTAATTTAACCGAAACATTTAAATAATAATTTACTCATATGAGTAATATGTTACTCAATAAGAATGAACTATTTATTTTGGGAGAATTTGCATCTGATTATCATAGAAGAATCTATGGCCGAGAGGCTGCTAAAAAATTAAAACTAAACCAAAAGACTGTTTCTAACATATTAAAGAAGTTAGAAAAAGAGAACATTGTAAAATTTTCTTTTGAAGGTAGAAACAAATATTATTTTCTTAATGAATTTAATTCGTACATTAAAGAAATAATTAAGGCTATTGAGATTTCTCGGAAAGTAAAATTTTTAAGCGAGCATAGTAAAATAGAGGGTCTTTTTGAAAGACTTGAGCAAAGAACAAAAGGGATATTAGTTATATTTGGCAGTTATGCAAAGAATTCTGCTACTGAAAAGTCTGATTTAGATATTTTTATTTTAGGGAGCATATTGGATGTTAAGGAATTAGAAGAATTATATAAAGTAAAGATTAATGTCGTTCAATTAAAAAGAGCAAAATTTGATAAAAATGATCATCTTATTAAGGAAGTAATAAAAAATCATATTATTCTAAAGGGAGTTGAAGAATTTGTTGAATTAGTATGGTAAATATTAAATGGTGTTGTAAACAGAAAGACGGAATAAAAATAATTGAGCCAAATAACAATCTTGCTTAAGGCTATTTGAAAATGGCTGAAGAAGCTTTAGGAACAATGAATAGAGAAAGAAATTCTATCTCGGCTTGTTATTATTCCATGTATTATTCTTTATATGCAATCTTGATGAAGTTAGGAATTAAATGTGAGATTCATAGCTGCACATTAGAATTCATGAAGTTTAGTTTAAGTCAATATTATTTAGAAGACGAGATAGATATAATAACAAATCTTTCAATTTAAGAATAATAAGCCAATATTATGCAGACAAGGCCATTGATAAGGCAGAAGCCGATTTAATTATGAATAAAGCTCAATTGTTTTTTAATAAATCCAGAGAGATTATATCTAAGTTGAACGAAAATGATATCGGGATAATAAGAAATAAAATTAGAGAAATTATTAAATAGTATTTGGGGTTTTTATTGTTTTGCAGGATTATTTATTTCCTTAGATAAAAATCTATTTCTTCTTCTGTATGAAAGCCTTCTAGGACTGTTTTTTCGTTTATTATTATTGATGGAAAATAAGTTATGTTATAGATTCTGTTTTGTAGATCAACAGCTCCAAGATTCATGTCTCCAGCAATCGGTATTAGTATAATTTTGTTACCTTTAGTTTCTTTTACTGATCTTAGGACATTAGAGAGTATTTTTTGTTCAGAAACTTTTGCATTATCTTTTGGGTCGTGGGCGAACATATAAACTACAGTGTCAAAAGGATTATTGCATTTTTCTTTCAAAAGAATAGTATTTAACCACAACTCTGTTTTTAGCAAAGCGTGCCGCCTTTTTTCTCTTATTATGTCTTCTGTTACCTGATTTGCTTCTTCTGCTCTTTCTATTTCTAAACCAGTATTATAGAGATCATCTGCAAAAATGAAATTCTGCTCTATCGCTTCTTTACATGAGCTTTGGTCCATTATCTGATAATAATAGTTTTGTAATTTTAAGTCTAATGCCTCTATTTCATAATTTTTATAGGATTCTGTAATTTTGTTTGTTCTGAAATTTTCAAAGTAAAATCCCCAGGAAAAACCAATCATTAATATGAATAAAGTTATTATTAGCGACTCTATAAATATTTTCGGTTTTTCGCTCATTTTGTATACCATCTTAAGTCTCCTTTAAGGATTTTATATATCGCTATTAAAAGCGGGATAACATATAATGTTCTATAAAAAATTGAGTAAGAGAGTATCTTTAAAATACTTTTGCTGCCTGTTTGCGAATTCTTAAATCCAATTTTATAGTAAATTATTGCAAGAATGAAAAAAATTATTCCTAAGGTAAGAAGCAGAGTCATACTTATTCTAAATTCAATGTAACGCCAATAATCATATCCTTGAAATGCGTAAAAAATAGAGTAGACATAGTAATTGCCTTTTATCCATAAGAATCTTGCGAAAAGGAGGAAACCTATTATAGCCAAAGCGAAAGATGATGTAACATAGGGGATAACAAAATAACCGAACGCCCCTTTTTTGAACATTGCGCGCCAATATTTTCTTACTGTTTGCAGCCCTCCAAGATTCCATCTGACTCTTTGTTTTACCCATGTGTTTAGATTTTCCGGGATTGTTGTATATACTATTGCGTTGTAAGACATTCTTGTTTGATAATTCTCACTTAACATATGCCAAGTTATTTCTATATCTTCTGTTAGATTTTTTGTGTCAAATCCGCCTATTTTTTTAGCAACAGATTTTCTATAAATGCTTAGCGGACCATTAGTAACGTAAACTGAATCTACAAAATCTAGGAGTTTGCGAGTCCATGCAATAATTGAATAATCTAAGACCTGAAATTTTCCCAGCCAGTTATTTTTATTTTTTACTAAGACTCGCGAGGTTACTGCCGCAACATCTTCGTTATCGAAATGACCTATCATCCTTAATAGAGAGTTCTTTTCTGGATATGAATCTGCATCTGTTACTGCTATTAATTCTCCTTTTGCTATCTTCATGGCTTGATTCAATGAATCTGCCTTGCCTGAATTTTTTTTGTTGAGAACTTTAATTTGGCTGTATTTTTTTGAGAATTTTTCTGCGATTTGCAATGTTCTATCATTGCTACCGTCATTTATTATTATTATTTCTTTTTTTCCTTTCGGATAGTTTAGATTTAAGAGCGCATTAACTGTATTTTCTATGCTGTCTTCTTCATTATAGGCAGGAACAAGAAACGATATAGAATAGTATCTTTTTGGTTTTGGACTGGTGAATAAATATTTTTTGTTTTTTTGATGTAGGAGAATGAATATAACTATGAAAAAGATACCGAAGAAAAATAAGACTATGTATAAGCTAGTTATAAAATCAGCCATTTTAATCTGAACTTTGCATTTCGTTGTTTTTGTTTACTTGGAAATAATCGTGGAAATTGTCTGTTATAGTTAACTCGGCTGTGTGGCCTTGCTTTTTTTTGTGGATTAGGCCTAATTCATTGAATTTTTTTACATGCTCATAAGCTTTGTTGCCCCTTATTTTTATTATTACGGACTGCTTTATTGGCTGCTTGTACGCTATAATTGCGAGAGTCTCTTGCTCGGCTTTTGAAAATTCTGAAGAGCCTGTTGCTAATTTATTTACTATGTTCGTATATTCCTGCGCAACATCCATTTTCCATAAATTGTCTTTTTGCGTTATTTCAATTGCTGAATCCTTGTATTTGTCTTTCAAGTCAGATAGCAGTTTTTTTAATAAGATTGGATTAATGTCTGTCAATGTGATTAGTTCTTGAATTGAAAGAAATCGGCCTGCTATGAATAAAGCGGCTTCTACTTTTTTCGTATTTTCTATTTCTCTTGCTTCGTCAATTTCTTCGAGTGTTTTTTCTCTTATTTCCATGTTTAAAGTATTCTACCTATAATAATAAATATAACAGGGTTTAAAAGATTTCTAGCTTTTCTTATTAGACTATTTATAGCAGAAACAAATTATTTGAACGGCTTTTTGCTCTTCTGTTAATAGCTAAAGACAAACTGATAAATTATTTCGGTCTTTTGTTTTGGCTTTAATTTATTAGTGTATTTTTAATTATATTTGGTTTTAGGAAATTTTTTAATCTATATTTACAGAATAGCTATCAACAAACCTTCTATTATTGCCGCTATTAGCAAGAGGGGGATTATTAATAACGAGAATAATTTTATTGAATTGGCTATATTTTTTTTTAGAGAGACAACTTGTATTTTCCTAAGTTTTTTGTCTTTTACTGATGTAAATAGTATAAAGATTATGAATGTAAATGCGAAATAGAATATTATTGTAGACAATACTAAAAAAGGCGTTAAAAGGTTTTTTGGAATGGTCGATAGTGCTTTATTTTTTTCTATATCAGAGGTCAGGGTTGTGCTTGCTGTTAGTATTGACAAGAATAGGGCTATGAAAAAAGGCAGAGAAAATAAGAGTTTATTCCTTTTTTTATAATAATTGAAATAATTTAATAATGGCGCAAAGCCGAGCTTTATACCCAAGCCGAGGGATATAAAAACCGCTGGAAGCTCAAAAATCCCGTGAGGAAGAAGACGCCAGATCTCTGCAATGCCTGCTATTTGCACTGTTCTTTCCATAACATAGCCAAGAATAATGCCATTAGAGATTGTTGTAATTAATGGCATTATTCCAAGAAATATGCCTAATAATATTCCTATGAAGGATGTAATGGTATTATTAATGAATATGTAGATGATAAGCTGTAAAGTATTTAGGTTTTCTGTTTTGTCTATTATATCTTCAAGAATAGGATTTATCAAATCTTTTAGATTGTCTGCATTTATAACGCCAATTATGATAGAGAGCATAAAGAGAGATACGATAAATAATACATATGCTTGTGAATCTTTGAGATAACTTATCCTTTCTGTTTTTTGCTTTCTGCTTTTCATTTTTTGTAAATGTATTATTTATTTTCCTGAATTATCTGAACATTCTTCGGAGCATTAAAACCTTTTTTTTGTATTTTGTTCTTAGATAAAAGCCATAGACTAGGCCCGCGATAAAGCCGCCGAAATGAGCAGTATTACCTATTGGGAAATTTCCTGCTATTGTCGCTAGCCATGTTATTAGCAATACAAGGGGCACCATTATGTAAGCTGGGAGAGAGAAGAACGGAAGAAATATAATCATGAATCTTATTCTTGGCAAGAGCATGACAAATAGGCCTGCAATTGCAAAGATTGCGCCTGACGCTCCAACCATGTAAACATCTGGAGAGCCAAAGATTCTTGCTCCTATTGGAGTGTTGCCATATAAAAAGGGGAAGAGCACTGCTAATATGGCTGCAAAAATGCCTGAAAGAATGTAAAACCATAGGAATCTTTTTCTTCCTATTATCTTTTCACTTAGAGAGCCTAAAGAAAATAAGACAAACATATTTATGAACAAATGGAATATACTGCCATGAATAAATATATGAGTGAGGAGAGTCCAAACATATTTTCCTTGCATTATATTTGAGGGTTTTAAGGCTAGATAGTCAATTCCTTTAGGAAATGTGAAGATTATAAATGCAAATAATGAAATTATTATGGTTATTAAGATAAGCCATCCTACAATTGACAGATTTGAAAACCAGTTTTTGCGGTATTGATTATATCTCATTATCTTCTCTTTTTGATTTTTTCTTTCTTTCTTTTTTTGAAAGTTTCAATTTTTCTTTTAATTTTTTCAATCTTCTTATTTTTCTTTCTTTCTCTTTTTTCTTTATTTCTAGAGCCATCTTCTTTACCTTTTCTTTATTCCTTTTCTTTTCTATTTCCTCAAGTTCTTTAGACAATTCTTCAATTAGAATTTTTAGTTTTAATATGTTTATTTCTATGCGCTCAACCAGCTCTTTATTATCTTTGAGTTCTAGAACTTCGCCTGTTTCAGGGCAGATAAAGTTGTGTTCAAGGGCTTCTTCTTCAGTATACTCGAGCTCTGAGCCAGGGCTATAGTAGAACCTTTCACTTTTTCTTTTCTGCAATTCTGCATTGAGATTTTCTATCTTATTAGCTATTTGCTCTTTGAGCAAGCCTAATGACCTTTTTATGTCAAGGGTCCAGAAATAAATATACCATCCTCCTTTTTTCCTATCTTTTTTCCTGATAAAATGAATCAGGCCTTTGTCTGACAATTTGTACAATAAGTTGCGCGTTTGATTTATAGTAAGATTTAATTTTTTTGAGATGACGAATTCATTGATATTTTTTTTCTTGTATAATATTTCGACTATTTTTTCGCCGTCTTTTCCTACTATTCCAGAAACGATTTCTTTAATAAGATCAAGTTGCATATTTCATTTATAGAAAGTTATATTTTAAAGCTTCGCCTGTTTGTGTTACTATTTTATAATTGATGTAAATCTATATAAATTATTTTTTTAGTTTATATATATGTTTTGGGGTAAAAAGAGTGATAAAAAGTCTCTTCCTGACCTGCCTCCGTATCAAAGGCCGGCGCCTCTGCCTAGAATTGAAGAAGAGAGTTTAGATGATTATTCGGAGAAGCAGGAGCTTCCTTCTTTTCCAGACTCTTTAAGTGACAAGGGATTTTCACAGGCAGCTATCAAAGACGCTGTTATTGATCATGACGATGAAGTGAGTTTGCCTAATGTTGGAGAGAATTTTCCTAGTTCTGGGGAGAGTCGGATGAAGACAATGGAAATGGAGGAATGGACTCCTTCTATACAGCATAATATGCCTGAACCTCCTTCTTCTATTGGACGGAGCGGAAGCACGAGGCTTGGTGAGTCTGCCGAGGGTTATGGGCGTTTCAAAGAAGAGGCGAGAAAGAATGCTGATATTTTTGTAAAATTGGATAAATTTTATTCTGCAAGGAAGGCATTGATAGATGCGCAGCAGAAAATGGAAGACATTAATGAGCTTTTGAGGAGGATAAGAGAAATGAAAATGAGAGAGGAGCAGGAACTTGGCTCTTGGGAAAAAGAAATGATGGGCATTAAATCGCGCTTGAATGATATTACTGTGAATTTGTTTGAGAAGATTGATTGAATTTTGATATGAAATATATAAGCGATTTGAAAGGATTTGTGTAGATAATAATAGAAATGAAATAGTGCTAAGACTTTTTGGATTAGCTGGATTTACATTAATTTTATAAAGATGTTTTGCTTGTTTTATTTGTTTAAAGAGGCGAGAATGAAAAGATTTAGAAAACCTCAAGGAACAAAGTTCCTTGATGGACATCAAGAATATCTTGGGGTCTTTAAGTAAAGTAAGGCTAACCAGAGGTTAAAATAAATGACAGAGTATGTTAGATTTTCAGGGCTTGAGTCGAAATACGGACAAAAGAATTTGCTATATGGAGAGTTGGGACTTTTGAATGTTGTCAGGAGGGTTAAGGAATTTCATAAATTGAGACAAGAAGAGATTGTTTTGAGATTGACTTTGAAGAAGAAGATTGAAGAGTTTCTGGATAATTTGCAATTGCTGGATAGGCTATTACCGCAGGATAAGCTGCCTGGTTTGGATAGGAAGAAGAGAGAGGAGGAGCTTATGGAGATGAAGGGAGAGTTGAGCTTGGAGCAGGAGATTGAAGTTATAAGGAGAAGACTGGAGAAATTGCAGAATAGCTGATTTTCCTTTTTTGCTTGATAATCAGTTCCCCCTTCTAGAATCCTAAGAAGTTCTATCACCTTCTTTTTAGTTAGTTTCACATAACGATTTATTTTATCATTGTGAACTAATTTTCTAATAACGCAGAGAATATTATCGTTTATATCTTTCGGCAATTGCACATATTCCACCTGCTGCAATCGCTCCCCCAAGAAGTCCTCCAACAGCGCCAAGAAAACTACATAGAACAATCATTGAAGTTCTGAATTCTTCAATATCAAATCCTTTTTTAAAATTCTTTTTATACATTTCTTTTGCAAGCGAAAGGACATTCTTTCCTAACTCATGATAATCACCCGAGTTTTTTGCTGAATCAACAAATTTAGAAATCTCTAAGTTTAATTTTGGTAAATCTTCTTCTGTATTTTGAACACTTCCAATTACTTCATTTAAACTTGCTAAAAGATTATTTCCGTGATTTCTAGCATCGCGCGCTACTTGATATTCTAAAGGTCCGGCATCACTACGGCTAGTTGTATTATACGAAATACTTTTCGCATTTATTTTAGCAACATCCCATTTCTTAGCATCTTCTTGTACATCGCTCCAAAAATTATAAACAAGATTTTCACCTAATGTAAATGTAGAGCCAGCATACCAAGTATCTGCAATTGCTTTCAAATCCTCTTGACTAAATACTTTTTCCTCTTCTTTTTTCCTGCTTGTTCTGGCAGCTTTTTCACCTTCTGGATTTGTCTTTAATGCTGTAAAGATTTTTTCGCGAAGACGAATGTCTAAAATAGAGTCAAGAAGTTCATTAAGGGACTTAGATGCCTTTTCTCCAAAATCAGCATCATAATTATAAGAATGAGTTGTATTATCATATACCTGATCTGTTTTTAAAATAATATCTCCATCTTCATCAATAGACGAATAAACAACAGTTCTATAATGATGAGAATGAGTGTCGCTCCATGATTTAGCAAAATTATCTATAATTGCAGGAAGTGCTTCTTGAGTTTTTGTAAAATTATTAAGTTGCTTTTTAACCTCTTGTAAACTTTGAGGCACTATTTCAAATAAATCACTTAATTCATAATGATGCTTTTTAATTGTAGGATCAAATCTCTTTTCAAGTTCTATAGCAAATTTTTTGTAAATATTATCATTATTTTCATTAGCATCATTCCAGCATTCAAAAATCTTCATAGTAAGATCATTTAGTCCTGCAAGATAAAGTGTCCTTGCCATGGTTTTTTCTTGATTGCGCATATCTTCCTCTGCCTGAATTTTCAGTACAAGACCATTATCTTCTGCTGCAATTCGCCCTTGTTGTTGAGCGTCAGTTTCTATTTGATGCAGCTCTGAAAATCCTAAAGGAATTCTTGCCTCTCTAACGCATTCAAGCTCGTATGATTTCATCCCACTAAAAATACCTAAGGCGCCAGCCAGCAAAAAAGGAGCTGCATATTTTATATTGCCTAAAGACTTCCCCAATCCCATAAAAATTCAAATAATACGCTACTTTTAAATGTTACTACTTTGATAGTAACAAGAATTCTTCAATATTATTAGTTAAGATTAAATAATGTATTCAATTTTTGTTAGCATGAAAGCAATTATTCTTGCAGGAGGAATAGGCGAAAGATTAAGGCCCTTAACTGACAATGTTCCTAAACCGTTATTGCCTATTTTAGGAAAACCGATTCTTGAATATTGCATAGAAAATCTGGAAAGGCATAAAATAACTGACATAATTCTCTCTATTGGATACAAAGCTAAAAAAATAAAAAATCATTTTGGAGATGGGTCAAGATTTGGAGTTAAAATTTCATATAATGTTGAATCACAACCACTTGGAACAGGCGGGGCCGTAAAAGATATAGTTAACAAACTTGGGATAAGAGATAATTTTGTTCTTATTTGGGGTGATAACCTTGCAGATCATGATATATCTACAATGCTGATAGAACATAAAAAAACCAATGCAGAAATAACAATGTCATTAACGCCAAGAGAAGATGTTGAAAACTTCGGCGTGATAGAATTAGAAGGAGACAGAATTATTAAATTTATTGAGAAGCCTAGAAGGGAAGAAGTTTCTTCTAATTTAATAAATGCAGGAGCATTTATTATAAATCCGAAGACATTAGATGTTCTCCCAGAAGGTAAAAGCTCAATTGAAAGACATTGTTTTGAGTTGACATCATTAAACAAGAGGGGATACTACGCATTTAAGCACAAGGGATACTGGTTTCCTACTGATACAATAGAAAAATATAAATTTGCTGAGCGGGAAATGGAGAAGCTTTAAAATGAAAACTTACACTAAATACCTGACATTTAATACAAAAAATAAAATTGATTTTGTAAGAATTACTGATGAGGTAGAGGAAGTTGTTAGAGATAGCGACATAAAAGAAGGCATTCTTCTGGTTAATGCAATGCATATAACAGCTTCTGTTTATATTAATGATGCAGAGTCCGGATTAATTAATGACTTTCAAAAATGGCTTGAAAAGCTTGCGCCTAAAGATAAAAATCTTTACAGACATAATCTTACAGGCGAGGATAATGCACATGCTCATTTATGGAGAACAATTATGGGACGCGAGTGTGTTGTTGCTATTACAAATGGAAAACTTGATTTAGGTCCATGGGAGCAGATTTATTATGCAGAGTTTGATGGACAACGCAAGAAAAGAGTTTTAGTAAAGTTGCTGGGAGAATGAAAATCTTGATGAAAGGGCGGCAATTGGTCAGTTTCTTGGAGATGGTTTGCATGACAATAAAGACACATTTGACTCATGTGAAAGTATGACATTCTGATAGAGATAAAACTTCGTGATTATTGTTCAACAAAGACGTAAAGAATGGATGAAAGAAAAACAATATGGACAAAGATGGCCAATTACAGAGGAGATAATCTTCTTCAAGGAGTCGCTTAGATAGTAGAAATTAGCGAGAGCCGCGTTATTTATTTGGGATTATACAACGCAGTAAGGCAGAGCATAATTTTATAAAATCTTTTTCTTTTAAGTTTAGATGAAGAGCAAAACAAGGCAGGAACTGATAAGAGCTTTTATTGATTTTTTTAAAAAGAAAGGGCATAAAGAAATTCATTCCGTGTCTTTGATTCCTGAAAATGATCCTAGTGTTTTATTTACAACAGCTGGAATGCATCCGCTTGTGCCTTTTCTTTTGGGGCAGAAGCATCCTCTTGGTAAGAGACTTGTGAATGTGCAGAAATGCATCAGGACTAGTGATATTGACGACGTTGGCGATGAAACACATCATACTTTTTTTGAGATGCTTGGAAACTGGAGTTTGGGAGATTACTGGAAAAAAGAAGCTATTCAGTGGAGCTATGAATTTTTGACTAATGTTTTAGGCTTGGAAAAAGAGAGATTAGCTGTCAGCTGTTTTGCTGGAGACGAGAATGCTCTTAGGGATGAGGAATCTGCTAGAGTGTGGACGAGTTTGAGAATTGCTAAAGAGAGGATTGCTTTTTTAGGAAAGAGCGAGAATTGGTGGGGGCCTGCTGGAGAGAGAGGACCATGCGGACCTGATACAGAGATGTTTTATTATACAGGAAAAAGAGTGCCAAAGAAATTTGATGCTTCTGATTCCAAATGGGTTGAAATTTGGAATGATGTTTTTATGGAGTATGATAAAACTAGGAATGGAAAATATGAAAAGTTGAAGCAGAAGAATGTTGATACAGGAATGGGCGTTGAAAGAACCCTTGCAATTCTGAATGGCTTGAATGATAATTACTTGACAGAAGTCTGGAAGCCGATAATTGATGAAATTGAGCATCTCTGGAATATAAAATATGATACGGAAAAAAATAAGAGGATTATCAGGATAATTGCAGATCATGCAAAAGCTGCAGTATTTATTGCCGCAGAAGGCATAACTCCTTCTAATAAAGGCCAAGGTTATATACTAAGGAAATTAATTAGGAGAGCCCATTCCTTAATCCATGATCTACATAATGTAGGACATTTAGTATCTCCCCTTGTATCTACTATCATGGATATTTACGCAGATGATTATGAAGAATTAAAGAAGACTACAGAAAATTACAATAGAGTATTTGAAATAATAAAAAATGAAGAAGAGAAATTTGGAGAAACAATAGACTCTGGAAAAAACAGATTTATGAAGCTAACTAGTGAAAAAAAAGAATTATCGAGCAAAGACGCATTTTTACTTTTCCAAAGTTATGGATTTCCTTTAGAAAATATAAGAGACCTATGTAAGGAGGACAAAATAAAATTTAATGAAAAAGGTTTCGAAAGAGAATTAGAAAAACATCAAGAACTGAGCAGAACTGCTGCTAAAGGCAAATTCTCTTCAGGCTTGGCAGATGCATCTGAGAAGACAACAAGATTGCATACAGCTACGCATTTATTGAACGAGGCTTTAAGAAAGGTTTTAGGAAGTGATGTAAAGCAAAAAGGTTCTAACATAACTGCAGAGAGATTAAGATTTGATTTTAATTTTTCAAGGAAATTAACTGCTGATGAGATTAAGGAAATTGAGAATTTAGTTAATGATAAGATTAATGCTGGATTGGATGTTTCTAGAGAAGAGATGTCTTTGAAAGATGCATTGAAGTCAGGAGCACAGGCAGAGTTTGGAGCGAAGTATCCTTCTCGCGTTTCTGTTTATACTATTATTGATAAAGACGAAAAGAGAGGCTGGTTTAGTAAGGAGATTTGTACTGGACCTCATGTTTCAAATACTAGAGAGATTAGAAAGTTTAAGATTGTCAAGGAAGAGAGTGTTGCTGCTGGTGTTAGGAGAATTAAGGCTGTTGTTTATGCGGTAAAATAATGAGCTAATGTTTCTCTAAAATCATCTTTTGTAGTCTCTGGTAGATATTTTGGAATAAGATGAAGATGTGCTTCAGATAATGCATAAAGAGGACAATCACTAAGCCTTATACCATCTCCAGTTCTAATTACAACTCCAATTTGTTCGTGGATTTGAAGAGGATTTCCTTCTAAAGCAAAATCTAATTCTCTCTTTCCTGAATAATGTATTAAGAAGTTTATTGTTTTATCTTTTTTAGGTAAAGAACGAAGTTTATTCAATGTTTCAGTTAAATCGTTCCATTTTTCTGATAAATCTTTAGATCTATCTACTCTATCAGGTTTATACATCCAAGGTTTTTCTGCTAAAGTTATTGTATGGATATATATCCCATCGGGATTTAAATTAGTTTTTCCGTTTAAAATATTTAAAGCAAGCTTATTTATTGCAATAAGTATAGCCTCTAAATTTTCATTACTTCTCCTTTGCAGTTCAAATGAGGTGGGTCTTAAAAAGAAAATACTGCAAGTATCCAAACCATATTCATTAAAACAAATTTCCAAAAAATCTTGACACTTTCTTTGTCCAATATCATATAAATCTCTTGGTGTTATATTTTCCCCTGCTTTTGCTCTATTTTTTGCAAATCTTCTACTTCCATCTGGTAAAAGTAATACGCTTCTAGGTATCTCAGCATAGTATGATCTATGCTCTAAAAGTTCCGTGTCTTTTATTGAAAATTTTATATTTGTCATGATAAAATCGTAAAACGATAAATTTTTATACTTATGTTGTGAAGTAATATCACAACAATATGAAAATTGAAGATCTTACAGAAATAGGTCTAACAAAAGAAGAATCTTCAATTTATTTAACTTTAATTAAGATGGTATCATCTCCTGTTAGTCATTTAGCAAGGCGCTTAGAGAAAGATCGGACATCAGTTTATCATTCATTAAATAATTTACAAAGAAAAGGTTTAGTGAGTTATATAATAAAGAATCATAGAAAATTCTATTTTGCGGCAGATCCTGAAAATTTATTAGGTCCTATAAAAGCAAAAGAAGAGTATACTAAGAAGCTAATTAATGAAATAAAGAATATAGAAAAAGAACATGAACCCGAGCAAAATATTGAGGTATATGAAGGGAAAGAGGGGATAAGAATAGTCTACACAGAGATTATAAAATCTGGTGAGCTATTATCTTATGGCGCAAGTGGAAAAAGTTTTGATATATTAAGATATGAAATGCCTCATATAATTAAAAAGGCTATTAGAAAAAAAATAAATGGTAGAATTATCACAAGTAAAAAATTTAAAAATCATGAAATGACAAAAGTACCAAATATGAATTTTAAATATTTAGATACTATGGACAGTTTATCTACAACAACAATTTTAGATGATAAAATAGCAATAAACATTTTCTCTATAAATCCTTTAACGATTATTATAAGAAATAAAGAGCTTGCAAATAGTTATAAGAATTATTTTGAATTACTATGGAAAATAGCAAAAAAATAGAATCCGGCCACCGAAGTAAAAGTTAAAGCTGTTGTTGAGTGAAATAAATTTTTAATAATTGAGAGGCGGAATATTTATATACTTAACACTTTTAAGTGTTATATGATAGGAAACAGAATTTTAACAAAAAAAGCAATAGAAGTTATAAACAATAGATTAAAGAATGAAAAACTTAGCCAGCAGGATTCTAATTACTTGAGTAGATTTGTAAGGCCAAAGCTAAGGGACATGATTTCAATTAATGCAGAAATCCTTTTAAAAAAATTAGAATATAACCCAAAAGCATTTTGGATAGAAAAGAATATTAAAAAGATAATATTGGAAAATATTCGAAATGTTGATTTAATTATAATATGTGGTTCTGCAATACAGACTAATTATAAAGAATATAGAGATATTGATATTATTGTAGCAATCAAGAGAATTATTAGCTTTAAAAAGAAAGAAAAACTAATAGAAAAAATAAAAGAAATAGGCAAGAAAGACAATCTTAATTTGGATGTTCAGATATATGCAAAAAAATCTATTTTAGAACAGTATAAGCATAATCCTTCATTAATTTATCAATTAAAAGATTCTAAAGTAATTTATGGAAAATTGAAAGTTTCTGAGAAAGTAGAGTTATCTCATTTGGATTTAAAAATGAAATTGGACTGGAGCGAAGGCGTTGATATTCATTCAAAGGCTAGCGAGATTTATTATGCATTGAGAAATGCAATGCTTGTTTTGTTATTAATGAATAAAAAGATAGATAATTATCAATTAAGAGAGGGTTTAGTTAATATTTTAGGAAATGATTTGTTTATTAGATTGAGGAATAACAATGCTTCTAAAATAGAGAAAAAACTAGCTTTAAATTTTTTAAATGCATTGGTTAGATATTTAGAGATTGAATTAAACAAACCAAAATGGGAAAAAATAAAGATTTAGATTCTTTGATTAGGCTAGTAGTAAATACAATAGCACATCAAATTGTAATAGAGCATACTAACAAACCAGAATCAAAGCATTTTTTGAATTCAGAAATAATAGAATACAGAAGCCAGACAGAAAAGGCAGCGAAGAAACATAATTGGAACAATAGCGATAAGGAATATGTTGAAAAGAAAGCTTTGAAGAATATTAAAGAAAAATTAGCGGTCAAATATTCAGATGTCGATTATTCAGAGCAGGATATTATAAGAAAATTAAGGAATATGATAAAAGAAGTGATGTAGTTTGTAGGGAAGAGGAGTTGGCAGAGAAAGAGAAGGATTAAGGCTGTTGTTGAATAGGCTTACAACGAATCTGTCCAAATTTCAATAATTTTATAATGGATTTTATTTTTATTTAAGAAATCTTTGAATTCTTTTGCTTTATTTGAAGGAATAGCAATTGCACTTCTCTCTAGTTTTTTTCCATCTAACGATTCTACTACGCCTTTTGTAATATATCTTTTATTTTTTACTTTTTGAGTATAACCATAGAGTTTTCTCCAAATTGCTACTTTTTGTATCCTTTTTAGTGAACTAAAATTAAGTAAGAAAAGCAAGTAATTTTGTGCTTTCTCTGGTATTTCTTTAAAAGTGCTATATAAAGTCAGTGCGTGACTTTGTATACTTCTTCTTAATTGAGGCCAATTTTCTTTTTTTCCCATTTTTATTGTTATTTGATTAGATATTCCTTTTAATCTCCATTTTTCGCCATTTATTTTTTCAAATTCATTTAAGAGTTTTGTTATATTTTCTTCTTTATCTTCTGTTTCAAGAAAAATATCAATATCGCTTTCGTCATCAAATTCTCCAGTAACAGTTGAACCAAATAATATTGCTTTATTAAGTTGGATTTTTCTTTCTACAAGAAAGGATACAAAATCTAACGCATAGGCAATTAATTTATTTTGTTTTTCTTTCATCTTTATTTATCAGATTGATAATGACTTTTTCTATTTCATTGAATAACATTAGGACTAATTTTACTTCTTCCTCTGATTTTTGTGATCCATAGGTTAGATTTTCTGACTCTAATTCCAATTTTATCATTTTTTCTATTATTTTATCTTTTTCTGGAAATTCTGAGAATTTTTCTGATACTTTAATTGATTTAAACCATCTATGATTTATCTGAAATCCTATTTCAATTGCATTTATTTTATGAAGAAATGCCGATAATAATTCTACGATTGCTCTAGAAGTATGAGTTCCTATGATTCTTTGGGATTTTGCAATACCTCGATTAATTGCCCAATCTATAGTGTCTCGATGTTCGTCGTATGCTTTGAGGTGATCTTCTATTCTCATGACTATCTTTATGTTACCTGGTATATAAATTTTTCGTTACTAAGTAACATAATCTATATGTGACATAGTATATTAAATATATGTTACTAGGTTACATATTGTTAATCGAGCGTGAAGGATTAAGACCGTTGCGGATTGAGGAAAATAGGAAGATTTATATAGTAGTTATAGTTAATATATAACATGCAGAAAACAACTATACAAATAAGTGAAGAAACTCTTGAGAGGTTAAAGGCTTTAAAGAGATATGAGAGAGAGTCATACGATGAGATAGTTAATAGCCTTATTGATGAAGGCGAAGAGGAGCTTACCGAAGACGAGATTGAAGGAATAGAATTAGCATTAAAGGAAATAAGGGAAAAGGGAATAAAAAGAGCAACCCATAGAATAGAAGATGTGGCTAAAGAATTAGGCGTAGAATTGAATAATGTATGATATCAGAATATTTAGAAAAGCTAGAGAATATTTGAGCAAATTGTTTTATGAAGAAAAGAAATTTATTTTAAATGAGCTATATAAATTAAGAGATAATCCTTATTCAAATTCTCAATTAAGGCCGTTAAAAGGATATAAAAGTTTTTGGAAACTCTATATGAAACAAAATAGGGCTATTATTAAGATATTGATTCTTAAAAAGCAGATTCTTGTTTTGTTGATAGGACATAGAAGAGATATTTATGATAAATTTTTTAAGGGCAAGAAAAGAAAATAAGATGAGCGATTTAATTAATATGGATAAGATAGAGAATGTTCTAAGAAAGATTGAACGACTTGAGGAAGATGTTTTTCTTCCGATTATCGGAAGAAAGAAGGGCGCTTTTTTGGAGTCTTTAATTAGAAAGTATCAGCCTAAAATGATTTTAGAGATAGGGAGTTTAGTTGGATATTCTGCTATTTTAATGGCTAGGAATTTAAGGAAAGGCAAGATTATTAGTGTTGAATTTGTTTCAGAAATCGCAAATGCGGCAAGAAAGCATATTAAAGAAGCTGGCTTTAGTGATGTTATTAATGTTATTGAGGGAAATGCTATTGATACAATTCCTACTCTTGAAGTGGTATTTGATTTTGTTTTTATTGACGCCAGCAAGGAGGAATATTTTTCTTATTTAAAATTGTTAGAAAGATATCGAAAAATAGTACGAGGATGCGTTATCTTGGCAGATAACGTTAAAATTTTTGTAGATTCAATGAAAGATTATTTAGAATATGTGAGAAAATCTGAGAAGTATAAGAGTAAATATTATGATTTTGGTGATGACGGAATGGAATTGAGTATTATGGTATAACTTTATTTATTATAAAAACTCCTATTAAAAGTGAAAGTAATAGAGCATAAATCCCAAACAATCTTAAGTTTTTCCTAGATGTTAGAATATGCTTGTAGATTAAATGAAGGAAGAGAAGGCCGATGAGAAACGAGACTAAAGTTGCCCAGATTAATTCAGGGGGCAAGGTTTGATTACCTATTGTTATTATATTTGCTCCGAATATTATAGGTATTGACATTAGAAATGAGAATTTGAGGGCCGTTTTTTCATTTAGACCCGAAAGAATTCCTGCTGAAATTGTCGTGCCTGAGCGCGAAATGCCAGGAAAGATTGATAGGACTTGCGCTAGACCTATCATGAGTGAGTTTTTTGTGTTTAATTTCGCCTCTTTTATCTTAATGTTTAGACTTGTTATTATTAAAATAATGCCTGTTATGCCAAAGCCCAATGCAACTATTGCTAAATTTGTATATATAGATTCAAATGTATTTTTGAAAATTACGCCTATTATTCCTGCAGGCGTTGTTGCGATTATTAGCATAACTCCTAATTTTCCATCTTCTGTATGAAATTTAAATTTTAACAAGTCTTGGAATATATCTGTAATCTCTTTGCCGAAATAAACAAATACAGACATTAATGTGCCGAAATGAAGCGCAACATTGAAAATCAGATCTGAATGATAGCTAAGAATTTTTTCTGCTATTATTAGATGGCCAGAGCTTGAAACAGGGAGCCATTCTGTTACGCCTTGGATAATGGCAAGTATTATTGCAGATAATAATTCTGACATTTAAAAAATGCTTTAGTGTTGTTAATAAAGTTAATTGAGATTTATATTGTTTGTATATTTTTCAATGCGCAGATTAATTATTATATCTGCATTCCCAACAGAGATTTATTTTTGCTCTTTTTTTGATGAGATTACTTTCTAATTCTTCAATGTTTGTTGTTCTTAAAAGGTCGTAGGACATGTCAAATAGCTCTCCACACATTTTACATACTGCTGGCATTGACATTCTTTGTTTTTCCATATTTTTCTGAAATTGAACTTATTTATATACAAGAATGTTGTTCATTATATATTTTATAGCATAGAATTTTTTATAAACTGATTAACTTCAGGGAGACATAATTTTATTCCAATTCTAATTCGAGAAATAGCTCGTCTAAGGAGTCTGAAACATTTTCCTCTTTTTTGACTGAAAGCGCGTTTAAGATTTGCTGTTTACATCCCCAGCAAAGCGATTCAGCGAGCTTTTGACCGAGTTTTTCCCTTATTTCTTCGTTGTCTATTCTTTCATTTGCTTCTATAAATTCATAGTATAAGTCAAACATTGTTCCGCATTTTTTGCATTGAGTCGGCAACACATATTGATTCTTCATGATGTTTTTAGGCAATTGAAGTTTATATATTTAAGCGATTATTTTTTAGTGATGAAGCAGTTTTATTATTCTTTAAAGATTATTTTTTGTTCTCTTAAGTCGCATTCCTTAATATTTTTGTTCTTAATATGAAAACAACATGAGATATAATAAATAGTAATTTAACCCAAGAAATTATTCTACATAAATCGCAGGTTTTCCGGGCTTTGCTTTTGATGATTTGTTTTGAGGGTCGTATTTGTTTTTGTCATTTACTGCAAATATCTTCACTTCTTTATTGAGTTTTTTTGAAAAATATTCTTGATTATATGCTTGCAATTCATTCGGAATAGAGTAAACATAAATTGTTTTAGCTTCTTTGTTTTGCTTTTCTTTTACAATATTAATAATATTCTTTATGTCTACTATTATTTTCTTGTGGGCTTTTTCCTTGATTTCTATTTTTTCTGAAATTTTTGATTCTTCTACCTTTGGCCATTTTTCTAAGGATATAAATGACTTATTTTTTAGCTTTTCCCAACATTCCTCTGCAATATGGGGACAGAAAGGAGATAAGAGTTTTATAAAAGATTCTATGTCTTTTTTGCTTATTTTACACTCTTCTTCAATTTCTTCAAATAGTTCTCTTAGCTTTATTATTGTGAGATTGTATCTGAGATTCTCTATTTCTTCTGATATTTCTTTTATTGCCTTGTTTATTTTGTGCTGTAGTCTTTGAGAGGAGCTTGAAGGTTTTATTGAGCTGATAAAATCGAATATTTTATTCAGAAATCTACAGATGCTTTCTATGCCTTCGTCGCTCCAGTTTATGTCCTTTTCAGGAGAGGCAACTGAAACGAGAGAGAGACGGGTTGCATCTGCTCCGTATTTGTCTGCAACTTCTTCCGGAATGACGATGTTTCCGTAGGATTTGCTCATTTTTCTTCCGTCTTTGCCGTATACAAAACCTTGAGTGAATAATTTAACTGCTGGTTCGTTGGATTTTAGTAGAGATAAATCTTTAAGGAATTTTGTGTAAAATCTGAAGTAGATGTCATGCATTGTGGCATGTTCTTTTCCACCTATGTAAATATCAATTGGCATCCAATAATCTACTTTTTCCTTATCAAATATTTTTTTGCTGTTTTTTGAATCGCAATATCTTAGGAAATACCAAGATGAATTTACAAATGTATCCATTGTGTCAGTTTCTCTTTTTGCTCTTGATTTGCATTTTGGGCATTTAGTGTTTACAAATTCCTCATTTGTTTCTAATGGATTGCCTTTTCCAAATTTTACTTTTTCAGGCAATTTTACAGGGAGAGCTTTTTCAGAGACAGGGACAATACCGCATTTTTCGCAGTAGATAATTGGGATTGGAGTACCCCAGTATCTTTGCCTTGAGATAAGCCAATCTCTTTGCTTGTAATTTATCTGCCTTTTTCCTAGATTATTCTTTTCTATGTAATCAGATATCCTGTCTTTTGCCTCTTCATTTGATAAACCAGTAAATTGGCCTGAATTTATTAATTTGCCTGTGCCTATGTAAGCTTCTGATAATTCTTTCTGCGATTCTGGCTTGATTACTTGCTTTATATGTAGAGTATATTTTTTAGCGAATTCAAAGTCTCTTTGATCATGAGCGGGAACAGCCATAACCATGCCAGAGCCGTAATCTGGCAAGACAAAATTTCCAGCAAATATTGGAATTTCTTCTTCTGTTAGGGGATTTGTCGCATACGAACCTGTGAAAACTCCTTCTTTTTCTAATTTTTCTATGTCTTCTTCTGACGTGGATTTTATTTTTCCTAAAAATGCCTTGACTTCTTTTTCGTGTTTTTTTGTAACTAGGTCAAAAAGATTGTGGTGCTGTAGCGAGATTACCATGAATGTCACTCCGAATATTGTGTCAGGGCGCGTTGTAAAGATAGACCAATTTTTTCCATTGATTTCAAAATTAATCTCCAAACCTTGAGATTTGCCAATCCAGTTTTTTTGGAGTATTTTAATTAGTTCTGGATAGTTTTGGAGCTTGTCTAAATGAGAGAGCAATTCTTCTGCGTATTTTGTTATTTTGAGAAACCATTGCTCTAGATTTTTTATTTCTACATTCGTGTCTTCGTGACGCCAGCATTTTCCATTGTGGACTTGTTCGTTTGCAAGGACAGTGTTGCATTTTGGACACCAATTTGCAGGCGCTTTTTTCCTGTAAGCAAGGCCTTTTTCGTACATTTTAAGGAAAATCCATTGATCCCATTTGTAATAGTTTGATTTGTGGCATTGAATTTCCCTGCTCCAGTCGTAGCTGAAGCCAAACTGCCTCATCTGCTTTTTGAAATTCTTAATTGCATTTTCCGTGAATATTTTTGGATGGGAATTTGCCTTTATAGCAGCATTTTCTGCAGGTAATCCGAAGGAATCAAATCCCATTGGATGCAGGACATTAAAGCCCTGCATTCGCTTGAATCTCGCGTAGATGTCACCTATTGTGTAAATGAATGCATGGCCCATATGCAATCCAGAGCCAGAAGGATAGGGATATTGCTCAAGGCAATAGTATTTTTTCTTTTTAGGATTTTCTTTCACTTGGAATATCTCTTTTTCTTCCCAGAGATTCTGCCATTTTTTTTCTATCTTTTGAAAATTAATTGATTTCATTAATTGAAATATTATAGTAGAGATTTAAAGGTTTCTAAAGATTTAATCATATTGTAACAATCTTTAAATATAAAGGAAGCAGTTAGATATTATGACTGATTTTAGGGAATTGGGGAAAAAGGAAATTCTTAAGCGTAATGGATTAGAAGACGAAGATTTTGAAGTTATAGGGAAGATTTATAGTTTGGCTGGTGATTCATGAGTATCTGAAGTTCGAGAATTCGCGGTATATTCTTATAGCATATATTTACGAGAGCCTATGAAGAGAGAGCAGATATTAAGTTTTTTGGGTGATAATAAATTAAAGGCCGAATACTTTCCAGTTGATCTCTTTGAGATAGAGAGTAATAATAACTTTTATCATCTCGAGTTTTTAGTAGAATGAATTTTGATAAGAGATTTAATCAGAAGCTTTCTTCGAGATTTTTAAGGAGACCGTGGTTTTTTAGTTGATAATGTGCATTTTTATTATATTGGAATATTATGTCGCCTTTATTATCATCGTCAGGCCAGGGCGTTATTATAACCAAATCACCTTCGCGAAGCCATAATTTTCTTTTTAACCTGCCTGGAACGCGGCAATTTCTTGATTTTCCGTCAGTGCACTTGATTTCCATTCTATTGCCTCCTAAGCGTTGCATGACTTTTCCTAGCAACTCATTTTTTCTCGGGAGCCTTATTCTTGCCTGTACTTCTTGTTCATCTGTATTTTGTTTTTGGGCTTCTTCTTTTACTTCTTTAAAATCGCCAAATTCATCTTCCATTATTTAGATTCTAATTTACCTGTTTTTAAACTTATTTATTTGAGTATTTGAAAGAATATTTTCTATCATAAAAAAGTTTAAATTCTCTTTTTTTAATGTCTTTAAGTGAGATATAAAACTTCCCGCGAATTTTTTAAGAATGTAAAGTCCAAAAGAGCTGGAGGGATACGCTATTATACAATTACACAGGTTGCAGAAGGGTTAGGAGTAGATTGGAATATTGTTTGTGATGCTATAAGATCTGGAGATTTAGAAAAAAAGCTTGGTTTTAGATTTGTCAGGAATTCTTTTAACGATGGCAAATATTTTCCCGAAGAAGCAATCTCTAAGTTATATGAGTTTAAAGATAAAATTCTTTGCGAAGGTTGAATTTAAATATTCTTTTTTATTGATTATTTTATGATTAGAGCACAATTTAGCGGGGAAAGAGTTTCTTCAAATAGTAGCGATGCTTTTAGTTTATACGAGAAATCAAGATTTGGGGAGAAAACAGAAGGAAGAGTAGAATACATGCTTGTTGAGGCATTGTATTTAGCATCTATGAATAAGATGCAGGTTTTTTCTAAGAATAAAGAAATAGGATTTGAGGAATTGATGAGAAAGATAAAAAAGATTGACAAGAAAATTGAGATAAAATTTTCTGTTTTTAAGGATTTAAGGGAGAGAGGGTATATCGTAAAAACTGCCTTGAAATTCGGCGCTGAATTTAGGGTTTATGACAAAGGGATAAGGCCCGGGGAGGATCATGCCAAATGGGTTTTATATAGCGTCAGGGAGAACGAGGCCTTGAAATGGCATGATTTTATTGCTAAGAATAGGATTGCTCATTCTACTAGGAAAAAGTTATTATTGGGAGTTGTTGACGAGGAAGGAGACGTTAGTTATTACGAGGTTGATTGGGCGAGGATGTAGAAGAAGTTGTGAAAGATACCAAAGAGAAGAGTACAAGGAAGATTATATTTGAAAGTGCAAATTTATTTTTCTGCTTCTGCTTTTAGATTATTATATATTCTTTCTACTTCTCTTAACGCTTCTTCTTTTTTTTCTCCTCGCTCTAATTCAGCATAGTCTACATCATCTGTGCTAAGAACAGATTTTTCAAGCTTTAGTGGGACATCGCTTAAAATATATTTCCCAGACCATTGGAAGTATTGGCCTTCTGGGGTGAACCAGAATATATACTGATCAGATTGCCCAAATGTGCCATCTGCAGACATTAATTCATCACTAACATACTCATTACCGTTTATAATGTGATAATCATGACCTCCATATACTCTTCCAGTTGACGGTTCCAATCTCTTTGTTGAAGAGGTAACCTTTACCAAAACTGGGGATGATAAAATAATATTCCCTGTATCGCTGAGGCAATATATCCACCTTATTTGATTTTGGTCATTTAGTAATCTAAGTCTTTTATTGATATTTTCTCTTTCTATAGAGTATTCTAATTTAGTTGTCGGCTGGGCCTTTTGCATTATTTCTGTTCTGCTATCTTTTTCGCAACTTAATGGGCTGACTGATAATAATATTAATGCTAATTTTGATAATTCATTTCTCATGATTTTTTTAGTATATATAAATATTTAAATCTTTCTATTCTGTCACTATTTTCTAATTACTCTAATCTAGGATTCTTATAGTATGATAAGGTTTATAATAATGATGATTTTTTAGAAGGCATGTTGAATCCGATTAATGTACAGCAGAATAAGGAGAAGATATTATCTTTACTTAAGACTGTAGGGCCTTCGCTGCCTGTCAATATTGCCAGAGCAATTGGAGTTGAGCCGCTGTTTGCAGGGGCTTTTCTTTCAGAGCTTTATGGGGAGAAAAAAATCAAGATGAGCAACATGAAAGTAGGGAGTTCTCCTTTGTATTATTTAGAGGGGCAGGAGAATTTACTGGAGAAATTTATTGAGCATTTGAATGTCAGAGAAAGAGAGGCTTTTTCTCTTTTGCAGAAGGAGAGAGTTTTAGACGATAATGCCCAAACTCCTGTGATAAGGGTTGCTTTAAGGGCGGTCAAGGATTTTGCTATGCCAATTAGAGCGAGAGTAGACGGCGAGACAAGGCTTTTTTGGAAATATTTTCTTTCACCTGATTCTGAGATTAAGGAAATGATAGAGGAAAAGATTAGTGGCAGGCCTAGGATAGAAGAGACCGAAAAAATAGAAAAGCCCGCAGAAATCGCGAAAGAGACAGAGATATTGAGTGTTGAGAAGCCAAAGAAGTTGAGAAAGAGAGCTGTAAAAAGAGATAAGATTGAGGAAAATGTTTTTTCTGCGAAAATAAAGGATTATCTTTCTGCGAAAGATATTGAGATAATGGATGTTATTTCTAACAAGAAAAAAGAGTTTTTTGCTAAGATAAGAATAGACGCAGTTTTTGGAAAACAGGAATTTCTTTTAATTGCGAAGGATAAAAAACTAATGAAAGACAAGGATTTTGAGCTTGGTTTGCAAATGGCACAAGCTGAAAAAATGCCTGCATTTTTTATATCTAGCGGAGGGTTAAATAAGAAGGCGCAGGATTATTTGAGAGAATGGAGAAATTTGATTAAATTTGAGAAACTTTAGGATATTATAATCTGATTAAGATAATTTTATAAATACACGATTTTAGGATAAATTATGGGAAGGATAAAATCCATTATGGTAAAGAGGGCTGCAAGGCAGTTGCTTGAAGGCGAGCATAGCTTTAGGGCTGATTTTGAATACAACAAAAAGCTTTTAAATAATACAATGCCTTCTAAGCCAATACGGAATAAAATTGCTGGCTATATGGCTAGATTGTTAAAGACTCAAAAGAAGATTTAGTAAACTAAACAATGTTTAAGATGGATGACATGGAAGACACCTCTGATGTAAAAATTAGAGATAACGAAAATACTGCTGATTTAGAGTATAGTAATGGCAATGTGGTTTTTATTGGAAGCAAGCCGTTAGTTAACTATATTAAAAGTATTATAATGCATTTTAATAAGAGAAATATGCTGGAAGTTGTTATAAAGTCGAGAGGTAAATTTATCTCTAAAGCAGTTGATGCTGCAGAGGTTTCTAAAAGAGTGCTTGAGAAGAAGGGTGTTAAAGTGAAGAATATTGCAATATCCAGCGATTCTTTTGAAAAAGAGGGAAAGCGAACAAATATTTCTACAATGGATATCGTACTTGGGATTTAACCTTCTTTATTTTTTCAAAATTTTATCTAATTTTTTTTCTATGTTATCTAGGCGCTCTTCTATTTTATAGAGCTGTTTTCTTCTTATTCTGTTGTTTATTAGGATTATTACTTGGAAGATTAGCCAGAGGATTATTACTAATCCAACTGCTTGAATCCATTTGCCTATTGTGCCTAATTGCGCTATTAACTCCGTGAGCGCGTCTGGTGCGAGAGCAGGTATTTCTTCTACCATGATTTAGTTAGGATTGCGAGATTTAAAAGTATTTGCAGTACAACCCTTTTGTTTTATCCAGAAATAATGTTACCTCGTCAAAAAAGATAAGCTCTGCTAAATCGGCAGACTTTATGAAAAAGTTAAACAAGCGTAAAATACGCTGGATTGTAAAAGAATTTGAAAAGAGGGACATGGGAGTTTACACAATAGATAAGCAGCAGAATATAACACACAATATACAAGAAGAGTTTATAAGAAATATAAAGGAATATTTAGAATGAGCTACAGTTACCACTAAATAACTGCTGCGATTCATCTCATAGCTAAAGCAATGAGATTTCTTGTGGAGACTTTAAAACACTGAAGCTAAATCAGCCTTAGACAAATCATATAAAATCTATAGAGAGCCCATAGTTTCGCCATACCTAACAAGCTACAGGAGGCCCATCATTGAGATAATCCTCTCCAGGAAGTCTTCTTTGCTTCTGACAGCTACATGAAGGAGGAGTTACTATTTTTAGTCTGTTGCTCTCAATAGAGCCCTTCGGGCGATACTTAGGCCATGCAGGATTATCTCTAAATTTTAATTGATTTTGGCTACAAACCCATCGATATTGATATCCTTTCTCATATCCCTCTTTGTCATCCTCTCTTGCTTGAGAATCTTCAATAATAGAGATAAGATTAAGATTTCCTGCATGTTGATTATTATCTACAGATGCTCTTCCAGGAGGAGGATCGGTAGCATCGGTAACGTAAGTAAAAAATCTGTATCTAGGATTATCATACCAAATAATCTTAGGTGGTTTTTTCTTGCATAGCCCATTTTTATTCATAATCCCCACGGGAATATATTTAAGAATATCGCTCTTTTCTACATAATCATCCGGACACCAGTCAAATGTCCGACCAAAGCTCCCATCAGTGAAACAATAAGTATCTCTCTCTGCAATTTCGTCAGGATTTAGTTTGGTCTCAAATTCTCTTAAACCTCGAAATTGTTTTAAATTTTTATCTAGCACTATCTCTTCATTAGTAAGTTTTGGTAATTGGCTCAAACTCTTTTTGAAAATATCAGATTTAGGTGACATTAAATGGCTTCGTTCTTTAGGAGGAGTTTCACCCATCTTATCCGAAGTAAATCTGGTAATAGCATCTAAACCACTGACTTCAGTAACTATTTGGACATATTGTGCATGTAAACAATTTTCATGTTTGCTTATCGGTTCTAAATTCGCTATAACAAAAAAGCCAAATGCGCTTAGATAGATAAATTCCTTCTTCCAAAAAAATTCATTTTTAGGATATCCCTCATAGTGTCCCAAGGGAATATTATTATTAGGTACGATAAAGGGGGCAGTTTCTCCGAATTTGTCTGTTTTGAGCTTTTGCATCGCTTCAGTAAGAACAAGATCGTTAAATTTAAAATCTTCCCGTATTCCATCAACATCACGCGCATAGTATTCAGGATCACTTATAACTCTAACAGAATCAACAAAACACGGGGTTTTCTTTGGAGTCGGCTCATTAGCGAGATGTTTTATAGTATTTTCTTGCTTTTTCTCTGCTTTTGTAGGATTTATAGGAGGCTCTTGAGGCTCAATATCAACATCTATAGGAGGCTCTTGAGGTTCACCAAGCCAGCATGAAAAATCATATTTCACCGCTGGATGTACGTGATCACTATCTAAATTATTGCAAAGCGCAACTGCCTCTGGACTTGAACCTACCTCGTTCCATGCTCTAGGAATCTGCGGGCCTCCCCACTCTAATCTTGAATCAAATCCAGCGATAACATCAAATGGTTTAATTTGGCCACAGCTTGGCCTTTGAGCATTTTCACCACAAATTGTCTCCATAGTTCCATCCTCTTTCATCATCACTTCTGTACAAGACCTTACACATGCATAATGAGTTCCGTGAGAATTTGCAAATTGGTCAGTAAAAATATGCGCTGCATCAAATTTCGGAGATGCAGGGTTACCAGGTACGAGAGGTAATGAGAGAATATCATCATCAGTACTCTTGCAGCAAACATCAATATCTCTGCGGCAAAGCGGTTCTGAAGGAATCTCTAATTTCTTAGTTTCAAATTCTAATTGAGCAGTTCCTGTATTGCCTTTTGCATCTGTACACTCAGCTTCTAAATCATAAGCATGCTCTATTTCTTCAATAATAACTCCGTCATTATCTCCGATACTAAATTCTAGAGGAAAATTACTAAAGCCAATCCCTTCAGGCCAGTTTGCAGAAAAAGTAGTTCCTATAAGAGCTCCATTCTCATACACGTCAATTTTACATTTTACAATGTCTCCTGTAGTTCGAATATTCTCACTTGTTGGTATTCCAGGATCATTAGTTAAATCAAAAAGTTCTGCTCCTATTAGTAATTCATGAATAATTTCATCGCCGTGTAAAGATAATGCAATATCAGGCAGCTCATCAGTTCCCTGAAAGTAGATTACTTCACCATCAAGGCTCTTAGGAGCGTCTCCTTTTTGAAATAAATAATCTAAAAGATAAGGAAGATCATTATTATTTATGAAACCATCACCATTCACATCCCCTCTCTCTAAGCAATGAGGGCCTGCTTCCCCAAGAAAAAGAAATCCAAGAAGAGGATACGCATCTTCAATATTTAAGACGCCATTATTATCTGCATCTCCAATAATGCCTGGATCTTTGCATGAATCTAGGGCTGAAACTAAAGGAATAAGCGCTTCTATTCCAACAATAACTGTGACTATTGCTAGCACTAAAAACTTCATCTCTTTTCTCACATTCTTTCTATGAAGAGTTAATATTTAAAGATTGGCAAGAAATCAGCTTTGCGTGAGATTAGCCATGTTCCCTATAAAAATTAACTTCTTATAATAGTTAAATAATAAAGACCGACTCAAATTATCAAGAGCACTTTAATAGTGAGCAATACGAGTACAAATCCTTTAATTCATTCAACTTTTTTGGAAAGTTGAAGATTTAAAAACTATTTGAATTAGATAGTTTTGGCTGTGTAGCTCAGTGGCGGAGCGCTTGTCTCATAAGCAGGAGGTCGGGGGTTCAATTCCCCTCACAGCCATTTTATATTATTATAAGCAGCATACCTGCGATTATTATTAATGTTGCCGTAGATTAGCTAGATTTCCTTTTAGGCTATTGTTCTTAAATTATCATTTTCTTTTCTTGGAATGACATGAACGTGCGCGTGCATGATGACTTGGCCTGCTGGAGAGAGATTGTTCACGATTATATTAAAACCATCGCCTTTCTTTTTTTCTATTAAATCTAAGGAAACTTTTTTTATTAATTCAAGCATTTCTTTTGCCATAGTATTTGGAATGTCAAGAATAGTTACGCAATGCTTTTTTGGAATTATTAGCGTATGGCCTTCTGCTTTCGGATTTGCATCTAAGATTGCTATGAAATTATTTGTTTCTGCTATGAATTCTGCTGCAATCTCTTTTTTTACAATTTTGCAGAATATGCAGTTTTTATCTTTCATTTTATTATTGAGAAAACAAGCTATTATAAAAATTTTCTTTCAATAATTGGCGATTTACAGCCTCTTTTTTAATTTTCGGAAAGAGCCATTGCATGAATGATCTTTTTTCTTTTTGTCCTGTTAATGCCCTGCTTAAATTATTTATCTCTCTCGACAGATTTGATTTTTTATTGAATAAAGGCGCGGGAATACGGACAAAGGCAGAGCGATAAGCATTTTTGTCGTAATGAATTTTTGCAACGACTGGGATTTCCAAAGCCTCTTCTATGTCTTTTAGCGTGAATTCATAATTAGAATCATGAATTTTATTTATAACTATGCCAGAAATTGTTTTACCGCATTGCTGTGCGAATTTTGCCGCCTTTATAGAGCATGATAAGGTTGAATAATCAGGCGTTGTTACAATAAATAAATTATCTGAAGCAAAGATTGTTGACAATATTTCTATATTCAAACTTGGAGAAGAATCTAGGATTACGAAATCGTAATTTTCTTTTATTTCTCTTATCTCTTTTTTTAGTTTTAATGGATTAAAATCGTAATCTGCTATGTAACTGCCTGGAATTACGTCAACGTTAAAACGAGAATGAATTGTATCATTTATTTTTATTTTTTTGGCTAGTACTTCGTGGATTGTGTACGCTGGCTCTACGATATCCATGTGAAGGCCTAAATTTGGAGCAGAGAAATTTCCGTCTATCAGCAGGACTTTTTTTCCAAAGTTATTTGCCAAATCAGATGCGAGAGAGGCAGATATTGTTGTCTTGCCCACGCCTCCTTTTATTGATATAATGCCTATTGTTTTTGACATAGCTTGATATTTCGCCTCTTAAGACACAAAGGCTGATATTCAACCTCCTTTAAGAACTAGGAAAATAGGGTTTATATTATTTTCTCCTGTCCTGGGGAACCAAGGTTCCCCTTTGGAAAACCCCTCCTTTTAAGATGGACTCGCCGGGAATCGAACCCGGATCTCTACATTGCGAATGTAGCGTCTTAACCATTGGACTACAAGCCCTTACTAAATTTTCGTTGCGGTGAGCGAAATGGACTCGCCGGGAATCGAACCCGGATCTTATCCATGCCATGGATACAGTCTGCCTTTAGCCTACGAGCCCTTAATATACGAATGATATTAATTTTTAGTTCTTTTTTATAGTCTTCATAACTTTTAAAATTCTTTAAAAGGAAATATTCTTCAATTTTTATTCTATACGCAATTGCAGGGATAAAGACTAATAATGTTATTAATAGCGATAAGGTATTTGATAATGCTAATGAAAATCCGATTAGTTCAAGCAATAAACCTGTATATGAAGGATTCCTAATATATTTATAAGGACCTGTTTGAATGATTTTTCGGCTTTTTTGCTTTTCTATCATGGGAACAAAATATTTGCCAAGAGTTTTTATTGAAAATGGCATAAAGATTCCTGCTATAATCAAGAAGAACGATGCTTTATCTTCTTTTTTTGATTTGTATTTTATTAATATTCTTAATTCAATTATTAGAATTGTTATAAATAAAATAGAGAAGATTGTTGCTATGATTTCATTTGGGAAATTTTCTAGAGGGAATAGTGTAAATGGCATTTTATTTTATCAATAAAGACATTATTATTAATGTAATTGTTAATATAATGCTTATTATTATTGAGGTTGCGAATGGGAAATAAATGATTGTATTCTTAGTTTTGTAAATTATATCTCCAGGGAGTTTTCCTAAATTGAACATTTTTTCTCCAAAGTGCAATATAATTCCTGCTAGTATAATTATAATGCCTATTGAGATTAAAGCAATGCTAAGACTAGTCATGTTTATTTTATCATTCATAGATTTTAATATTTATTCATTCTAAGAGTAAAAGAAAGGTCATAATTAGCATGCCTAGTATTAACGAGACTAATTGCAATAGCGATTTTTTAACATTTGTCTCTTTGTGCAATTCTGGAATTAAATCAGAGCCGGCGATATAGATAAAACTGCCTATGGCTAGTGATATCAGGAATAATTCTATGTTTGGTATGAATTTTTCTAGGATAAAAGCTGTGAGCGCTCCTATTAAGGCTGTTATGGCGGTAAGGAAATTTAAGGCAAGCGCCTTGCTTTTAGAGAATCCTCCATGAAGCAATATACCCAAGTCTCCTATCTCCTGTGGAATTTCGTGCAGGACAACAGCAATTGTTGTCGCAATGCCTAATGTCATTGATGAAATATAGCTTCCAGCTATTATTACGCCGTCAATAAAATTATGAAGAGCATCTCCGATTAAATTTGTATAGGCAAATGGATGAACATGATTCTTTTCCGTAATATTGCGATGGCAATGCTGCCAGTGAATAAATTTTTCTAGAATGAAAAAGATTCCTATTCCTGATAGTATGTATAAAGAAGTTATTAATGAGAAATCAGTCTTTTCTATTAGTTGGGGGATTAGATGAATAAAGGCATCGCCTAGAAGAGCTCCTGCTGCGAAACTTACTAGATAAATTAAGATTTTATTTAAATTTTTTATTTTTATTAAAAGCGCGAACATGCCAATAAATGAAATAAGACTTACTAAGATTACGCTTAATATTGTGTAAAGAAATATAGAGGGCATTTTATTTTTTTATCAGGCCCTTTGAATTATAAACTTTTATTACTATCAGATAAATTAGAGAGCCAATCCAGTGAGAGAAGACGATAATTAGAATCCAGACTACTTTTTCAATGTCATTCTTAAATTTTCTTTTTGCGCAGTCAATGAGCATCCAAATCCAGAATGTTAGAATAGCGATGCCTACGATAAGCCATGCGCCTGCAAAGGCCGCCGCAAACGGCCAAAAGAAGATGTTTTCAAATCCCATTTTTTTCTTAAGAAAAGAGCGTTTATAAAATATTTGATTTTATCTTTTATGAAAGCAAAGAGAATTATGTTTTTATATGAAGGCGGATCTATCAGTATAATTTTTTAGAATAATCTGTGATTCTTTATGCGAGACAAGAGAATAGCAAGCATGATAAATAGAACTAAATCTCTTAATTCTGGAGTTAAGATGACGAATACAATAGCTCCTATTATCCATAGAATAATTCCAAGCCAATTATCTTTTTTCATTTTTTACCTCTTTTACATGTAATTATAATAATATTTATATTTTTTATACTTTATTAATCTTATTGTTGTTAGAATTGATAGATAAATTAAGAGTGCGATGAAAAATAAGATATGAAAAACGACATAACTAATGTTAATATTAACTAAAGGCAATTTTAGAAATCCTAGTAAATATAGATTAGATATTTCTCCTTCATTGTTTATTATTTCATAGATTTTGCCATACCATCTTTTTCTTGATACAGATACTGAAAGAGAAGTACTGACTTGCGCTATTTGCGTTGTCGGAGCAATAGTTGTTATTATTTGTTCTTGAATTATTTGATTTTGCGAAAGATGATAGGAGGCTAATGCATTAAATCCATTTATAATAACGACATAAATTAATAATAATAATCCCGCTATGATAAAATGTTTTTTCATTTATCCTCTTAATTTTATTTTAATTAAATTATTAGGTTTTATAAATATTTATCTATTTTTATAATTTAAAAATAAAAATTGATAGAAAGATTTAAATACTTCTCTATTTTTGGAATTGCAATCATATCAAAAGAGGATGAAAATGATTGATAAAAAATTATATTTAATGTTTGGCATTAATTTGTTTTTAGTTTTGTTTATTGCTATTTTAATTTTTTCTTTTACGCCAGCAGTTTCTGTTGCTCCTACTGAATCTGATGGAGGATTAAGATACGATGGAGTTGTTTGTGTTAAGGTTATTAGAGGAGAAGGTTCAAGATATGGCGAGGGAGTAGAAGATGTCGGATGTACGCATAATAATATAACATTTATAGGATTGAATTTAACACGAGATTTTTTAACTGCTTTTAGGACTACAACAAGCACTGGTAATTTTACAACAATATCCTTATGTAATGCAACAGGCGGGGGATGTTCTGCTTTTGCAAATCAGGGGAATGCTGGGCAAGGATGGAATAATGGCTCTGGCGCTCAAAAAGATGAATATGACGTTAATGGATTGTCAAGGCAAATTGGGACATTTACAATCCTTCCAAATAATAATGGAAATGTCAGCATATTTACAACATTTACCTCTTCTGGAATTGCAGGATTGGAAGTAAATGCTTCAGCATTATTCAATCAGACAGCTATTGCTTCAGGATGGAATGGGACCATGTTAGCAGTTGATAGATTTACTCAAGTTACTTTAGATGGTTCGGCCGGGGACCAATTGACTGTCAATTGGACTTTAATGGTCTCTTAAGAGTAGTGATAAGATGTTTTTTCTTTAAAAAGTAATACAAAAGTATTTATTTTCTATTCTTTTAGAATTAATATGAATGATAAATTAGCTTATATAGGCGCTATTATTGATGGTGAAGGATGTTTATTAATAGGAAGAAAAAGGCATAGAATGACAGGAAAAATTAAATACCAACCTTCAATTTCAATTGTTTCTAAAGATAAAAATTTAATAGATATGTTGAATATAAAATTTTATGGAATTACAAATATCTCGGGGCATAATCCTAAAACTAATGAAAAATATTATAGATGGCTTCTAACAGGTTTCAATAAAATAGAATCTTTTCTGAAAGAGATTATGCCTTTTATCTTAATAAAGAGAAAGCAAGCTGAATTTTTATTGAATTTTATTAAATCTAGAAAAACTTCAGTCAATGGAAAGAAATATCTTCCTTATAATGATGTAGACATATATTTATTTGAAGAAATAAAAAAATTAAAAAAGATTTACCCTATGAGTTTACCATCTTATAATTTTACTGGAGACGAAAGGTTGGATTATTTGGCGGGATTAATTGACGGAGAAGGAACGGTAACAATAGCTAAATCTAAACATATAAATTCTTTTAATAATAAAAAAATCATATTTACTCCGCAGATTATTATAACAAATACTGATAAAAGATTAATGGAATTTCTTAAAAAGGAATTTGGAGGTTTTATTATCGAGAAAAAGAGAGAAGGAAAATGGCGAACAATCTATCAATGGCATATGCAAGGACTTAAAGAAGATTTTTTCAAAAAACTTAATGGCAGACTTATAATTAAACAACCACAATTATCATTAATATTGGAATATATAGAATCAAGAAAAATTAATTATACGAGGGAAAATGAAATAGAGATATTTCTTAAGATGCAAAAACTCAATAAAAAAGGCAAAATGAATTATAGTTATGAAAATCTTAAGAAATATACTTCCCTTATTAGAAATCCAAGAAAATTCTTTATAACAAAAGACGAGCTAAATAGTCTCTATTGGGATCGAGGATTATCTATGAGACAAATAGCCAAAATGTATGATGTTAGACATAATACTATTTATGAGAGGATGGCTAAATATAGTATTCCTAAAAGAGCCTCAGCAATAGCAGTAAGTATGGGGAAAGATAATTCTTAGATTAGGTATTTTTATTATTCTTTTTCTATTGATTTTTCAGTAGGATACATTATTTTAGGATGTCATATACCATTAGTAATTACTTTTAGTTATAACTAATAATAATAACTAAAAGTAAAGCTTTATAAGATAGTTCTTGCTTGATATTTATATTTGTTTTTGAAAAATGGGTGAGATAAAATTAGATGGATATATATGCGAGAGATGCTCGCATAAATGGATTTCTCGTTCTGCTAAAAAACCAATTTGTTGCGCTAAATGCAAATCGCCTTATTGGAATATTCCTAGAAAGGCCCATTCCATAGGGCATCGGAAAAAAAGGGAGGCGAAAAGATGAAAAGTGTTTTTAATTTGAATTATGGAAATACTTATGGGATTGAGTTAAGGAGTTATGTGAAAAGCAGTCTTAGAAATTCTCTTGGAGATATAACTTTAAGTTTTGATGAGGAGAGACCCTTGTCCCCTGATAAAATTGGTGAATTTGTATATAATGATAAGGCAATATATGGGGCATCTTTTGGATGCGGAGCCAATTCTTTTGCTTTAGGGAGGAACTTTATAAACTTTTCTTCTGGAATAAATGTTATCTCATTAAGTAATATATTGTATAATCTTCTGAATTCATCATTTGATAATTTAGTTAGTTCTAATACTTTAGATTTATTATTTTTGATTTCTTCAAGCAGGAATTCTGGAGCAATTAGATTAAATTTGTTAAAAATGATATTAAATAATAATGACGTAAAAGAGACTCCTTTGTTAATTAAGGATGATATGATGACATTGGCATCAATTATAAATCTTGATGACATTAGTCACCCCTTAGAATCTTTAGAGTATTTAGAATATAATTTATCATACCCTTTAGCTAATGATGTACTAACTTCATTAGCCAATTCCTCTGCTTGCTCTTCTGTTAATTTTGATTTAGATACAATTTGTTTGAATTCTATTGCTCTTGATAGTCTTTCTTTCAATAAGTTAGTGACTAATATAGACAATTCTATATCTGGTACTTGCTTTAATTCAAATTCAAGTTCTTCCGGGATTTTAACTCTTAATTCTGTCATAAAAAAAGACACTGATGATAACTATATAAATTTTATGTCTATCGGAGAAAACGAAAGAAAAAAAGAGGTAAAAAAATGATAAATAAAACTGGGAAGATAATAGTTTCTGTGATTTTAATCGCTTTAATTATAGGAATAATTGTCCTTTCTATTATAGGAAATTCTGAAGAAAATGGCAGTGAAAATAATAGAATAAAGAGATTTAATTCTGATAAGATTGTGGAAATAATAAGGGCAGAACACTTAGACAAAGACAAGAGACTTATTTCTGATATTTATAATAATGTAAAAGAGTTAGATGGAATATGGAGTGAGACAATTTCAGACGAGGAATATATAAGAATTAAATTTGAGCAAGATTTAACTTATGCAAGAGATATTCAGATTTATTCTAAGGTGATTGAAGGAAATCCTAAGATAGAGGTTTATGAAATTGACAAAGAGGAATTAATTACAGAGTTTAGTTCTTTAATAGATAATCAATATAATAAGGCATTTTTGAATAATTTAATTGGCGAGCAGGATACATTTGACTTAAAAATAGTTGGAGGGAGTTTAGAGATTGAGCATGTTGTTGATCCTGTGAGCACCACAAACATAACTTTGGTTAATATTACTGGAGCGTCTCAAGTAGCATTGGCTCCTTTGACAAATGACACTTTCCTTTATGCAGCCATGCTGCTTCCTCCTGGCGGAATACAACCTGGTTTCGCCAATGTTAATCTTACATTAAGAGTGTACAATACTACTGGAGCACAAATAGGAAACGGCGTTACTGTTAATACAAAAGTAGATAAATATTCAAGGGTTTCTATTACGCCGATAAATTCTTCAAATTTTGCACTTGCTTGGATTAATTTTAGTTCTGCCGTGTTATCTATTTATACAAATAATCTTACATTAATAACCGGGCCGGTTAGAGTTTCTGCCGCTATCGGCGCCGCCACAACTAACTCTACTGATATCTCTGTAATTGCAACAGGGAGCCAGATTGCCGTGTGTTACATGGATGATGTTAATAATGATGCAAGCGCAACAGTTTTTAATTATACTGGGGTTGCCAATACCGCAGAATTTGATGCAGATACCACTGCGGCTCCTGATAGGAGCAACGACAATCTTGTGGGATGTGCTGGAAGCAATAGTTCTTTATATAGTTATATCTGGTTTGATGATGGAACAGGAGGAGATTCTGTAACTTATGCGCAGTATTCTCCTGATTCTACTACTGCTGTAACGTCTGCGACGGATATTGATGCAGCATCAGGAACTGTTAATCATGTTGCCACGACTGCTTTAAAGAATGACAGCGGGGTTGCAACTGATAGAGAAAAATTTGTCATGGCATTTTATGATGGTGCTGATCAGGATATAACTTATGCCGTTTATAGAACAAATAATGTTGCTATTTTGGGCGCTACTGATTTGGTAACTGCTGCGGGCACTGATGCAAGAGTTGCTTTGACTACAGTGAGAGAAGAAGGCAATTCTTCTGATTCTTTTGTTTTAGTATATTGGACACAAAGCGAGAATAAAATAAATGCTACTGTATTTTTCGAGAATGGAAGTATAAGAACGCAAAACATCGCGATAGAACCTACAGCTGCTAATTCAACTTATCCTTTATTAGACGTTGTAGGAAAAGATGTTATAACAGGCAATTCTTTATGCTTAGGAACATTTGCAGTTGCTTATACGAATAGTTCAGGCAATTCTGTATTTAGGACGTATTATACAAATGGAACTTTATGGGATGGTGTTTGCAGGGGGCCTGACGTAACAGCTCCAAAAGTTAGATTAGAAAGCCCTGCGAATGGGACAACTGTTACAAATGAAACAGTCTGGTTTGGCGCGCATGTTTTTGATGATACAAATGTAACAAATGCTACATTATATGTCTGGAATTTAACATCTGGGGGAACATTATTTGCAGTTAATTTCACAGTTGTTGGAAATTCAAGTATAAGAGTTAATACTTCAATAATATTTAATATTAGCGGGACTTATTTGTGGAATTATTTGGCTGTTGATAGTTCTGGAAATGAGGCGTTTAACGAGACTAATTTTACCTTGACATTTACTCCTCCTGCTCAAGCAGCACTATTTAATGTTAATGTTACTCAATCAGTTTCTTTAACTGGCTTGAGAAGCGGGACTGGAGGATTTAGAAGAACAAATATAGTTAGTAGTTTAATTAATGCTATTAGTCAAGTCCTAAAATCAGAAGATGAGAAGTTTTTCGACAATACAACTTTGACAAATATATCTTCTAAGTTAATTTTTACCCAATCTAATAATCAAATTAATATCTCAACTTATGTTATTTCTAATGGCTCAAAGAGAGAAGCGGGAGATTTATCTTTAATAAATGGAGATTATAAATGGTTTGTAATTAATAATCCAGAAAACTGGAAATTTGGAGCTAATATAACAATTCCGCAAATAGATTTATTAGATGTTAAGAATATAGGAGAGATTACTTTTAATGTTTCATCCAATTTATCTTTGGAAATATTTAATAATGGATTTAGATATTTCGAGAGTTCAGAGCAAAATAGATTTATTAAAAAGGATAAGTTTGTAGTTTATGATTTTTCAGATATTTTAAATTCTTTTCAGATTCAAAAAAGCGAAATAAACGATTCTGGTGATAGCGTATTTTTTAACGTTTCAATTCCTCTTAACGTAGAACGATCGGGGAATAATATTTTATTAAGATTTAATTTTACTGAAATTAACTTTTCTGCAGGACAGGTTATAACTCTCGACCCAACAATAGCAATAGATGATGTGGATTCGTATTCTCCTACAACTAAAAATAATATAACCACAGAAGCATATCCTCTTTCGCATATTACTTTGAATAATTCAAATATCGTCCTTTATTTGCCTTATGATGTGAATCATACAGATCCAGGTAATACTACTTATGATTATTCAAGAAATAACTTTGAGTTTAGAGTTAATGCCAGATATGTTGACCAACCAATCTGGAACTCTACAGGAGCAGTAGGTTCAGGATATTGGTATAATGGGAGTCAAAGTCAATTTAGCGTATCAGGCAGTAATGACCCAAATTCAACAGGCGCGATAATGGCTTGGGTATCTGCTTCTACCTCTGCTACAACATCACTAGGTATAATTGGAGGAGATAATAATTATGAAATGACTAGAAATTCAGGCGTTTTTGATTGTGATACCTTTGGTGGTGGGGGAAATGTTAGTGCTTTTGATTTTACAACATCTGTTGGAACTTGGCATCACTTAGTTTGCACCCATATTCCCAATGGTGCTGGGACAATTAATATATCAGGTTATGTTGACGGAGTTCTTAATTTCACTGGTTCTGTGACTTATGCCGACCCAGGGGTAGACCAGGTAATGATAGGAAGAAGAACAGGACAGACTGCTTCTTTTGCTGGAGGGATTGATGAAGTCATGATTTGG
Source organism: Candidatus Woesearchaeota archaeon (assembly GCA_964575515.1). Lineage (GTDB taxonomy): Archaea > Nanobdellota > Nanobdellia > Pacearchaeales > GW2011-AR1 > JAUSIK01. The sequence continues at coordinate 727 of CAZNQS010000004.1, read as the reverse complement.
AATGGTTCTATCCCTTCTGCTGAAGAAATTAGACTAATATATAGGAATCAATCTTATAAATATTTAACTCCTGCTACTCAATTATTTGATAATGTTAATTTTTCTGGGACAAATAATAGAGTGAATATAACAACAAATTCAACATTATTAATGGGTTCAAATATATCTCTTAGATTGAGAGAAATTAATACAGGTTTAAATACAACATGGATTAATATCTCAAATGGTAATAATCAATTAACTTATTTTAATATATCTTCAACTGCGAATAATTTGACTTTAGAGTTTAACTTTATTCCTGCAAATGGAAATCAATCTGGGAATTTTTATTCTCCTATATTAAGGGATAATATTATTGTTGATATTTGGAATGAAGCTGCTGGAGGAGCATTATTCAATGTAAATATAACTCAATCTTTTAAAGTAGGAGGAGAAAGAGCAAAACAAATCTCTGCAAGAAGAGAAAATATTTTATCAATGTTTTTAAATAATTTTATTAGTAAAATGTATTCTGGATTTAGAAATTTAAATAATTTAATAAATATTGATGATTCAATTTCAAAAACAAAAATATTAATTTCTAATCTTATTCAAAATTTAAATTTAGATGATTTAGTTAATAGAATAGCAAGATTTAATAGAGCATTATCAGACTCTTTCGTAGTTAATGCTATTGTTACAAGAACAAAGACAATTGTTACATCATTAAATCAACAAATAAACATAA
>CAZNQS010000003.1:0-47976 GCA_964575515.1 Candidatus Woesearchaeota archaeon | reverse complement strand
TGCTCATTGCCTTTCTCGAGCTGAACAATATTCCTCCCTCATCAACTAAAATAAATGAATTATTTTTTATCCAAGAGACATCATCAATAACTTCTATCCAAGAAGGCATCTCCTCTTTCTTAAAACCCAAGGCAAAAATCTTTTTCTTTTTTTTAGAATATAAATTCTCCATGAAAGACAATCCAAATGCAGTTTTTCCAGATCCTCTTGCTCCGACAATAATTCCTATTTTGCTGTCAGTGTTCATGACGGCGTTTTCAAAGGAATTAAATTTTCCCTTCTCTGATTTTATAACCCTAATTTCCTGATAATCTGCCGTCATTGAAGCCCTCTTTTTTTCAACCTCCTTTTTTTTAAAAATTCTACTCATCTCCTTGACTATATCAACACATCCTATTATAAAATAATATGGTATTTTTACAATAAACAATAGTAATTTAGCCAAGCCAACAAATAACATTTTTAATAAGTTTTTTTTCCTTCTCTTTTTCATTATAATAACCTCAAGTAAATTATAAAAAAGAAGTTTATAAATATCCTCTTTCTTAAAATTATCCAAAGAATATTATTGGACTTTCACTAAGGAGATTAACGATATTATTTTCATCTATTTCTTTTTACTAATGTATAATATCCAACAACTCCTAACATAATAATTACTCCAATTATAATGGACCATAATATACCTTTAGATATAGGTTTAGCCTCTGAAGGAGTTTCAGTAGAGGCAGGAATTTGCGCTTGCGTAGCCTCTTCAACAACCCTCTCAATTTTTTCCGCAATTGCAAAGAAGCTAAATGACGTCAATTCTACTTCAAAATATTCATTTTCAGAATCAGAATTAATATATTTTGTCTCTAACTCGTTCCATTGATTAGAATTTCCATCGTACCTAAACAATATTACTTTATCTTTTGTTAGCCCATTACTAATTAGCCAAGATTTTTCAACCTGTAATGTTATCACGCCCTTTTTTATATTATTCTCTAAATTTCGAGATTGTATTTCTAAATATTTATAGACCTTCCCAGACTTCTCAACAGTTACATTTGCGGGCTTTCCATCATATTTTATAACAGTTACCTTTACATTTTGTGCAGGATTATTAACTTCAATTGATATCTCTTTTAATCCGATTTCCTTATCATTTATCTTCATTATTGTTACATTTCCTGGTGTTATCTTTGTCCAACTATTTGTTTTTGTAGTTTTATTAGTTGCTGTTGTAGTACCACTGCCGCCAGACGAGCTGCTTGTCCCCCCGGAAGAACTGCCGGCAGCTGGAATAGCCGCCCCTGTTACACTGGGCCCTGTTCCAGAAAAATGTGGCAATCTTATCCATATTTTATCTGAAGTAGTATTAATATAACATGGATTAGTAAGATTAAATAATGTGGAATTAGTAGTACAAGTTACATTATTCAAAAGATATTGCCAATCACTTTGTTTAGTAGAATAATGAGAGAAGTTTCCTGCAAAAGCACTGGAATTAGTGCCATTTACAGTAGCGTTCCATATAACGTTCCAATTATCATCATAAAAAACAGGAATACTTATGTTGACAGGTTGCGTATCATTCAATCCAGTGCTTGCAGATTCCGAATAAGGAACAGATACTAAAACGTAATCGTATACAGTAGGTCCGCTAGAACCGAATCTTAAGGCAGCACTAAAACCGCTTCCAGATGTTCCGTTTTTAGTTTTATCATCAAATAAAGCGTCCGGTGGACCTGACGCCATCATATCCACATTTACATAATGTACTAAAATGCCGGCCGTTCCCATTCTGAAGCTCAATTTTCCTCCCCCAATTATAGCCGACATAGGATTAAAGTCATCCATATTCGTAGAACTTCCTATTACACAAGCGCTAGAAGGATCAGGAACATCACATGTAGAATTTGAAATATAAAGCCCCATTGTTATAGAAGACGCTCCCAACGCGCTATCAATTGCTTGTGGATTGAATGAATTAACGCTAATGTTGCTGGCATTTCCATTTGCATTATTATCTGTAATTAGCTGAGAAGCAGTCGGAGCTATTCTTTTAGGCGCATAATTCCCTCCCCCCGCAAAAATATTCATCTCCTTTATTCCAGTAACGTTAATTAATGGAATGCTGAAGTTGCCATTGCTCTCTTGTCCAACATCTTCAATCCAAGTAAATTGGATTGCTCCAAAATTAGAATAATCAACAGTCATTTCAATATGGATAGACGCTTGAGACAGGCTACTATTCGTAATGTTTACGACTTGAAATGTCTGTCTTGCAGCAGCTAAATTTTTCTTAGTCGCAAAATTAATAGCGTTTGATACGCTAATATTTCCGTGTGTTCCCAACATACCATATAAACTAATATTTCTTCTCACTCCTCCTGCTCCATAACTCAAGGTTAGGTTAGCAAAGCCCCCGTAATATCTAGATGCATTTCTTGCAGTTGCAAATAGCATATAAGATGCTCCTTCCGCAGAAACAGGCAGAGTAATATTATAAAATCCATTAGTAAGATTGAACAAATCAGTAAGGCCAACACCTCTAAAGAAACTCATGTTAAATGGAAGAGCTCCTTGCGTTGTATGAATAATATTCCCGGGCTCCATAAGGAACGGCACAACTGCAAAATCATCCCATCCTCCAGAACTTGTCACATTTGAAGCATTGACAAACCCAACCACTTCTAACAAACCTAAAGTACCATTAAATACCTTATGCAATGTTCTTGTCGTGGCATTATATCTCGAAGCATTTCCAGCGGCATTTCCAGCAATTGTGTAGGAATTACCAGAGCTAAAATTAGTCCATTCAAAACTTATTGGAAGGCTATTATTAGGGAATGTCATAATAGAATAATTTCTATCTCTAGGAACAAGTATATTTGCTTCTAATACTCCTCCGCCAGTTGTAAAGCTTTCAGCAATAGGATATCCTAATAAGAGATCTTTAACTTGGTAATCAAAGCTAATTCTATGCCCGCTGCTATTAACAGTGGTAATATTAATTGTTCCGCCTTCTCTCAAATAGAATGGCACATTATTCAGTTGATTATATATAAAAGCAGGAAAAGAGGGAAGGCTCTGTCCCACATAATCAACATGGGTTAAAGTCCCTGTTCCATTTTTATGATAAATTCCAGCCTCGTATAACCAATTACTATTCTCTGCAACAGTTAAGTTAAACCATCCGCTTGAGTTGCTGGTTGTAAAATTATACCCCACAACCTGCCAATTAACTACAGAGCGGATAGTCACGTTAACGATAGTATTATTTAATGCATTTCCATTAATATCATAAACTGTCCCATTAAATTCAAAAGCACTAACTAATCCAATACTTACAAGTACACAGAATACTAAAAAAATCAAAAAGCCCAAATATCTAATTTTCATCACATCTTTTTATAATTCTATTAAAAAACAGAATTTTATAAACCTTTTCTTTCTTAAAATCTCATGCTTCCGTAGCTCAGTTGGTTCAGAGCGCCGCACTCGTAATGCGGAGGTCCCGGGTTCGACTCCCGGCGGAAGCTTAATCACAAGATTTTTAAAATATCCAATCAACCTATTTTTACAAAATGGCAAGCAATCGCGATTTAAGAAAATACCAGGATCCTGAAGTAATTCAAGACGCCTTTTCCACATTAGTTTCAGGAAAAAAAGGCTATAAAGCAATTATAGAAAGAAGAAAAGATATTCCAAAATGCAAAAGCTGTCAGAAAATGCTTGAAGGAAATGAGAAGTTCTGCCCTGAATGTGGCGCGAAAACTAATTTCAACGCATAGCTTTATTAATTCTATTAAAGAAATAACCCTATGAAAGAAAAGATAATCAGTTTATTAGCAAAAGCAACAAATCTAAGAGAAAACGAGATCTCTAAACTTATAGAAATTCCCCCAACTCCAGAACTTGGAGACTATGCTTTTCCATGTTTCGCTATCTCAAAAACACTAAAAAAAGACCCTAAAGAAATAGCAAAAGAATTAATTAAGAAAATTCAATTATCAAAAGAAATAGAAAAAATAGAAGCAATCGGTTCGTATATTAATTTCTTTACAAATTCAAAAATCCTTGCAGAGAATACATTAAAAAAGATACAAAAAGAAAAAGGAGATTATGGAAAGCGTAAGATTAATGAAGAAGCAGTTATAGAATACATAGGTCCGAATACAAACAAGCCCCTCCATGTAGGCCATATTAGAAATATAGTATTAGGGCAGTCAATTGCAAATATTCTCAAATATGCGGGAAATAAAGTAATAATGGTTAACATAAACAATGATAGAGGCATCCATATCTGTAAGTCAATGCTCGCTTATGAAAAATTCGGAGAACAAATCACTCCAGAAAAGGCAGGAAAAAAATCAGATCATTTTATAGGCGACTATTATGTCAAATTTGCTCAAGAACTAAAAAACAATCCAGAATTAGAACAAGAAGCCCAAGAATGCCTGAGAAAATGGGAAGAAGGAGATAAGAAAACACTTGCTCTGTGGAAAAAAATGAATAGCTGGGCATTGCAGGGATTTAAGGAAACATATAAGAAATTTAATGTTAGCATTGACAAGGAATATTTTGAATCTAAAATCTACAAAGAAGGCAGAAAAATAGTCTTGGACTCTCTTAAAAAAGGCATTCTCATAAAAAAGGACAATGCCATAATAGCAGACTTAAGAAAATTCAATCTAAATGAAAAGGTTCTTTTAAGGGCAGACGGAACATCTATCTACATAACCCAAGACATATATCTCGCATTATTAAGAAAAAAAGAATATAATTTTGACAAAATGCTTTATGTTGTCGCAAGCGAGCAAAACTATCACTTTAAAGTTCTCTTCGCATTATTGGAATTATTTGGTTATAAATGGCACAATCAATTGCGTCACTTAAGTTATGGCATAGTTCATTTAGAATCAGGAAAGATGAAATCAAGAGAGGGAAATGTCATAGACGCAGACGATTTAGTGGAAGAAATAGAATCTCTATCATTCAAGGAAATAGAATCCCGCTATAAAAATCTTGAAAAGAAAGAAAAGGAAAAAAGGGCAAAAGCAATAGCAATGGCTGCAATAAGATATTATTTTCTAAAAATAGAAAAAATAAAAGATATGACCTTCAAGCCAGAAGAAGCAATTAGATTTGAAGGCGACACAGGTCCTTATCTTCTCTATACATATGCAAGAGCAAGAAGCATTCTAAGAAAAGCAAAATATGCTCCAAATAGCAAATACGAAATAAACAAAGTTGAAAATAAAGAAAAACAATTGCTATTAGAACTAGCAAATTTTCCAGAGATTGTTTTATCAGCCTATAGTGCTCTTGCCCCTAGTTTAATCGCAAATTACTCTTATAATATCTCGCAGATTTTCAATGAATTTTATCATACAGAAAAAGTTATAGGCTCGGATAATGAATCATTCAAACTTGTTCTTGTCGACATATTTTCCCAAGTATTAAAAAATTCCCTCTCGCTTCTTAATATTCAAACATTAGAGAAAATGTGATTTATGTTACACACTACAACAATATTTATAAAAGGCAGAATATTATAAAATAAATGAGAAATATAAAGGCAATATTATTATTTTTTATTTTCACAATATTCCTATTTCTTTTAATTTTATTAAATGTTAATTCAAATCCAGATACTCTACTCTCGCTTGCAAGCGCTACACCAACACCTACACCAACGCCTTCACCAGCCCCGATATCTGTTAAAGATTTTGATAACGGAGCAGATTACGAAACCCCATCTTATGTTACAATATATAGCGATGCACAATGCATTAATGGCAAAACAAGCGCCGAGGATTGGTGTAATAGCATAGTAATTCCGGAAGATAAAGATAGGCTTAATGAAATGATTGCGAAAAGAGAAGACGGAACAACATGCGGAGAAGAGGAATGTTGCCCAAAAGCGGGCGAAGTATTAATTTCTTGCGGGAGTTACTGTTTTAATAAATATAGTCTTTTTGGCGAATGTAAGTCAGTAGGAATGAACATCCCTTATGTAGGGCTCCAACAAGCAGGTTACTGTTGGTGTTACGATGTTGGTTAATTCTTCCACAAAATTAAAGCCAGATTAGAGAAACAAATTTCCCTTTCTTTCTACTAATAGAGAACAAAAAACCTTAAATATCCCATTTAAGCATGAATTACAATGGATACTACAACAATACTTTTAATGAATGGATTTTTCCTCTCATTTATCTTGTTTATTTTGCTCGTAATTCTAGCTACAAGGAACGGCCGCCCTCGCCCCAAGCTAAAGGGCAAAAGCAGGATAAAGGAAGATATTAGAAAAATCAAAGACCAGATTAATGGCGAGTAATTCTCTTATAATAAAAAAGATAATTTTATATATACTATACAGCTGCTCTACGCGTAGAGCAGCTGGCGCGCCAGCCCTGCGCCATTCGCAAATGGGCTTCATGGCGAGCTGAAAGAGGCGCGTGAGATAGAAGATAAAAAGTCTCTTGTCGGACGTTGACGTTTTGTCCTGTTCGATCGTGCCTCTGTGAAACGGGTCAGGCCTTGATCGGAGCAGCCCTAAGCAGAACGCACGGTGCTTATAGGGTAGCAGAACCGAGGAAGGCATGAGGAAGCTTTTTACCTAAAGTCAAGCAAACCTCTTCTCTACACGAATACTTAATAGCCACAATATTTTTATAATTCAATAATTCTACCACAATTAATGGAAAATAAATGTGTGAGATTAAGTCAAGTTATAATTACTATTTCAATTCTTATACCAGCAGTTATTGGCATATTTTTTAGAAATTATGATACGGCTAATGAACCATTAGTTCAACTTCAATGGTTTTTTATTTCCGGTTGGTATGTAATAATTTTTGTAATAATTCACTATAAAGATTTAGATACACTATTCCTAAGAAACTTTCTTTATATTAATTTATTTCTTACAGGAATAATAATTATTTATCTAAGTTTAATACCAAAATTAGATACAAAATCCGCTATTATACAATTAATTTTAAGTCAAGAATTTCTTTGGTTAGCCTCATTCAATTTTTTAGTTCTTCCATTAATAATAATGCTAATCAGTATATTTTCTAAAACCAAAAGACTTCGCAAACTATAAAAACAACTTTTCTCTGAAATAATAATGTACAAAAGAGGAATCAGCGAAATAATGAGCTATGTTCTATTAATCCTCATAGCAATAACAATCAGCACTCTCACCTATGGTTTTCTAAAATTATACGTGCCAAAGGAAAAGCCAGAGTGCAGAGAGGGCATTAATATAATAATAGAAGATGCCCGATGCAAGCACGAGGCAAACGATATAAATAACTTGACTCTCGTCCTGCAGAATAGGGGATTATTCAAAGTGGATATGGCTTTTATTAGAGTTGGTTTTGAATCAAGAGAATTTAGGGAAGATATTCCAAAAAATAATCCAATCATATTAATAAATAAAACAAGTTACGAAGAAGGATTAAATCCTCAAGAATTAACACCTTCCCTCGTCTTTGAGCTTCCTTCCAGTTATAGCTTAGTAGGAAATTATATTTTAGAGGTTCAGCCAGCTCATTTCACAAAAGGCAAGGACATTGAATCACTCGCGCTCTGCCCCCCAATAAAGCAGATTATAGCCTGCGCATAATTTTCAAGCATTAAAGCATATATTTTGCTGTAATACAACAAACTATATATAAGAAAAACTCGCTGAATTTTCATGAAATTCGCCCATTTAGCCGATTGCCATCTAGACGGCTGGAGAGTGCCAGAATTAAACGCCTTAAACCTGCAGAGCTTTCAAAAGGCAATCAGTATATGCATCAGGCAAAAAGTAGAATTTATTCTTATTGCCGGAGATTTATTTGATTCAGCATATCCTTCTATAGACATATTGAAAGAGGTATTTAGAGAATTTAGAAAACTTCATGAAGCAAATATTCCAGTTTTTATAATAGCAGGAAGCCATGATTATTCTGTTTCAGGAAAGACATTTCTTGATGTCTTGGAAAAATCAGGATTCTGCAAAAATGCCGCGAATTACGAAACACACGCCAGCAAGATAGTATTGCAGCCAACCATCTACAGGAATGTCGCGATTTACGGCTATCCTGGAAAAAAGTCAGGCTTGGAGATGGACGAAATAGAAAAAATAAGCTTGCAGGATTCTCCTGGATTGTTTAAGATATTAATGCTGCATACTGCAATAAGGAGTGCTATTCCAAATCCAAATATAAAATCAGTTGATGATTCAAAACTGCCTCCCGTAAATTATCTCGCTCTCGGACACTTGCATATAAGCTACAGCAAAAATGGCAAAGTCTATCCAGGTCCGCTCTTTCCGAATAATCTATCTGAATTAGAAGAGCTTCAAAAAGGAGCGTTTTACATATTTAACAATGGAAAAATAGAAAAGCAGGAGATAAAGCTCAAGGAGACAACCATCATCAATTATGAAATTCATGATACAATAAATGCAACAGATGAGATAATATCTTCATTGGAAAAAATATCTCTCAAGGACAAGATAATAATATTAAAATTGACAGGCATAATAGAACAGGGAAGGATATCAGACATAAGTTTTGCGAAAATATTAAATTTCACAAAAGAAAAAGGCGCGTTTCTTCTACTAAAGAATATTTCTAGGCTATCATTTTTAGAGCCAGAATTACAATTAGAGACAATAGACACAGAAGACATAGAGTCGCAGATTATTAAAAAATTTGAAACCATAAATAAAAGCAAGTTCAATTACCTTATCCATTCGCTGATAAGGGTTCTGCAAATTGAAAAAAACGACGAGGAAAAATCAGCCATATTTGAAGAGAGGCTATTATCCGAAGCAAAGAAAATAATTGGAATATGAAACTTAAAAAATTAATGCTGAAAAATGTAAGGTCTTACAAGCACGAAGAGATAATGTTCCCAGAAGGAACTATACTGCTTGCGGGAGATATAGGCTCTGGCAAGACATCAATCCTTCTGGCAATAGAATACGCGCTATTCGGGCTTCAGCCAGGACAGCGGGGCTCCTCCATTTTAAGAAACAGCGCAGATTACGGCGAAGTCTCATTGGAATTTGAAATAAGCGGAAAAAATATAACAATAGAGCGCAAATTAAAAAGAAATCATAAAAGCGTGACGAATGAGTCTGCATCTATCAAGATAGACAATGAAAGAATAGATGCTTCTATTACAGAAATAAAAATAAAAGTTCTGGAATTAATAGGATATCCGCAGGAATTTATCAAGAAAAATAATCTCCTTTATCGTTATACTGTCTATACCCCTCAAGAGCAGATGAAACAAATAATCATGGAGGATGCAGAAACAAGATTAAATATATTGCGCCATATTTTAGGCATAGACAAATACAGAAAAATTAGGGAAAATCTCGTTCTTTTTTTGAACAATCTAAAAGAGGATTCAAAACTTCTTCAGGGCGAAATAAAAGATTTAGACGAAGACAAAATAAAATTAGAATCAAGGACGCTCCACTTAAAAAATCTCGAAGAGGAAAAAATAAGAAAAATGCAAAATTTAGATTCTAAGATTGACAGGACAAAAAAAATAGAGTCAGAAGCCCTCCAATTAGAATTAAAGATAAAAGAAAAAGAATATCTTGAAAAGGAAATTGAAAAAATAAAGATTATAACTTCAAATAAGCATGAAAATTATGCAAATTTAGAAAATGAGTTCCATGAATTGAAAAAAAGCATATCCGAGGCAGAGGTATTTAATGAAGACAATTATAGGCTTATTCTTGAGAGTATATCACAAAAAAATAAGAAGATAGAGGAATTAAATGCGCAATATTTCAGCATGTCAAGCGAAATATCTTCTTTAAAACAACAGCAGCATGAAACAACAGCAACAAAAGAAAGAATATTCAATATAGACCTCTGCCCTACTTGCCTGCAGGATGTTCCAGAGAACCACAAGTATAATATTTTAAATAAAACAGAAGATAGTTTAAACAAGGCAAGACAAAGGATAATTTTTTTGGAAAAAGAAACAATAATTTTTTCAAAAGAGATTGAAAAATATAAGCTCGAAAAATCTGCCCTTGAAGAGGAAAAGATATCAAAAGAAGTTCTAAGAACAAAATCCATATATTTGGAAAAAGAAAAAAAGAGGCTTCAGCAGCTTATAAGCGCGAAAGAGGAAGTAATGCGCGATATACGGCTTTTTGACAATCATATTCTCATATTGAAGGAAAAAATCTCCGAGCTTTCTAAATTTGATAATCTGTTAAAGCTCAAAAAATTAGAATTGCAGGCAGCAAGCATGGAAGAAAGAAAAGCAGAAATATTTCTGGCGCAATTAAATAAGGAAATTGATTTGACAAAGACAGAAATTGCGTCCAAGGAAAAATCAATAAATACCAAGGAAAAATCAAAGCAAAATCTTGCATTCCTGCAGGAATTATTTGATTGGCTTTCCTTGAGTTTTCTGGAGCTTATGGAGTTTACAGAGCGCAATGTCTTGATAAAACTAAGGCAGGAATTCTCCAGGATTTTCAGCAAATGGTTTGATATGCTGGTTCAGCAGGGCTCATTAACTGTGAGGCTTGATGAGTCATTCTCTCCGATAATAATTCACAACGGCATAGAAATGGAGTATTCTTTCTTATCTGGCGGGGAAAGAACAGCAATCGCATTGGCATATAGGCTGGCTCTCAATCAGATTATTAATTCAATGCTTAGCAGGATAAAAACAAAAGACATCGTAATTCTGGACGAGCCTACAGACGGTTTTTCAGAGACCCAGCTTGGAAAAATGCGCGATATCCTGCAGGAATTAAAAGTATCCCAGCTCATCATCGTAAGCCACGAGCAGAAAATCGAGAGTTTTGTGGACAACATAATAAGAATTAAAAAAGTAGAGGAAATATCTCATTTAGAGCATAACAATATTCATCCACTCAAGGAAGATGAGCTAAAAAGCTTAAGAACAATAGAAGAAGCAGACATATCAAATCCCATAATTCAAATATTATAAGCGTTCAGATTCCTTATTTTTCATTGCTATCGCTATTACTCTAGGTATCGGAAAAGCTCTATTCTCTTGTATATAATGCACAATATCTCTAACTTCATAAACCGTAGGAAATTCACTTGATACAAAACAATTAACTCTATCTCCTCTTCTTGGCAATATTTCTCCCCTAACAGATTCTCTTTCTATTATAATATGTTTATCAGAGTCTAATAACAAAAGATTATATTCAATATAATTCTCAATCGCCATACTAATTCTTAGCTTTTTTCCTTTTTATTAATTTCCATCCTGCAAAATATCAATTGCAGGTTTACTTTCTACTAGGATAGGGTTTCCGAAAAACTTAAATACCTGAAAATTTTATATTTAACATAGAAATTCTAGATTCTTAAGATGAATGACGAAATATCCGAGAACACTTTGAAATCAAGCACAAGCCTAGTTGGAATCGCGTGCAAAGATGGAATTGTTTTAGGCGGAGATAGAAGAGTTACAGCAGGAAACCTTATAATGGGCAAGAATTACAGGAAAATTCTAAGAGTTAATGATTACATTCTTGTCGCATACACAGGCGGCGTTGCAGATGCCCAATTGACAAATAAGATTCTCGCGGCAGAATTAAGATTGCAGGAATTAAGGACAAAAAGCAAGCCAACTGTTAAAGAGGCGGCGAACCTCTTGTCAATGCTAACATATAGAAACATAAGAACTCCTTCAATGATAATCAGTATAGTCGGCACATTAATAGCAGGCGTAGACTCTAACGGAAAAGCCTCGCTCTTCACAATAGAGCCTGCAGGCGGAGTGTACGAAGTTGAAGATTACGACGCAAACTTTTCTTCAGGAATGCCTTACATTCTCGGAATTCTTGAAAGCGAATACAAAAAAGATCTGACAATTGAGCAGGGAATAGAATTGGCCAAGAAATGCCTTAAATCTTCAACGCAAAGAGATGTAGGCTCAGGCAACGGAATAGATATCTTTTCTATAACAAAGTCTGGGCTGAATCATGCAATATCTGAAGAAATAATTCATCAGTTCAGATAATTAATATTTACATATTCTTAAAATGGTTGATATTTTGAAGACAATCAAAGAAGAGCTTCCGAAAGTCATTGTTGACGCAGCATTTGAAGGAGCAAATATTGTCCTCTACACAGACGATAAGGATTTTCTGCGCAATAGCGAGCAGCAGATTAGAAATGTAGTTAACAAAATAAAGAAGCGAATTGACCTCAGAGCAGACAAGAAAATTCTTCTCAATGAAGCAGAAACAGAGAAGACAATCCACGCACTAATCCCTGAAGAAGCAGGGATAACAAATGTCATATTTGATGTGCAAAGAAGCATAGTAATAATAGAGGCTAAAAAACCAGGTTTAGTAATAGGAAAGCAGGGTTCAATCCTGACAGACATTAAAAAATCAACGTTCTGGCTTCCCCAAGTACAGCGAAGCCCATCAATCCCCAGCAAGATAACAGAGAAGATAAGATCAGTTTTATATGCGAATAATGTCTACAGAAAGAAATTTTTAAACGACATAGGAAGAAAAATCTACAAGGAATGGAACCCTGAGAAAATGGACATGTGGGTTCGCCTTACTTATCTTGGCGGCGGCAGGCAGGTTGGAAGATCTTGCCTGCTATTGCAGACTCCAAATTCAAAAATTCTCTTAGATTGCGGAATAAATCCGGCAATTGCAGAAGGCGCTGAAAGATTCCCTTATCTAAACATAGCAGAAATCGGAAATCTGGATTCTATTGATGCAATTGTTCTTTCTCACGCGCATACAGATCACGGTGGCTTGTGTCCTTACCTGTATAAAATGGGCTATAAGGGCCCAATATATCTCACCCCTCCAACAAGAGATATAGCGGCTTTGCTCGCCTTGGATTTTATCGGAGTCGCCTATAAAAAAGCAGAATTTCCTCTCTATAAAGGGGAAGATATTAAAGAGATGGTCAGGCATTCTATATGCTTGGAATATGGCGAGGTTACAGACATCACCCCTGATATAAGAATAACATTCTATAACGCAGGACATGTGCTTGGCTCTGCCCAAGTGCACATTAATGTAGGAAACGGGCTTCACAATTTCGTTTACAGCGGAGACACAAAATACGGGAAAACCCGCCTCTTAGACCCTGCAGAAAATCGCTTTCCCCGTGTAGAAGCTCTTCAATTGGAGGCAACCTATGGCGGGAAAGAAAATGTTCTGCCTCCCCGCTCTGAAACAGAGAAATTATTCGTTGAACTTACAAAAAAAACAATTGAAAGAGGCGGAAAAATTCTCTTTCCAGAACTAGGTCTTGGGCACGCTCAGGAAACAATGCTTAGGATAGAAGAAGCAATACGCACAGGAGAGTTGCCCAAAATACCAGTTTATATAGATGGCATGATATGGGACATTAATGCAATTCACACAGCCTATCCTGACTTTCTAAGTAATTCTGTTAGAAGCCAAATATTACAGGACAACAACCCATTTCTTTCAGACATATTCAAGAGAGTTGGCTCCCCTGCAGAAAGAAAGCAAGTCATAGAAGGAGGCCCATGCATCATAGTTTCAACATCAGGAATGTTAGTAGGTGGAGCATCTGTGGAATATTTCAGAAATCTCGCAGACAATCCAAAAAATCTCTTAGTTTTTAGCTGCTTCCAGGGTGCAGGCTCTCTCGGCAGGCAGGTTCAGGAAGGAAAGAAAGAGATAAATCTTGGAAAAGAGAATAATAATGAAACATTAAAAATAAATCTGGAAGTAGAGACGTTAAATGGACTTTCCTCGCATTCAGGAAGAAACGAGCTGATGCAGTATGTAAACAGGATGAATCCAAGGCCGAAAAAAATAGTCATCAATCATGGCGAGCCGTCAAGATGCCTTGATCTTGCTTCAAGCATTCATCGGACAAATAAAATAGAAACAATTGTTCCAAGAAATCTTGAGACAATTAGGCTGAAGTAAAAAGTATTAAAAACCTCTTTGATTAAATAATAAAATGAATTGGAGAGATTTAATTATTTGGATTATTGCAATTTTGGCTTTAATACTCATAACAATAGTGATAATAAAATGAAATGGCAAGATATAATAATATGGATATTATTTGTTTTATCAATTGGAATAGTAGCATGGTATCTTTTCGGAAATTCCCCAACACTAGAAGAAGCAATTTTAGTTTTGTTGTTAACTCTAACTATAACAAATATCATTCAAACAAAAGAAATAGGTTATAATCTTAAATCATTAGAAAAAAGCTTTCACGCTCTCGCAAGAGATTTCAAATCCCACATAAATAAAAACTAAAATGAAGCACTCAATAAAAATCATCATCATCCTTTTAGGCATGTTTTTCATCACTCAGCTAATTGGAATAGCAGTAATTAATCAGTATTCCCCTAAAATAGAGCAAGTAAGAGACGAGCAAGGCAATATAACAAACATCACGACTTATAATCTCCCGTATGGAATGGATCCGCCTCAAGATATAAAACCAGCCAGCACATTAATCTCAATCGTCTTGGCAATCGCAATCGCAGTAATCTTTATGCTGCTTCTGATGAAATACAAGGCTGAATTTTTCTTAAGAGCATGGTTTTTCGTTGTTGTAGCGCTTGCCTTAGGAATAACATTTAATGCATTTATGCAAAAAATCCAATATGCCCCACTAATAGCAATTTTAATCGCAATACCCTTGGCAATATTCAAGCTTATTAAAAGAAATATTGTTGTGCATAATTTGACAGAATTGCTTATCTATCCAGGAATTGCGGCAATTTTTGTCCCTCTCTTGAACATTTGGACAGTTATCCTGCTCCTCATTTTAATTTCTATCTATGACATTTACGCAGTCTGGCACGCAGGCTTCATGCAAAAAATGGCGCAATACCAGATTAAAAAGCTGAAATTCTTCACAGGCTTTTTTGTCCCATATTTAGGAAAAAAAGAAAAAGCATCAATTCAAGAAATTAAAAAAGATGCCAAGATTAAAGATAAAAAAATAAAAGTAAGCGTTGCAATACTCGGAGGCGGCGATGTCATCTTCCCAATAATACTCGCAGGCGTTGTATTCAATCAACTCGGTTTTATCCAGGCGCTTCTAATAAGCATAGGCGCAACGCTCGCGCTCGCCTCGCTCTTTTACATATCAAAAAAAGGCAAATTCTACCCTGCAATGCCATTCATAACTGCAGGCTGTTTTGTTGCATTAGGAATTGCATTTCTAATATAATTACCAATCATTTAATAGCCATAATCTGTTGTAACTATACAATGAACAAAAGCGAAAGATTTAAATACTCCTTTATTGTCACCCCTTTATGATAATGAAGCAAGATTTAGTGAATAGAATTAAAGAGTATTTTGATCTTAATATTTATGAAACTAAAGTATGGATGGCTTTGCTTTCAAAAGGCATTGCATCTGCAGGCGAGGTTGCAGAGCTTTCAGGAGTTCCAAGGTCAAGAACATACGACGTTCTTGAGTCTCTTGAAAAGAGAGGTTTCGCAATAATCAAAATAGGCAAGCCAGTTAAGTATTTAGCAGTTAAGCCAACAGAAGTCATAGAAAAGATTAAATCAAATACATTAAATGACGCTCAAGAAAGAGTAAAATCTTTGACAAATTTAAAAGGAAGCCAGGAATACATAGAATTAGAGCAAATATACGATGCAGGCATTGTTCCAATAAGATCACAGGAAATTACAGCAGCTCTCAAAGGGCGTTCTAATATAGTCTCAAGACTAAAAGAGATTATAGAAAACGCCAAAAAAGAAATATTAATCTGCACGTCTGTTACAGACTTTGAGGACAAAAATAGAGTATTAATCCCACTATTGGAAAAAGCAATAAAAAAAGACATAAAAATTAAGCTCGCGCTTTCAGGCGATATGGAAAGGATAAAAAAATTAAATATGAAGTCTGATATAAAGCCGCGCCCTATTGATTCAAATGCGCATATCTTCATGGCAGACAAGAACGAGGTTTTGTTCATAATCACTCCCCCAAACTCAAATGATGAAATAGGAATCTGGCTTAACTCTCCGTTTTTCACAGAATCGCTTACAGATATTATTGAAAATTCTTTGAAGAATCAACCACAGCAAAAATTAAAAGCTCAATAATTAAAATATAACAATCATGCAAACACAAACAAAAACATACCAAGAAAAAGCAGAAATTGTTCTTGCTAATTGGTATAATGCTCTTAAGCAAATAAAGGATAAAAATGGAAGAGTTGGAAAAATGTCAGATTTCATAAGGGCAAGAAATCAAGCCCCATTTGAAGACAATGTCTGGCAATATGGTGCTTATACAACAGCTGGTTTAAACTCTGCTCCAAAAAATCCTGTCCTCTTATTAAGAAAAAATACAGAGCTTTTACAATTAGAAAATGCAAAAAGAGCAGTTCAATTGCATAGAAATGATAAAGAATGTCCAATAACTCAAGATACATATAATAGACATTTAAAACAAGCTGAAAAAGAAGCTAAAGCTAAAAAATCTCCAGAGAAAAGAAATATCTTAATTCTTCCAGAAAGAGATAATTTTTCAATTAACTCTGAAGTTCATTTTGATATTCTAAGATTTTTAGCAGAAGATCCAAAACAAGCTGAAAAATATCTTGGGAGATTATCTGAAAAAGATATTAATGAAATTGATTTTTATTTGAGAAACAAAGATTATGTTGATAGGCAAGAATCTCCATTCCAAGATCAGTTGTTGTTGCATTGGGTTCATAGCAGGTCTAGCCTCTTTGGCGACAGGGACTTGGTCTCCGACTACGGTGGGGTGTTTGGGGTGTTTGAGAAAACTGGCAAAGCCAGTTCGAAAAAAGTTAAGAGAAGCGCACAAAAATTGCTATATTCACCGAAAGAAGCATTAAAAATCTACAGAATTGTTCAAGAAGTAAGAAAAGGAGATGTGAAGATTTCAGATTTAGAATCAAAATTGTCTAATGTTGCAGATTTTCTTGAAAATCTTTCTAAATAACTCTAAATTAAAATAGAAGGATTAAATTTAAAAACTTTGAATTTATTAATATATCAGCGTGTCTAAAAAATACCGTCCAGATAAAGAAGAATACATAGAAGGAATTGGCCAATTTTTATATAATATAAAAATTCCCTCATTTGATAAATCTCTTGAAGCATTGGCAGAGCTAAATGCATCTATGCCGACAGCAAGAGAGCTTGTTTGCCCAATGATAAAATCAGGAAGAGAGCTTTATGGCCCTGTAAGAGAAGCTGTAATCTCTTATCCAAAAGAAGGCAATTTATTAATAAGGAATTCTTTGATTCTGGAATTTAAAGAGCTGGCAGAAGCAGGCGCAATAGCTCACGCAAATGGAAAGGAACTCTATTTACAAGGAGAATACGAAGAAAAAGCAAAAAGATATATAGAACTCGCAAAAAAATATCCAGAGAATGATGAGGCAATATTTTTAAGAAATGATTTTCCAATTTCATTGCAAAAATTCGATAAAGATAAAAGAATAGATTGGATATTTAAGGACACAAAAGAAGAGCTTGCAGCCCTTTTACATAAAAAAGGCATAAATACAATCTCATTCTATGTAGATTCAAGAGACGATATTAACAGGCATGCAAGGCCTTATATAAACCAATTATGGCTCACCCTCATAACGAAAGATATGTCTGGCTTTTCTGGAATTTATAAATTTTTCCATAGTAGTATTTCAATTCATGCTATTAAAAAACCTTCAGCTCAATCTCAATAATTCCCATATTTCTTATTTTATCCTTCTGTTTTTCCTTGAACTTTTCTAAAAATTCTTTAAGAGAAAAATTAATCCTTTCACTCGCATGCAAAAAACCTCCTTTCTCAAATGTATCTTTATTATACTTTCTAAAATCTTCCACATTCTTTTTCATGTTGATAGGAGGCCCCCTTTTAATAATTTCTTTCTTAGCCTTTCCAACAATATAAAAATTAGATTTTTGCCCTTCTTTATACAAAAACTCTTTTCTTAGAATGTCAAAATATCTCGCAATTTCAAATTCCAGAAATCTGGCAAATTTCTTCATCTTCGCCCCTGCTATGTCTCCAGATTGTCTGTCTGTTACTATAATAATATCCAAAAACTCTGCATTTTTCTCTTTAGCAAATCTTTTTAATTTATCAGCATCAAATTCATGAAGCTCAAAAAAATACGCAGACGGTTTTTTTAAAAATTCCCTTGCTCTCTCCTGAAATTTCTTAAAGTTCTCTTTATTTAAGGCAGACAGCACGTTCCTTTCCTTCCATGTAGGATCAACCAGAATAATAGGGCTTTGCAATTTATTCTCATTCAGGGAAAAAAGAACGTCAGACTTATTTTTATAATGCTTTTCAATATCAATCACTATTCTCTCTTTCGCCTTGATTAGTTTTTTCAGCATATTAGCAAGCGATTTATAATAAATAATTAGGCATTCTAATCCATATCCTGAAAACCCCAGAATATATGTTTCAGCCCCATAAACGCCCTGCGCCTCACAAAATTGCTTTGCCAATAAAATTTCGTTGGCAATATTATTGCCTCTTAATTTTTTTCTTACATAATTCACGTGAAAATAGCTCAAGTCAGTTACATTTCTTGCTTCTTGAGGGGTTTTTATCCTATATACGGGAATTATCTCAAAATATAAATTATCTTTTGTTTCTAATCTGAAATAATCCCTGCTCCCATGTATCTTTGAGAAGTTCAGGTTTAACGCCTTCCCCGCGCTCTTCACAATATCTTCCAGAATATCAGATATATTGTCCAATTTCCAATCAAATCTTATGAAAATATCAATATCATATTTGCCTTTTTTAACTAAAGTCCCCCTGGCATAGCTTCCCCCGACAAAAACATCAGCGTCAATCTTCTCATTTTTAATCTCTTCTTTCAGTTTTTCAACTATACTTTCTGTCTCGTGCTTCAAATAGCGCAAAGTTTTATTGTCAAGCACGAGCAGTTTTGTCTGTTCATCTAAAATCTTCTTCAAATTCATTAGAAAAACAGGAAAATTTTCTTTTTAATACTTGTCCTTTGATTCAATTACTTAGCTTTCTGAAGCTACGACAATATCTTTTAATTACAACTTTAAAAATTACTTAATTTTCTCAATTATAAAGGAATATTATTA
This sequence comes from Candidatus Woesearchaeota archaeon, assembly GCA_964575515.1. Lineage (GTDB taxonomy): Archaea > Nanobdellota > Nanobdellia > Pacearchaeales > GW2011-AR1 > JAUSIK01. Next base: position 28,869 of record CAZNQS010000003.1, on the reverse strand, counting down.
ATTGAATTATGTTTTATATCAAAGATAAATTAAACATATTTGGCTATTCTTATAAATTAACTTTTTAAAATCCTAGGACTTTTACTTCATAAAAATAAGCCCCTTTGATTCAATCCTTCTCTAATCCTCTGTTTTTACATATGGAGAAATATCAATAATGTATTTTCCATCTTCCAGCTGATAAACCCTTGGCTTTCTAGCAAACAGCTTTGTCAAGTCTATCAAATACTTCCCCTCTTTAATAATCTTCACGCTCTCAAAATCAAGGAATACTGGCGTTTCTTCATCTTTAATGCCCGCAATCTCCCTAACGTCCTGCTCAATCTTGTCCTTTTCATAAGAATTTAGCTCCATGTTAGCATCTAATTTATCGCCAATTTGTTGCAATTTATCTTTCTTAATATAAAAGAAAAACTTTCTTCCGCAATCCAGGCAGCCTGTTAAAATCTCTTTTGAGCCGTCATCGTAAAGCCTGGAGCAATGAATGCATTTATATGGCATAAAAAAGTTTACAAAAACAAAGTTAATAAATATTTATATCCTCAATCCAACAGCAGCTCAATATTCCTTGGATCTTTCTTAATCTCCTTGACTAATGAAGCAGGTCCGATGACCGTAAGTGCGCTGTTATCTCCAACAAGTCTTTTGGCAATGCCATATTTCATCTTTACAAATATATTCTCATTCTTCATGTCAGGCTCAACAACGGCCAACTCAATGCCTTTAAAGTCCTTGATATGGTCAACCATTGCCATTGTATCTTCAATTAAGCGCGCCTCTTCCTCTGCCCGCAATCTTCCATGCAGAATTACAATCTTATTGCCCAAAACAAGATTCAATATTTTCTTGACTCTTTCAGCAATCCCCATATCCCTGACTTCAGAGAAAGGCATCACTTGTATCTTCAACCTGCTTTTTTTTAAATCTTTTTTCATTTTATCTTTATAATTTTTTAGCCAGCTTAAATAAAGATTCGTAAAACTCATCTATATTCAAACCATCCTTTGCCGAGATTCCAACAACCTTGTATTCTGGAAATGCAGACTCTAATTTTTTAACATCTGCTTTTTTTAAATCTATTTTATTTCCCACTACGAGCAATGGAATCTTCCTCGCAACAAGATTGCCTATAATTGTTATATTGACTTGCGAATATGGGTTTTCAGATGCATCCAGCACAACTACAACAGCATCCATATCATCAATCCATTTTATAGAGTCAATAATTCCTTGAGTTGCCTCCTTGGCTCTTTTTTTTGCTTCTCCTTTGTTCAATCCGTGCTTTAAAAAATCCTCATAGTCTATCTTAGTTGCAATCCCAGGAGTGTCCACTATTTTAAATGCTAATTTCTTTCCCTTATATTCAATATCTACCTTTTCTTTAAATTGCACATTTCTTGTTTCATGCGGAATCTTGCTCACTACTCCAAGTTCTTCGCCTGTCCAATCCTTGCATATAATATTCGCTAAAGTCGTTTTTCCAGAATTTGGAGGCCCATAAAATCCGAGTTTAATGTCATCTCTCTTTCCAAAGAGGCTCATAAGAATACGTCTTGAAAATCTTTTCAATATCTTTATCATTTCATTTAGAAATTAGGCTGTTTAATAAATCTTGCGTCAATAGGCTTTCCCTGCCTCTTTTCCAATTCAGCCCTAACTCTCCTATTCTCAAACATCTTGAATATAGGTATCTCCCACATTCCTGTCCTCTTGCCGTCTATTTTCTTAAACGCATATGTTATTCTCTCTCCTCTCCAGCCAGTTCCCTTTAGTTTCTTTCTTATCTCGTTATCATTCAATCCTGATACTCTAGCATTATAAATAAAGTTGACCAAATTGTAAAGGTCATTGCTATTCTTGAATAAATGTCCCTCATATCTTCTTTTATACCATTCCTGCAATATGATGTAAAGAACAAGAGTTCCAAGAACAGCAATCCCAAGCCAGAAAAATAGCCTCTTCAGGGGAAATGGTATTTCGCATTTAGGATCTCCAAACTCGCAAATCTCTTTTTCGTTAATAACAAATCCTTTCACAGGAGAAATGTAAGCTCCAAGTTCTGCAACCTCAACATTTTCCTTAATTCCGAATTCAATATCCTGTTCACCAATTCCAACATAAGCAGCACCGCCCTCATCAACTGATTTCTGTCCATATGCCTGCGAGAAAATCAGACTGTCAAATGGGTAATCAATAAACAGCAATCCAGCTTCTGTTCTCTCGTCTCTGGGGCTTATTTTAAATTTAAATATAGTCAGAACATCTTCCTTTCCCTCATCTAAAAAAACAGAAATTACTTCAAATTCCACGTCGCTCTTGTAATTGGCCTCACCCCATCCTACTATCAAATCTCTCAGCGCATCATTGTCTGCCGCATCTGTTCCAGAAACATCCTCAAAATATCTCACGTCAATATTCTCAAATCCAACTGCAATAGGCAATGTTCCTTTTGTGCTGCCTGCAATTCTATAAGGCATATTCAAACCCAATAAACCGCTTACAATATCTATATAATCCTCGTCAGAGCTTGCATTCTTAAATGATTTTTCCAAATCAGACAGCGACTTATTCAATTTAATAATATCAATCTCTTCCCTGATTGCTTTTTGCAGAAATAAGGGAAAATTCTTTATTTCTTTGTCTACATCTCTCAATCTAATTTTGTAATTTGCTATTGTTTTATTTGCAGACTCTTTTGGATTTCCAGCAATAATATTAAACTTTTTAATCGCTATTACCCCGTCTTTTCTTTTCAATTCAACTTCTATTGTAAATGTCTTTGCTTCTTTAAATCTGTGATTTATGCTCTTCCCATTGACTTCTTCAATTACTCCATCTCCAAAATTCCACTTTGATGAAGTAATATTGAAAGATGTTACAGCCTCAAACTTCGTCTCCAAGCCTAAATACGCAAATTTAGTATTCAAATTAAAATCAAAGCTTTCTTCTACATCAATATCTTCTCTGAAAACAAGATTATCATTCAGGTATAGGGAAAATCTCTCTGCCTCTGTTCCAATAGGGATGGTAAATTCCGCGGGCTCCAAGTCTATCTCTATGCCTTCCGCATTTATTGTGGCAGGCTTTGTAGAAACTTCATAAAATTCAGCTGGCGCGTCAAATAAAATATTTCCGTCATAAAAGCTTAACTTTACATTATTAAGATTAATGTTCTGCGATACACCATTCAGCTTTACAGGAACAACGCAGTATGGATTGCATTTAATCCCATTATCATAATATCTATCAGCAAGATAATTATATACATCATCTTCTAATTCAGTATTGTTAATTCTCATGCCTGCTTTTCCATATTCCAGTGCTCTGGCAAATATCTCAAAATCAGAATTATCTGTCCCACATCTCGGATTTTGGCTTTCAGATTTTATTTTATATTCTACATTGCTGGAAAAATCTCCGCTAATGCAAGCCAAAAATTTATCTTCAATGACAGAATTGTATTTTATGACACATTCAAGATTCTCTTCTGCTTGCGTAGACTCTGGAAGCTTGCACTCTCCTAATTTATTATAGTCAGGCTCTCTAAGGCTAATTTTTAAGTTCCCATTGCTCTTTAATTTTTTAACTTTCGCCCCAACAACATATGCGGGAGCAGCAGGCAATGTTATATTCTCGCATATCTCATCTTGCGTTATCGTCGCCTCTCTATACGCTCCAATGTTTAAATTATTGTTAAAACACCCATAATCATTGCTGGAGCACGATCTGTCTGTATACTCACTAGTCGCCATAACATCTTCTTTATCTGCCAAAACGTCAATAAAAAGAGGCGTTTCACAGGAGCTTGCGAGGTCGCTATTTACAGAAAATTCAATGTCGTTTATAGAACTAATTTCTTCTCCCTCTATTCTTAATCCGATAATTTTATCATTTTCCAGATTTAATTCGCCAATTGCGCTTCCAAGCACGTATTCGTCAGCGCAATTGGCGCTGCTGCATTCAAAATCTTCGCCTTCAACGAATTTATTCGCTTTTAATAAGCTGAATAATGTAACATTCCCTATAAAATTGCTTTTCAAGATAGAATCAGCTCTTTCCTGCTTCAAGCTCAAATTCACGCTTCCTTTGATTGTCTCTCCAGCCCTGTAATCTTTTTGCAAGCTATTTTCGTGATATTCAAAAGCGCCCACAATGCTGATAAATAAAATACTAATTAAAATTATCAAATAGAATACAAAAACCTCTATTTTTCTCATCTTATGCCTTCCTTCTAAAAATGATTAAGACATAGATTATGATAATAGAGAAAACACTAGTCATAAACTGCCAAGCTCCAAAGAAAGGAAGTATCAGGCTCGGAGCAAACCCGCATAGTACGCTGGTTGATTCTCCGTTTAAATTATCACAGTCATTTTTATCATTTAAATTATCATAATTTCCAGAGCTGCAATCTGCTCCAGATATAGAAGCAAAAGTTGTAGAGTAAGTTATGCTTGCGGAATTATCAACGCACTCATCATATTGAGTTTCAATGTTGCATCCCCCTATACAATCTTGAACAACTCCAGCAGGCACAGGAGGAGACGAGCGTATAGTTTCCCATCTAAATTTGCATATATTACTGCCGTCCCAATAGCAACTACATTCTACTTGAAAATTACCATCAGAATCAGCACCGCTATTTCCGCAACCTACTCCCTTAATTTTCCCAGACAGTCCTTCTATATCTGCTTCGTCCCTTCGCCATACAGATTCTGGAGCATTATCGCATTCATTTAACTCATCAAATTGGGCGCATCCCTCTCGGGCAACTTCAATCACTCCGATTATCTCTTTCTTTAAATTTATCATCTCGCTCTGCTGATTATATGCTCCACTCTTTGCAACAAAGAATAATTCTAATTGGTCCTCGTTATCATTGTCTCCTGTAAAGTCTGCAAGCGTAAATGTATAATCCAATATCGCCCTTCCACTCGTATCACTTGCAGCGCTTAAGCCAGAACGAATTAAGTCAGAGCAACTCGTGTCTAGCGCATAAAGTAAGCAATCACTATCATAAATCTCATAATCAATATTATTTCCGCCAGGTGCACCCACTACAATTAGTTTTACTAATACGTCCAAAAAAGTGTCTGCTCCGCTCCCTAATTCATTTCCGCTCCCATCAGCCCAATATGCTCTTGGCGTCACTGGCGGAATAACTGCTCCCGCAGCGCAACAAATTAAATTATTATAATTAGTCTCGCTTGCTGTTTCCAAATGTGCGTTAGTTGCAGAAGAGAGTCTTACAACTGCCCTTTCATTAGCAGAGCAGGCGCTTGTTAATCTGCAGTTTAAATCTCCATAACAAATTTGAGTCGTATAGCTTGTTCCCGAGGGCCCTTCCCCATGAGCATTAGTGTCTGCGCTCAATCTTAGAACAGTATTGGCTCCGTTACAAGCTCTATTTCCATTTCCAAATACTCCAAAAATTTGATCATAACAAATCTCTGTAATGTAAGCTCCTGCCCCATTAAATACCTCTCCATGAGCATTAGTGTCTGCGCTCAATCTTAATATAATCTGATCCTGCGAACCACCGCAGCTATTAGCAGAACTAACTAAACTCAAAGATATAAAAACGATAAAGGTAACTATCGCAATTAAGATGCCTCTTTTCATTTGTCTAAAAGCAAATAAAACTTTATAAAGATTTGTAATAAAATTAAATATCACAATAGGCTCATATAAATTCTAAACCAAATATTTATATATTAACAAAGATAAAAATAACTATTATAAAGAGGAGAAAAGTGGAATATAAAAATCATATTTTTAGACTTTCATTTACTCTTATAGCTCTATTAATTGTATCTTTTATCTCCTTTTCATTAGCGCAATATGGGCAAAATGAGCCGGAAATAATTTATTATAACTCATTAGAAAATAGGACGGCTGTTTCTGATATATATTTAATTAAAACAACTGATTATAAAAATGGAACTATTCTAAGAACATATCAAACATATATTTATTCAAATCCTGTAAATATTTTGGATAATGGAATTTATAAGCCATTTACAGAAGTTGTTGATTTAAGATGGAATGAACTTTCTGAATCATTTATCTTATCCTGGCAAGGAAAGCAGGCAAAAATTAAGCCAATTATAGTTGATAATCAGAATAAGGAATATACAATTAATGAGATAAAAAATCCTTATCCTGAAATTATTTTTAATTATAATATTGAGAAAACTAGGAAATATAGATACGGAACAATACTTAGTAATTTATCTCAAGAATTTCAACAAAATGTGAAGAGTGTTAAATTTTCCTTGGAAGAGTTGCAGGGGTTGACCTTGGAGGATATTAAGAATGATAACAAGCTTATTATAGTTGGAGATTTAATTGGAATTTATTTTGAAGATAGCTTTAAGAATAATTTTGATTATGGTATTGCGGATAATAATTTGAATGTCGGAAATATTGCAAATAGAAGCGAGATAAGTATTTATTTAGTTGGAGGCTTAAAATGAAATATTTAATTTTGTTTGTCTTGGCTTTATCTTCAATTGTTTTTGTTGGTATTGTTTCTGCGGTTGAATGTGGTGCAACGCCAATTGGTTATTGTTATGTTAATCAAAATACAACATTTAATACTGGAACTTATAATTTGAGTGGTATAAATATTAATAAGAGCGATATACTTTTAGATTGTAATAATTCTATTTTGATTGGTTCAAAACAAGAAGTGGGTATTGAGATGCAAGGATTCGAGAGGAATATTATTAGCAGTTGTACGATAAAAAATTATAGTTGGGGCATTTGGTTACGTATGAAACCTTTTTTCGATTGTAGCTTTATGCTTGCTAATAACAATAATATTATTGTAAATAATATCCTTGAGGATAATGATTATGGTTTGATTTCAACTGGTTGTGGCGGAATCGAAACGACTGCTCATGATCATAATAAAATTATTAATAATACTTTTATTAATAACACTGGTGGAATGAACTTGCATATTTTTCAATTTGCGGATATTTATCAAAATACCTTTGAAAATAATTCGCTTTATGGTATAGGTTTAACTAGTAGAACCTGGATTAATAAAATCTATTTAAATAAATTTTTAAATAGTAATGCCTCTGATTCTGGAATAAATAATAGCTGGAATATTTCTGGACAAGGGAATTACTGGAGCAATTATGATACTTCAGCAGAAGGATGTTCTGACACAAATTCCGATTTAATTTGTGATGGGCCTTATAATATAAGTGGTTCGGCGGGGTCTAAAGATTATTTACCAACAACAGGAATTCAAATATGGGACATAATTCCTATTCAAGTCATAAGAGACGTCGATTTAGTAAAGGGTAAAACTACTTTATTGAGGTCATTAATAAAAAATGTTGGTATTGTTAATAGAAATATCAATGCTTCTTTATATTTAGATGGAATTCTAAAAACATCGGCGAATGCCAGTATTAATTCTGGACAAGAGAAGAATATTGATTTATTTTTTATTCCAGATGTTGCGGGAAGCAGCAAGAAGATTGAAATAAATGTGAAGGAGATTTGATTATGAAAAAATTAAATATGAAAGGAGGTGAAGGAAAATGAGAGATAAAAAGAAAAGAAAATTACAGGCATTGACAAGAGAACCATTTATTTGGATAGGAATATGGATATTTATACCTTTAATTTTATACGTTTTACTTATTTCAATTGGCGTATTAAATTTACATTATGGTATTTTAGAAAAGTATCCTATTTTGGGAGATTTATTAACTAATTTGGCTGAAAGTTATTTATTTTTTACTCCAATTGTTTTGCCTTTATTGTGTATTTGGGCGTTCATTAAAGGAATCATAATTATCAAAAATAAAAAAATTGCTAAAGGAGTTATTTACATTATTTTTAGTTTAATAATAATATTACTAGTAGTTTTATATTATTGGATACTTATAAGAGGTATTTTCAGTTAAATAAAAATGACAAGCAAAAATTTCATATCACTAATCGCTTTAATAATAGTAATAGAAATAATGTTAATTACTATTACTACTGGAATTTCTAATAGCATAAGCGTTAATGTTACTAATACTAGAAATTTAAAGTTAGATTTTATAGCTGTAGATGGACCGACTTCTTTTGATCAATCCATCTCTGATTCAATTTTATTTATAAATAAGACATACCCTTTGGCAGATACAGCACTAACTTATTCTGAAATTAGCCCATTTAATACTTCAAGTCTGAGCGATTTAGGTTCTTTATTTAAATTACAATTACTTTTTTCAATTAGATTTAAAAGTTTAGTAAGCGGGCAATTAACCGATAGAACCATAGGCATAGTTCCAAGTAATTGGTTTGATAACGTTTTAGGTGAATCTTCTACTACTGGTTTTGCTATACTTGCTCCAAATGATTTGATGCGAGGAATCTCTCCAAATTCTGTAATTATAGCACAAGGTTATAGAGCGCAAGCAGCTCATGAATTAGGCCATACTTATGGGCTTTGTGATGAGTATAGTTCTGTTGAGTGGGAGAGGGCAGATTCCCTTTTTGGGATAACTTCTAATCTTTGTCCAAATGGAGACGCAGATAATAATAATCAACTTGATGTATCATGTAGTGCTAACGGTGGATGTAAAGATTCGACGATAGGAAAATTAATTCCATGGAATAATTCAGATGGAGAAGTAGAAATTATTAATTTTATGGGCTCCTCATCAATTCAAGAAAAAAGATGGATAACTAAAGAGAGTTATAATCATTTATTAGATGAATTTTCTCATTCAACACCTATAACTGTTCCTTCGCGTCTTCTCGTAGGTGGCTTTTACAACAAGATTACTCAAACAATAGATTTTGAAAATTTCTATGAGTTGGGATCTGGTTTTGCACAAAACGAGAGCGAATTTAAAAATGGAAATTTTTCTATACTTACATCAAACCAAAGCAATAACCCTATATCTAATTTTACTTTTGATCTATCATTTGTTTTAGCATCAGGTGATGGAAATGTTACGGAATTGAATGTTACACCATTTATTTTAGTAATGCCATTTTCTGGAAATGTAAGTAAAATTTCATTTATTAAAAACCAAACAGTCGGAAAGGAAGTAAACCGCACAGCAAACACGCCCCAACTAAACATTACATCAAATTTGTCAGGAAAGACATTTGCTAAAGAATTGTTTAATGTAACTTGGAATGCAACAGATGTAGATAATGATACACTTGCTTATGCGATTTTGTTTAGTGCGGATAATGGAGGAAACTATACGACTCTAGAAATAGATTATAATAATACTAAAATTACGCTGAATTCGTCAAATCTGCTTCTATGCAGTTCGTGTAGAATTAAGATTTTAGTGACAGATGGAATAAATACTAATTTTTCTTTAACAGAGGTATTTGCTATTAATAATACGAAAACAATTAATCTTACAAAAGAAAATATAACAGAAGATGGATATATAGACAAGGTCTATAATAATTATGTTAGGCATAAAACAGAAAGCACTATTTTAATAGGAGGAATATATTTATCTAGGGGATATATAGAATTTAACACCTCTTCTATATTAGATAATGCAAATATAGAGGATGTAGACCTAAATCTTACCCTTCCTTATTTAGGAAGCGTTAATTGTGATATAAATGACTTGGAATTTAGACCATCACAAGTTAGTGACCAAACGGTATATAACGATTCTGCATATGGAAATTATATATACAATAACAATTTCTGCGTATTACAGCAAGCACCTCGCCTAGATTTAGGAAATAATGCAGACTCTGATCTACAAAGCCAATTAAATAATGATTGGTTTGGTGTTGGAATAAAACAAACTACAGAAACTAGCACTAGCTCTGCCTATATATATTCTTCTGAAAGTTCTTATGATCCAGTTTTGATTGTGACTTATACTGTGTAAGAAGTTTAAACTACTTCGCCCAAACATAAATCTTGACTATTTTAGGCTCAAATCTGTCAAGCGTTGAGCTTATGATTCTTTCTTGGGAGTAAACCTCTACAATATCAGCAGGATAAAAGTTTTCGCCCACGCAACTGTCAGAAACACGGCAAATGCTCACATTATACTCTAATCTTTGGTTTAATATCCTTTTTTCCAAAATATTCATTATCTCGTTTTCAGCGTCTACGCTATTGCTGTCATCGTTTATCACTTTTTCCCTTAATGCCTTGTCTTTCGCAATTTCGTTTAAAATATCATCAAATAGCAGGTTCTCGCTCTCCTCCTGAGTATCTTGTAAAAAAAGCATGACAATTGCGCTTGCAAGAATAAAAACCGCGATTACAGCCTCAACAATTCTCCATATTCCTCTTTTATTTTTTATCATTGTCATTGTTCATTTATGAACCCTTACTTTGCTAAAAGACCTCAAGATTCTCTGAATCTTGATGGCCTCAAGAACCATAGGTTCTTGAAGTTTTCTAAATCTTTTTACCATATCCTCAATATCAAATCTGCGAACATCACGCTCCCATCTTCACGCAGCACCTCAATGCGCCTAACATTGGAAAACACCTCAACGCCTTTAGGGCGCTCTCTCTTAGCCTCAATCTCTTCGCCTGAATCAAGCACAATGCTAAATTCAAAATTAACCGAGCTTGGCATGTTAAATTGCTGTTTCAATTTTTCATAATCATCGTAATAAGACGCATTCAATGCCCTTATTTTCTTTTCAGACACGAATTCAATCTTATCCGAGGATATTATAGAATATTCATTATCTTTCAATTGTCCCCCTCCGCCAGAGCCAGGACTTTCAGGATTAATGTCCTCGCTAAATCTGAATATGGCAAATCCCTCACTCGGATTGCCATCATGAACAGAATCTGCCTTAAAATTAATATTATCGCTGGCTCCCTCGCGCCATGCTTCAACAAATTGCCCAAGTTTATTCTCCGCCCTTACATTTTTCATATTATCAATACCAGGAATCTTTATCTTTCTAAATTCACTATTGCTGCTCTCGTCGCTTACATCCATCTTCACATAATAGCTCTCAACCTCTGTGCTTGTGCTTTCAATAATTTCTCTGAAAGCATAAGAAGTCGCAGATTCCACAATCCTTGAGGTCTGTGCTGGGCTAAAGAAATAAAACGCAAATACTACAAATCCAATAAATATCAAAAAAGACAGCATAACTTCAATATGGCTGATTCCTCTTTCGTTCATGTTTTTCCCCCAAATTGAAAACATGAATGCTTGAAGATCTCAATTTTCATTGCGTTCATATTACAAAATAACCTTATAGATTTATATATTTATGGCAAAGAAAACTGATTGATTTTAATCATCAGATGAATCTGCCACTGGTAAAAATGGGAAAATATATAAAGATAAAAAACATAGAAAAAGTATGGTCATGCAAAGAAGTTTTAAGTTTAGAATATATCCAAATAGGAAACAGGATGCAAGAATGAATCAATCTCTCAAATCTTGCCGCGAGTTATATAACATTCTATTAAAAGTCAAGATAGATAAATATAAAGAAGAGGAGATTAGTCTTTCTCAATTTGATTTAAATAAAATAGCTAAAGAGCTAGATGTCCCATTGTATTCCCAAGTAAAACAGAACATCTCAAAGAGAATTAATGATGCTTTCAATCATTTCTTTAGAAGAGTTAAACAAAAGAAAGGAAAAGTTGGTTTTCCAAGATTTAAATCTTTTCAAAGATATAAATCAATAACCTTTCCACAATCAGGGTTTAAGGTTAATCATAAGAAGATATATCTCTCAAAGATAGGAAATATTGATATTGTTTTACATAGAGAAATAAAAGGAGAGATTAAAACCTTAACAATAAAAAGATGTGCTGATAGATGGTATGCTATTTTTTCCTGTGATGGGGTTACGATAGACAGAATAAAACCTCAAGAAGAAAGAATCGGTATTGATGTTGGACTTGAGAACTTTGCTACACTTTCCAATGGAGAAGTTATTGAGAATCCAAAGTTCTTTAGGAAGTCTGAAAGTAGACTTGCCAGACTTCAGAGAAGATTGAGTAAAAAGAAGAAGGGAAGCAATAACAGAAGAAAGGCAAGATTAAGAGTAGGAAGACAACATGAGAAAATATTCAATCAGAGAAATGACTTTTTACATAATCAAACAGCGAAAATTGTAAGGAGGTTTAAAATAATTGCTGTTGAAAAGCTAAATATCAAAGGAATGATACAAAACAGATATTTAGCTAAGTCTATTGCAGATGCGTCTTGGAATAGATTTGTTCAAATGCTTTCTTACAAAGTTGAGAATACTGGTGGAAAAGTAGAACAAGTTAATCCAAGACATACATCTCAAATCTGTTCAAACTGCAGACATGGACAGAAGATGCCTTTGAGTAAGAGAGTTTTCAAATGTGAAGAATGTGGTTTAGAACTAAAGAGAGATATAAACGCTGCAATAAATATCAATACCTCTGGACAAGGGGAAATCTACGCCTTTGGAGATACAGTAAGACCTTCTACAAAGAAGGCAAGTGTCGTTGAAAAAGGAAGCTATCGGGAAAATGCATGACCATGTTTCTTCCCGTAGAAGCCCATCAATTCATTGGTGGGAGTATGTCACATAACTTATCCTGCTTCTAAGAAAATGGAACAAAATGCACTTATAGAAGAAATCAAGAGAAAAAAAGAGCTTTCAGGCCTTGCAGATTCCCTTGTTTCAAATATCTCAGAAAATTATCTTAAAAAACATAATATAACATTAAAAAATCTAAAGCAGAAAGAAATAAGAATTATAATAAAGGACATTAGGGCTGAATTAAGAAATCTGGCAGGAAGATTCCAAAAAAGCCTGAAAAAAATAGAATTAAAGGATGAAAATATAAATGAAATTTTAAAAGCCCATGCTTCAACGTCAGAAAGATTTGATTTCTACCCAGAATTAAAATCTCTGATAAAATCCCTGAAAATAAGCTCTATCCTTGATATTGGCTGCGGATTAAATCCAATAGCCCTGGCAGATAAGAAAGTATATTATTATGCCTCTGACATTAACGAGGAAAATCTCAGATTAATAAGAAAATTTTTTCAAGAGTATAAAATCAGGGGAGAGGTTTTCATTTATGACATTAAAAATCCAAACACAAATCTTCCCAAAGCAGACCTATGTTTAATGCTTAAGCTCTTGGATATTATAGAGACTAAAAGCCATGAAATATCAAAAGCAATAATAAAAAAGATAGATTGCAAATATATTTTAATAAGTTTTGCAACAACAACTCTATCAGGAAAAAAAATGAGACATCCAAAAAGAAAATGGCTTGAATTTTTATTAAAAAATTTAAACTATGAATACAAAACATTCAGCTCAAATAATGAGTTATTCTATCTTGTTGATAAGAATAAATAATTTTTTAAAGAGCAATTAAAAATTTGGATTATATTGAAATATACGATATGATCTTTTACTTTTCTCAGCTTTTACAATAAGATTATCCAGGGAATTACTATATACAATTATCTGAAAAATACCCTCATTGAGATATTTCTTATCGTCTATGGCATTATATCGCTCTTTAATTTTACTAAGATTTATTTCAATACCCTCTCTTATTTTTCTTCTTTGTTCCATCATTAACCCAAAAATACATTCGCCCCTGTAGAGACTAAAAAGGATGTGATTACAAGTATAAAAGAATGTTTTGCTCCGGCTTTTATGCTGCCTTCTGCCAGCTTGCCGATAGTCAACCCTGCCAGCAAGCCCTGCGCCAGCAAAAGGAATAAAAATGGCCTTGCCAGCTCTTCCGCATCCAATGCGCTCTCTGTTTCTAATTCTCCCGCTGATGTAAGGTCTCCCAATGAGAATTGTCCAAAACTCCCGGCGCTTCCTACCAATGGCAAAATTTGGAATTGCATAACGATCATGATGCCGATAAATATGAAAAATATTATATATCCCTGGACAACAAGGCTGTAAATTGCAGACCTTCTCTCTTTCTTTAATTTATCCACTTCTGAAATTGATCTGGCAACAGAACCCAAGATGTAATCTATTTCTCCTCCTGCTCTTTCAGCTTCCCTTATCAATGCAACAGCCCTGTTGATGACATTACTTCCAACGTCAGTTGCGAAATTCTCAAGAGCCTTTCCCACAGGTATTCCCAATGATATCTGATTGGCTAATTTATGAATGTAACTTGTCAGCTCTCCATAATTATTTTTTCTCATGTTAATGATGCTCTTGCTTACAGGCGTTCCAGTAGCAACGCTTTCAGCCAAGTTTCTTGAGAATTCTAAAAACATCTCTCTTACTCTTTCTTCTTTTTTATTCTCTAAGACGATTCCTAAAACAAAAGGAAGAAATAAAATCGCCAGCCCGATGCCGAACAAAAACAAGAAAAGATTCAGGTCCTTAACAATTGTAAAATAATACGCTATATCTCCAATTATCAAGGCAATTCCCCCTATAATCCCAAACCAATGCATTTTTTTCAGCGCCATTTAGTATTCCGGTTGATTTATGTGTATGAAAGCGAGGAAAAAGACATTAATTATTGTAATGATTGCGATAATTAAAAGAGTCAACTGGGACACGCCAAGCCCTATGTCAAAACTTCCGACACTCAATAAAATTAAGAACAGCATCAGCACCATTGGCGCAGCTATAACAACGCTGATATAAACATCCATGAATGTCTCTGCAGTCTTTGCATATTTCTCTCTTTCCAGTCTATAATTAGTTAAAAGCGTCTCTGCCCTCTTGTTGAAAAATTCAGCAAAATCGCCGCCAGAAGTAATTGTCGTTGCAAGCCCTGAAAATAACTCTGCCAGCTTGCCGCTTGGCGTTGTTGCGGCAGTATTATTCAGCGCAGTCACAAGATCATATCCATAAAGATTAATTTGATTAATTATTTTTCTTATCTCTTTTCTCAAATAAGGATATTCTCTGCTTAATCCTATAATCCTAAAAATCTCGCTTGGCTGTATTCCAGAGCCAGAGACAGCGCTCATATGAATTACTGCAAATGGTAACTCTTGATTAATCCTTCTTGAAAGGCTTTTCTTTTCAGTTATTGGATAATAGTAAAGCGCGAGAAATGTTGTAATAGGCGTAATAATCGGTATCCAGAATATCTGCACTAATCTTGTCAAATAATCTCCCTCAAACATGCTGAAAAAAGGCCAGTTTATGCCAACATTGAAAAATAATAAAAATCCCACAATGAAAAAAGACGCAATAATGCTTAAACAAACTGTTAAGAAAATCAGTGCGACGTAAGCCTGAAACAATAAGTCTATATTGGCCTTTCTCAACTCCTTTGATAAGTTCTTAAAGTAACCCTTATTAATCCAATGCGTAGCATAATTTAAAAATAATTTATTCGCTAATTTCAGATAGCCTCTCGCAGCCTTGAATTCAGTGTATTCTTCTACTTTTGATTCTTTCTTCCGTCTTCTTTTTAATCTTTTTATATAGCCCTCTCCTATGCTTAGCTCCTTGAGCAGTTTTCCCCTATTTCTTATTGGAATAATTGCATCAAACTCACGCCCCTCTAGCTTTACGCTGACTTTTTCCAATTTTTCTTTTTTTTCAGCTCCTCCGGGCAGCTTTTTTGCCAGGGAGATACTGCTCAATAAGTCGGGAATAGAGTCATTTATTATCCTCAAGCTGTTCCTCAATGCCTCAATAGTCTGTATCAGTAGCTTCTTTTCAGAATGAGTAGCAGAGAACAATTTTTGATTGTAAAGCGCTATTTCTCTGAGCATACCAGTCTCTGTTTCTATATTTTTTTTAATATTTTCAATCATATCAGCCTCTTTATTTCAGCCTGGAATTTTAAGATTTCTTTTTTCATAGACGCAAGCATCTCCATGTCATTTTTTTTATAAGCCTCTTCTAACTTTTCTACAAGATCCTTCATGCTGCTCAATAACTGGGCAATTAAATTAATCCTCTCTTTTTCCATACTCAATAAAACCCAGAATCATTTATATACTTTTCAATAAGCCTTCACTTCTTTACACTTTTCTTAGTCTCTTCAACATCTTTAGAAGCCTTTCTAAACTCTTTCAAAGAATTGCCAATCCCTCTAGCTAATTCAGGCAGTTTTCTGCCCCCAAAAAGAATTAAGACTATTAATAATATAATTATTATTTCCTGTGTGCCTATCATTCTCTTATAAGATTTTTATTATTAATAAATCTTATTGTTTCACTCAAAGGGTTGGAAATTTTAAACTTTTTATCTTTTTTAGCATAATAAACTAAAAGAACAGAGACAAGAATAATTGTTATAACTAATAGACTTATTATAAACCAGTAAGCAAATGGTGGTATTCTTGGCTTTTCTTCCTTGCTTTCATCTATTCCTAAATCAGATGCTAGTTCATCCTCTCCCTCGCTCAATGGCGTCTCATTACCCCCAGTATTATTAGAAGAGCCCATAGTTTGATTTCTAGAAACAACCAGAACAGGCCCAGTATTAGTACTAGTCTGCAAATTTAAATTTGTTACAGCATTCCCCCCAAATAACCCCTCACCAAAATTGCCCTCTCCATAAGCTATATCTCCTGGCGCAAAACTAATTTCAGGCCCCATAATTAAAAAAAATACTAATAAGCCAATTAAAATTATATAGACAAATATAAAGAAAAGATAACTCTTTTTATTAAGATACATAAATTTATATCTTAGATTAAATACTTAAATATTTCCAATCAAAAAGAAATTTATTTAAATTATGGAAAATTAATCAAAATATGAATATTTTAAAAAAGAGGATAACCAGAAAGGATTTTCTTAAGGCAATTGGGTTAATCACCCTAACAAGTTTAATCTCCTTTAAGAGTTTTAATATTTTTAATAAAAAAACAAATAAAAGAACTAATTATGGATTAGGCACATATGGAGGATAATAAATGGCACGTTTACCAACAATAGGAAGCGACGCAGGAAATTGGGGAACAATCTTAAATGAATTTTTACAAATTTCTCATAATGCTGACGGAACACTAAAAGGCCTTTCTAATTTCATAAATGTGAAAGATTTTGGCGCGAAAGGTGATGGAACAACAAATGACACGGCTGCAATTCAGGCCGCCTTAGATGCAGTTACTTCCAGTGGGACAGTGGTATTTCCGCCAGGTATTTATCTAGTTGATGGCGTTTTACTACACAATAATAAAATCAATGTTCTCGGATTTGGTAACGCAACACTTCAGGCCTCTTCTAGTATGATTAGGGTTGTTTCTACAAATGGATTCCATGACTGTATAATTGACGGCTTAATCGGGATAGGGACTGGGGCAGATACAGGATCATCCTCTGGGAGAGGAATTTTTCACATAGCCCAAGGCAGTTTACGCTGCATCGTTCAGAACTGCAAGGCACTCAATTCAAGCGGAAGCGGAATCGTGGATGATGGTGAAGAGAGCAAAGTTTTGAATAATCATATCGAAGTCAGTGGAGAACATGGAATATACCTCTCTTCTTCCAAGTATGCTGTGATTCAAGGCAACCTTATTAAATCTTCTGGAACAATAAGCGTTTTGAGCCCGATTCTTTATTCTGGAATAAAAATAGATGGCGCTTCCTATTGCTCGATAATTGGAAATCAAATAATTGAATCAAAGACACAGGGATTGACGTTAACTGGCCCTTGCTTTAAGAATTCTATAATTGGAAATATAATTAAGGATTCTACTGAAAACGATATTTATATAGCGACAGGAAACGATAACGTATTTTCCAATAATGTGATTGATTCAAGTTCATCTGCTTACGACGCAGTTCTTACTACTGGTGGAACGCGAAATATAATCAGTGGCAACTACATCAGAAAGACAACCGCCCAATCGGCGATTCGTTGGAATACAGTTGATGCTCTTGGCTGGGATATTTGTTCAAATAATTTAATTGTCTTTGACGGATCCTTTACGTCTCCTGCAGCAATCTGGGTTGATAGCACGGTTGCCGAATTCATACAGATTAGAAATAATCTAATTCAGAAGATTAACGGAGCTGGAATATCTCATGGCATATTGCTTGATGGAGCTCTTGACACTTCTGTATTCGGGAATATATCTCAGGCTTCCTCTAGGTTTACTGACAACGGCACCAGAACACTGTGCGATTCCAGCATCTTGGATTTGAATATCGGTTCGCAGCCAACTATTTTTTCTGGGTCAGGATCGCCAGAAGGAGTCTTCGCTGCAAAACCAGGCAGCATCTATGTTAATACTAATGGCGGAGCAGGAACAAGCATTTATGTCAAAGAAACTGGAACAGGGAGCACTGGATGGATAGCTAAATAATGGTATTATGTTTATTGAAATAGGCACATTCTTATTTAACCAATTTCCTCTTTATCCTGGCAATTAGTATAGTTGCCTCAAAAAGAACAATCATTGGTAAGGCCATTAACATTAATGAAATGGCATCAGGAGTAGGCGTTAATATTGCCGCAATTATAAAAATAGCCACTATAATATGCGGTCTTTTTTTAATCAAATCATTCACAGATACAAAATCAAGGTTTATTAGCGCCGTCAAAACTAAAGGAAATTGGAAGATAAGCCCAAAAGAAATCAAAAGATAAATTACAAAATTTAAGTAATTGTCAATAGTTAAATATGGAATTAAATTATTATCGCCAAAGGCTATTAGGAAATTTAGTACAGCGGGCAGTACAAAAAAATAACAAAATATTATTGCCCCATAAAATAAGAAAAGAGAAGCCAACGCATACTTAATTATCTCTTTTTTCTTATCTTTATCAAATATGTCAGAAACAAACTTCCAAGCCTCATAACTAAGATATGGGAATGCAATAACTGCTCCAGTTATTATAGATAATTTAAATAAAGCGATAAAAGCTTCACTTGGGGATAAAAAAATAAGCTCCTTTCCCAACGGCCCGGTAAGTATTTTTAGAATATCGTTTCTAAAGAAATAAGCTATTGCAGAAAGAATAGCAATTGTTAGAATAGATTTTATAATAATCTTTCTCAACTCTTCAATATGTTCATAGAAAGTTTTATCTTGTCTCATCTTATGATGTTAAAGCGATTAGAAACTTTTAAGTCTCTGCAATTTTCAATTAACTTATCCCATATTTATTCAAAACCTCAACAGGATTCTTATAATAGTCATTGACTATCTTCCCAATCTCTTCAAAGCTGAAAATCCTTTTCAAATAAAGCGCGTATAGCAGTTTAGCTCTAAGCAGAAACTCTCGCTGCAATTGCTCAACAGAAACTCCTCTTCTTAAGGAGATTTTCTCCAATACCTTGCTCTGCTTTTTGAAATAAAATTGATCATCTCTTGGATTCCATATAAAAGGAGTGTTAATAAGAGCTGTTCCATCCCTGTCAATATTTACAATTTCCACAATCTCCCTTATTCTTCTTGTCTCATGGTTTTTCACAATTGCATGTATAGCAATAGCAACGCAGTCCAAAGAGTTTACCAAAGTCGGAGACAATTCTATCGGAGGCGTTTGCAGTCTTCTCACTAAAGTATCTACTGAATCAGCATGCATTGTGCTTAAAGACGAGTGCCCGGAAGCCATTCCCTGGAATAAGACAAAAGCCTCTTTTCCCCTAACTTCTCCGACAATCATGTAGTCTGGATTCTGCCTGAACGAGCTTCTCAATAAAGCAAACAAGTCCACCTCCCCAACTTTCCCTATGCCTATTGAAGTTCTGGAAACAGCAGGCAGCCAATTTTCCCTCGGCAGGTTAATTTCCCTTGTATTGTGAACAAAAATATTATTGCATAAAAATTTCTCATATCTAGGAATGCTCAAATCAAATACCTCTATTCTCTCCGAGTTCAATTTCTTTATCTTTTTCACTTTATCCCATAATATATCATTATGTGATAAATCATTAAACTCTGATCCGATCGGGGCAATCCTTTGCATATATGCTCTTCCAATATTCTGCCATTTCTGTAAATAAGGATATTGAAGCTTTTCCAATGATATTTTATCAAGTTCGTGTAATTTTTCTATACTAAGTGGAATAACATCTGAATGGGCATGATGTGATTTATAATTAATAGAGCAGAGTTTTAGATTCTTTCTTTCTTGCAAAAATCCAATATCTTTAAATAACTCTATATTTTTAGAACCAGATATATTAAGATTAATACATTTATCTTTTCTGTTAAAGTCATTTATTCTAGAAATTATGCCCGATCTTAAAAACATGCTCTGCAACTCTTCCAAAAGCCCATAACTTTGTGAGGAACAAGAAACCTCATATTTTTTTACGCATCCATCAGCACTGAAATATCCTCTTATAAAATGTTTAATTTGTTCATTAGAAAGATTAGATATAAATTCAGGGATTTTTTTAGTATTTGAATAGCCGTCAAATCCAAGAACCTTCTTCATCAGCTTATAAAAAACAGTGCTATGCAATCTTATAGAAACTCCTTTGTCATTCATTATAGAATAATTAATTCCTAAATAATCTGCAATTTTTTTGACTATATCCATACATTCTTCATCTACATTAGACACAATCACAGAATTTCTATTATAATTGTCATAACTTCCATCTCCAAGCCACAAGCCGCAGAATTCCAAGAATTCTTCGCTAATGCCGAATATAACAGGTATAGAAGAAGTATTCTTGCTTTTTATTCTTAAATTTTTTAAATCAGTATGCGTAAATTCAAAATTTATTTTAATCAAATCCTCAATTTTTATTAAATTATATTTTTTCCACCATCTATATTTTTCTTTTGGTACACCAAAATCAATATAGCTATATTTTTCAAATATCTTCTTTATAGGTTTTCCTTCAAGAAAATCTTCTTTAAATTCAGTTAAATGATCAATTAGATTAATTTCTTTAATATTATTTCCATCTATAGGAAGCAACCTCGGAACAGCAATAAAAGATTCTTCTTTCAATTCAGTTGGTTTAATCTCCTTTAAAGAATTATCTTTCCCTAATGTGAAAAGAGAATGATCTCGCGTAACCTTTATCTTTCTTCCAGTAGATGTAGTAATTTCATAAATATCTTTATTTACAATATGTTTAATATAATCTAAAGGTTTAATAAAAACAATCTTGCCTTTTTCATCTAGGGTCATTACTTCTGCATTAATCTTATTCTCAACAAATTCTTTAATTGTAATATTTCTAATTTTATCTTTTTCTTTAATAATTATCTTAGAATCTCCAGTTACGCTGTCTTCAATACTTACGACTCTCGCTTCAGGAGGTATGAAAAAAGCAATCGCATTTAGCAAAGTAGTCTTTCCAGATGCAGTGCCTCCTGTGATTAATATGTTTGCCTTGTTTTCAATAAGTATCCAGAAATACGCTAGCATTTCAGGGCTTAATGTTTTCATGGCAATCAATTGGGTGGGCGTCCAAGGAGTTTCTGTAAATTTACGAATGCTGAAAGTAGGGCCTCTTGAAGTTACATCTTTTGTAAAGGTTGCATTAATACGCGACCCATCAGGCAAAGATCCGTCTAATAAAGGCTGCGCATATGAAACATATCTCCCGCACCTCTGCGCAAGCTTCTCGACAAAACTCGCAAGCTTGTCCATGTCTTTGAATTTAATGCTTGTGCGCATATTCCTATACATTCTGTGAATAATATACACGGGCGTATTGGCTCCGTTGCATTCAATATCCTCAATAAAATAATCTCTTAGCAGGGGATCAATTTCATTAAATCCTATAAAATCCCTGAAGATATAATAAAATATCTTCCTATAAGATTCGTTGTCAATTTTAATATTCAGCTCATCAATTAATAATTTGGCAGTTTTATCAATGTATTCTATAGTAGCCTCTATTGTCTTGTCAACAGCAACATTTACATTTACAAGCTCAAGCATCGCAGTCTCAACCTGTTTAAGTACATCTTCCTCGTAATCGTCTAAAAAAGGCTCTTCCAACTCATACACAACCTCATTAATCTTCTCATCCCAATGAATGTGCGCAGTTGCAAAAGGCGAAATAAGGCTGTATCTTATGTCCAGTTGTCTCTTGTCCTTTACTCTCGGCAAAGAGGGTATAGGGGGATTGAGATTAATTGTTACCACCATATATCAAATAATAATAAACAATATATAAAACTTTCATCCCAAATATGTAGGAACAATATAGAATAATGCTACAAACAAGACATTAAAGATTATGCCCAAAATGGCAAATTTCTTTCCATCAAATCTTTTTACTAAAACAATCAAATTTATAATAAACCCAATAATCGTTGATATCAAGCCTATCCATGCAAGTGAAGATAGATTAAAAATAAATGTTACAGCAAATATTAATGAAACTAAAAAACCAATTATCGCTAATCCTTTGCCCATATCAAATTAAATTAATAATCATATATAAATATTAAGAAATCTGGCTAATATCAATATTATACAGATTATTCACTATTCCTTTGTTTTCTATGGAGAATTTATACGGCGTGACAGAGGGGTCAAACTTCTTTTCAATCTCTTGATTGTCAAAGCTTAAATCAGCAGTATTTCCATATTGCACAGTCAGATTGACAATGCTTGTTTTTCTTCCCTCCGCGCTTTCTACAATAATTCTCCCAACAGGTATTTTTACGCCCGGCTCGCTGTATGGCTTTGTTAGCTCTCTCAATACAAAAACAATTTTATTCTCACCAGAATCAAAATACAGCTCGCCTCTTCGCATGCCAAATTCAACAATCCTTTTGTTGTCTTTCCCAGTATCTATAACCTCATTTATTTTATCATCTAAAAATCCAAGAGACGCAATTGTCTGCTCAATAATTAGCCTGTCTCTTTGTTCATTAACCTTCGGCATTACAAATGTTAGCACTAAAGCAATCAAGGACAATCCAATTAGGATATAAATAACAGTCTCAATCCATACTTGCCCTCTCTTGTTCATTTTAACCTTTGGTTAACCTCACTTTGCTAAAAGATTTCTTAAATCTTTTTGTTCATTTTAACCGCATTTAATTAATTTTATTGAATCAGACAAATCACAGATTTTACTCTCTCTAATCATAGGATAAACCTCTACCCTATCATATAATAAATTAGAACTATAATTATAGGTTAAAGCAGAATACTTCTCGCCTGGAATTATAATCTTTCCATTAGCAATATCCTCGAGCATTTTCACTTCACTGGAAATTGTATTATTTTTAATAATTATAGTACTGCTGGAACCTCCATCTTCCAAAAATCTCAAGCTAAAACCCTCGACTTTTTCAGAATTTGAATCAGTTTTTATACTAATCAAATACCTGTCATTGCTCTCGTCAAAGCAATTATACCCAAAAGATTCGTCAAATTTAAAATAATCTCTAAATTCAAAACAGCTTGTGCTTTCCAATGAGCGATTAACAAATGGAATTACAATATTAGCCACAATTACAACAGATGTAATTGTCAATAATATAATCAGCATATTTGCAACAACATCAGACATGCCTTTTTTTTTAACGATCATGCAACAACTCTCGCTATTTCAGCAAAATCCTCTGCGCACGTATAGGGTTTTTTATATGTCTCGCCCTCTCCTAAAATAACAGGAACAACTATTAATTCATCCCCTATTCCAACATCTCCACCAAAATCAACAAATACGCCTTTTCCTCCTCCCTTTGGCAAGCCATTGTCAAATATACCTATTCCAATATTTTCAATAACACCTGCCCCTTTTTTTCTTACTTCAACCCCATAAAGAGGGATATTTCCTATATTATTCACATTAATTCTCCCCCCGTTTAATAATTCAGCCTCTGCATTAAAATCAATATCGTCACAAAAAGTTTCTATTGCTTCAGCTCCTCCACCCAAATCCTTTTGAATCTTTTCTCCAATCCATGTCCTTGCCCATATAAATATAATCATGACTAATACTAAAGCAAGCGATATCAGTAAAACAGTTGCAATGACAGGCGACAATCCTCTCTTACCTCTCTCTTTTCCATTCATCTTAATAAGAACTCGTTATTGTTTAAAAACTTAATTGCGTATCCAATTTCTCTATTAAAGATAAATTTATTAACCTTTCTTTCATTTGAAAAATATGGAAACAAAGCAAATTACACTTGAACAACTTTATGAAAAATTACTTAAATTAGAGAGATTTATGCGGAAAATGGATCAATATATCGAAGACTTAGAATTTGCAAGAAGAACAGAAGAAGCATATAAAGAAATAGAAGAAGGCAAAGGAATTACTATGTCGAAAGAAGAATTTCTTAAAGAATTAAAAAATTGGTAATATATGGTAAAAGAAATAACATATGCTCCAAAATTCCATAAACAATTTAAAAAATTAGATAAAAGTTATATTTTAAGGATAAAGAAATTAATTGAAAAGATAATTGAAGATCCTGATATTGGCAAACCGATGCGTTACGATAGGAAAGGCACGAGAGAAGTTTATCTTCCTCCTTTTAGACTATCTTATACATACGACCAAAATAAAGACAATTTATATTTCTTAGCCATTTACCACAAAGACGAACAATGAATCATAGCCCAATTTTTCAATCAAAGCCAAACGCTCTCTTAAACCAATTTAATATTTTTTGTATTAATCCAGGACTTATACATTCTCCAGCAATACAGATATTGCTTCCACATTCAAAATTATTATCACACGCAATTCCAACTTCTAGCTGTGCAACAAATTCTTTATTTTCAGAACAGAATTTTCCATCTTTTCTATATCCTAATGGATAGCAACTATCTTCTAATAAACATCCGTTGCAAACAACAATCTCCTCTTCCTCTTTATTTTCCGGAATTTTAATAGGGCCAGTGTCTTCAGTAGGCGTTATTTCCTCTTTTTTCGGAATTTCTTGCTTAGGAAATTCTTCTATTTCAAATTTACCAAGATTCAAAATAGTCATAGAGGCATCAAATCTCAAATTCGTTTCGTCCGCATTAAGGAGCTTAATTTCCAAACCTTCAAGCATCTTTATATTGCCTTCAGAAATCTCTTTGGTTTGAGAAACCTTAAAAGTTGCGAAATTATCTGTCGCGGAAACCAACTCAATAGTATAAATCTCTCCATTCATAGAAATATCCTTTTTAGGTTTTAAATTAGTTAAATCAGTTAGAATTTTTATTTTAGAAACTTTTTCAATCATTATAGAAACAGACAACTCCAGATTTGTCTCTTCAGAATTTTTAACAATAATTATTATTCCATTTATCTCTTTCGAAGTATTCTCATTAATTTCTTTCATATCACTCTTGCCAGTGCTATCTATGACTTTTATAGTGGCAGATGTATCTGTTGCAGATACTAATTCTATTATATATTGCTTATCATTAACAATAATTTCATTCTTTGGAAAGTCAGTATTCAGCTCTATTTTTGCCTCTTCTTTTTCAATTTTTATTTCTGTAAATAGTTCAAGATTTGTTTCTTCAGATTTATCTAACTCTATCTTTAAACCTCCTATTTCTTCAGTATTAAATTCAAATATTTCTTCCATTTGAGATACTTTGATAACCGCCGAAGTATCGCTAGCAGAAACCAATTCAATATCATACTTTCCTCTTTCCGAGGCAATTTTCTTTCTAGGAGTCTCGCTACTCAAAGTTAATTTTTGAAATTCTTCTATATCTATATCTTCTCCAACAATTATAGAAACACTAAGTCTCAAATTCGTTTCATCTGCTTTAGAAATTGTAATTTTTATGCCATTAACCTCTTTATAATTTCCTTCGTTTATCTCCTTCAGTTCAGTCTTGCCATTACCAGTAACTTTGATAACTGCCACATTATCTGTTGCAGATACTAATTCTATTGTATATGCAATCTCATTTATATTAACTTCAGTTTTTGGATTATCATTATTCAGCTCAAATTTCTGCGCAGATACAAATGAGATTACCAAAATTGCGAAAATAAATGCTAAAGCAACTCTTTTTTTCATAATCTGATAAAGCCCCCCCCTTATAAATATTATCTCTTTCGAAGTCAACTCGGCTTCACATTATTCTTAGTTATATACTCAAACGCAGAATATGCCGCAGTGCATCCTTCTGCAACTCCTGTAATTGCCTGCTTGAAAGGCTTGTCAGCAACATCTCCGGCGGCATAAACTCCTTTCATGCTTGTTTCAGATGTTTTATGGTCAATTACAATCTCCCCTTTTTCATCCAACTTAACTCCCAACTTCTTAGCTAAATCAGACAAGGCAATATGCCCAATTGCAACAAAAACCCCATCTAATTTCAATTCTTTGCTTCCCTTATAATCTTTGTCTAAAATAACACTTTCAACAAATTGCTTTCCTTTAATCTCAACAACATTTGTCTTAGTAATAACCTCTATTTTCTTATTGGCCTTGACTCTTTCCATATTAATAGGCTCTGGGCGAATTTGCTCTCCTCTATAAATAATGTATACTTTTTTAGCATGCTCTGCTAATACTAACGCCTCTTTAGCAGAAGAATCTGCTCCTCCAATAACAGCTACAATTTTATTCTTGTACAATACTCCGTCGCATAAGGCACAGTAAGCCACACCTTTATTCTCAAATTCCTTGCTCCCAGGCACTTCTAATTTTCTCCATTTTGTGCCGGTTGCAAATAAAATTGTTTTTCCTTCATAAATATTTTTATCAGTCTTTACAGCAAAATAATCCTTTTTCTTTTCAACATTCTCTACCCTCTCTTCTTTTATTTTTACAAGCTCATAAGAAAGTGCGTGTTCTTTAATCTTGTCTGATAATTCTGTTCCAGTTAATCTAATAAATCCTGGATAATTTTCAACAACATTTGTTGTTGTAATAACTCCTCCGAGAGGCAATTCAGTTCCATGTGATGCTCCAAGGCATAAGCTCTTTAATCCTAATCTCGCTCCATACATAGCAGCAGCCAATCCTGTAACACCTGCCCCAAGAATAATAAAATCATAAATTTTATTCTTTTTTTTATTTCCACCCTTTTCCTTTTTCATAAATCTCTTAATAAAAATCTCTATATAAATTGTTCGCTAATAATTTTTCAATCATAGAGAATATTTCCTCAATCTCTTTAACCTCATTTCCAAGAAGTCCATATCAGAATAAGATTAGGGTATGGATGAATTGGAGAATAGAGGGAAAAGTATATAAATAACAATATTATAATTATAATATGAAAATAACTAAAAAGATAGTGAAAATAGCACAAAGTTTAGGAATTATAATTGATAAATCAATATTAGAAAAAATAAAATTGAAAAAGGGAGATTATGTAGAAATAGATATAAAAAAAGTAAAATGACAACAACTCACAAATTCAGAATGTATCCAAACAAAGAGCAGGAAGAAAAGTTAGACTTTGCTCTTGAAATGTGTAGACAAACATACAACAATCTTCTTGCCGAATTAAGAGAACAGGCAGTTATAGATAGAAATATGATTCAGCAACATATTTTAGATTTGAA
The DNA here is from genome assembly GCA_964575515.1 of Candidatus Woesearchaeota archaeon. GTDB lineage: Archaea > Nanobdellota > Nanobdellia > Pacearchaeales > GW2011-AR1 > JAUSIK01. The sequence goes on along the minus strand of CAZNQS010000003.1, from coordinate 1,523 downwards.
GATTGTAAATCCCAATCTGAAACAAGTTTATTCTAAAACTGCAATATGAATGTTATAGATTGTTTTCTAATCTTTCGGCTTTATCTGCCTTGAAGAAAAAAGGTAAAAAAATCGGACAATTGAGATTCAAAGGTAAAAATTGGTTCAAAACTATTTCTTATAACCAATCAGGATTTTCTTTAGAACATACTTATAAGAAAAATGGAAGATTGAAATTAAGCAAAGTTGGAGATATAAAAATAAAAATGCACAGAAAAGTTGAAGGAAATATCAAACAAATTACAATTAAAAAAGAAAATAACAAATGGTTTGCTTTTATAATTTCTGATGAGATTAGAAAATTAGAACACGGAAATAAGATTTTAGGAATTGATTTAGGAATAAATCATTATCTTGTTGATTCTGAAGGCAAGAAAGTTAAGCATCCTAAAATTTATGAGAGGATGTTACCTAAATTAAGAAAAACACATAAAGATCTATCGAAGAAAAAGAAAGATAGTAAAAACAGGAATAAAGCAAGAAAGAGATTAAATAAAATTTATGAGAAATTAAATAACCAACGAAACGATTTCTTGCATAAAACTTCTACTGATTTGATTAAAAAATCTAAGATAATTTTTTTAGAAGATTTGAACATAAAAGGAATGATGATGCAAAAATACTTTAACGCTAAAAATATCGCTGATAGTTCTTGGAATAAATTTATCCAGATGCTTGAATACAAAGCTGAAAACGCTGGTGTTCGGGTGATAAAAATAAATCCAAAGAATACAACTAAATTATGTTCCAATTGCGGAGCAATGAAACCCATGCATTTGTGGGATAGAACTTACAAATGTGCAGAATGCGATTATGAAGCCAACAGAGATGAAAACTCCGCAATAAATATTTTACGCACGGGACTTGCGTTTGTGGAGACGATGTCAGACTCTTCTTCGGGAGAGCAATTGTCTATGAAGCAAGAAGCCATAACCTCAATACGATGTTAGGTTATGGTAGTTCACACATTTGCAATAATTTAGGAATAGCAACTATTTGATTTTGAGTAGCTTTCTCAATTTTGGCTCATCAAATCCCACAACGATTTTACCATCAATCTCAATAACAGGCACGCCCATTTGCCCTGACATCTTGACCATTTCAGCCGCAGCCTTGGAATCACTTCCAACATCAACCTCTTTATATTTTATGTCATGCTCTTTGAAAAATTCTTTCGTTTTTTTGCACCATGGACATGATTCAGTTGTGTAAATAATAACTTTCATCTTAAATCATAGATTCTTACAATTTATATTATATAAATTATTCGCCTGCGCTGCATTATAACATTAAAAGGAGTTAGATTAGTCAAAATAAAATAAGATACAGGAAGATTTATAAATAGTATATACTAAGTATATACATGAAAAATGAAGAACATCTTATTAGAGTGGCAAAATTATTTGGAAATGGGGCACATGTGTTTGTTCCTAAGGAATGGATTGGAGAACAAATAGTCTTAATAAGAGAAAAGAAAAGCTTAA
>CAZNQS010000002.1:0-62673 GCA_964575515.1 Candidatus Woesearchaeota archaeon | reverse complement strand
CAACTTTTCCAAGCTGTGTTGTCAAATATTTAGCAGCGTTTGTTGTGTCGCCTGCGTTATAGCCTGCAACTAATGTTGCAACCTTTCCTCCTGTTCGAGAGAATGTCTCGATAAGGAATTGTCCAGCGCCGACACCTGTCTTTGCTGTAAAGTCTGCACCACATGTTTTTCCGCTAAAGCCGAGCAATTGAGCAGCTACTGTGTTAACACAGCTTCCTCCGACAACAACTAAGTTCTTGCCTGAAACAGAACCAACTTCTGCGTCAGTTACTGCAACAGAGCCGAGAGCTGTTGCGCTTCCTGCGCCACCTCCTCCGCTTGTTGTGATTGCTGCGGCTACTTCTGCAAAGTAAGCCAATGCATAAACCTGTTCACTAGGATAGCTTATTGTTGCTTTGTATTGGTCAGAATCTCCCTTGTCAACAGTTGCAATTGTACCGAACAAATCTGCCTCTTTCTCTATCTTGCTATTGCTTGCAAGAGCAATGGCATCCCATGTTCCGTCAGCTTGCCAGGTTCTAATAACATCGTTAACACCTATTCCGTCATTGCTATCTCCACCGCTTTCTGTTGTAACAACAAGAGCCTGATAAAGACTATTGTCATCTTTTTCTTCAAATACGATAATAGCTGGTATAAGGATATTGCCTGCTGCGTCTGGATTCTTCAAGTATAGGTTTGTTGCGTTTCTATTAGTATCTCCAGCACCTGTAATGTTAAAGGTAAGTGTTCCTATAGCTCCTGAAACAGAATTTCTATTAGCATTCGCTCCTAGAGTAGACAGGTTCAATTGTGTTGTTGTAGTACCAAAAGTAATGTTAACTGCTATATTTGCTGCATTACCATCAAAATTTGCTGTTGGAGTAGTAAATGTTATATCGGTATATCCATCTCCATCTGGAATTTTAATAGTAGTTAGTGCATTAGTACCAACATCACCATCCCAATCATTTAATGAGATGTTAAGTAATGGCTCATAAAATGCAAGCTTTGCCCCTCCTTTTGTTTGTATAGTTGGGTAAGCTATGGCGGGACCTGTTCCCGTACTATCTGGATAATTCAATGTCACCCAATTAGGTGAATCAGATGAAGTTCCATTATATTTAACATCATAGACTTTTCCTCCAAAACTAACAGTGCCTACACCGTCAGAAGTGATAGTTGCTTCAATAGTATCGCCTGAAAAGACATCAACAAACTGGATTTTATCTCCGCTTGTTCCGGCTGTTGTTGAATTAGATACTTGGCTGACTCTTACTAATCTGCCACTTTCTTCGTTGCCAACAACAACATAATCATCTTTGAAAAGATTTTGCTTTTCAAGAACAGTGATGTTGTGCCCATCGCTATCTCTTTGCAATTCAATTTGACCTGGTGTTGTCCAGTTCTTTGCATACTGAATCGTTTTAGATACCCCATCCTTGTTAGCGAGAGTAACTTCCATCTTATCATCTCCATTATAGCCGACTTTAATATCTTCTCTTGCTGCTGCATCATCATCTTTGATACTTAAGCCAGTAAAGTCTAATTTAAATGTGCCAAATACAGGGTCTACAAATGCAGAGCCTGGAATAATTCCGTCTTTATCGCTGTTAGGAGCGCGTATGCTGACAACTATCTTTGTAGCGCCAGTTGTTCCGCCAGTAATAGTTGTTGAGGTTCCGTCAACAACATTATCTTCTTCACCTTGAGTGACTGAAGAACCTTGCGTTGTTGAGAGCTTAATTTTCTCTGCGCCTGCTATTACTGAAGCTGATAATTTTAAATTTGTTTCATCAGCATTTGTAATTGCAACTGTAACCCCACTGATTTTCTTAGAGGCATTTTCACTAACTTCCTTTGTTTCAGATTTTCCAGAGCTATCTGTAACTTTTACAGTTGCGGCTGTATCTGATGCAGAAACTAATTCAATAGTGTAAGTATTACTTCCTATTGTGACTTCTGCAGAAGGGTCGTCGCTACTTAAAGCAACCTTCTCTGCGGTCTTTAACAAGACTAATTCTGTTTCGGATGTAGCAGATGCAATTGTAAACTTCTGTCCAAACATAGTTATGTCTTGCCCTTCAGAATCTGCGTGTGATAAGTTTACTGCCTTAGTGAATGTTACAGATGCGTTATAGATATAATTGGCTGCAGTTGTACTTGTAGATACTAAAAACTGCGGATCTAGGTCGCTTGTTGGCTGTTTGCCTGCATAAATTATCTGTGGATTAAAGCCCACATCAATTGTTTGCGTATAGCTTGCATCAACATTTCCTGAAAAACTGCCATCTTTTAATACATTAGGCAAGCCCTCTGTATTACTATCTGTTACAACAGTTCTTACTGCATTAATTGAGTCGTTAATGTAAAGCTTTGTTCCACTTGAAAACAATGGACTGACTTCTCCTGTTATGCTGGTTGAAATGCCTCCTCCGCCAGTTGCAGTCTGTTTTGCCAACTCTGTTGACAATGTACTAGAAATATCTGTGACTGCGACAAGGTCGGTGTATGCTGCATTTGCGCCTCCATGGACGATTGCCACATCAGCACCTCCATTTGCTACGAATGGTGCTGGGAAGCTTGCAGCTGCAGCTAATGCAATTGTTGAACTAAGCATCGCTGTACTTGCGAGAACAGAACCTATTTTTTTGAATAAAAATTTCATTTTTCATAACCTCCTTTCAACTTTATCTTCTTGGCAGCTATTAAGCCCCTCTTGAAGGAGACTGCTTTATAATACAGTCCGCCAGTTGTTAATGAAGTAAAGGAAATAATTGAAATTCATTTAAAAAGCTTTCTGTTATTTTGGGCTTGACTAGAGAAATTGTGTTTGTTGGCTTTGATTTATATATAAAGCTTGTGCTGTTACTTTAATAAACGACAGATATGCATTTTTGTTGATTTTTAGGTATTTTTTTGCTGTTTTTGTTATATATGGTATTTATAACCATATATATTCGCTGATATTTTTATTAGAAAGATATATAAATATAGGGTATTTTATTATATTGGTTATTTTTAACCGCATATATTTCAATGGCATTTAAAACAAAAACAAGGGATATAAGTATCGTCGGCAATGAAGGCACTTTTAGCTCATTTTTTAAGAAATTCTATGGGGAAAGGGTTGATTATGATTTTGAAGGCATCTCTGCTTTGAGAAAATTGCTTTCAAATCAAAAAGCAAGATTATTGCATGTAGTTAAGGCAAAAAAACCTGATTCTATTTACAAGCTTGCCAAAATTTTGAAAAGAGACTTAAAATCTGTGAATAATGACATTAAATTATTAGAAAGATTTGGGTTTATTGACTTAATTTCAGAGAGAACAGGGAAGAGAGAGAGACTTAAGCCGATTATTGTTATTGACTCATTGAATATTAATTTAAAGATTTGAAAAACCTCAAGAGCGAAGCTCTTGATGGCCATTAAAATTCTCTGAATTTTGAGGTCTTTTAGCAAAGTAAGGGTTGCTTCGCAACTATAAGATTTAAAGATTTAGGTGATTATGCGGTTAAAAAACGAAAAATATAAAGATGTATGTTGATATTCATATCTATGACTACAATTACTAAGAAGGTTAAATTAAGGGATTTTTTTGGTGTCTTGTCAAAGGAAGAGGGAGAAAGATTAGAAGAAAATATAAAAAAATTAAGGAAGAAACACATGGTAAAGAGAAAGGAAAGGATTAAATGCATTTCAATAGCATAATTTGAGTGTGTTAGAGATTATTCCTGGTAGAGCAGGCAAAAGAAGCTCAGAGCCTCTTACACTTGCTGAACAATTGCCTTTTGAAAGCGAGATTATCTCTTCTTCTATGTCTTTATCTGTGTAAATTGACTTGAATTCATAGCCTTTTATACTTGCTTTTTCATCTATTAGAAAACTCTCTTCTATAATTTCGTTTAATGTTTTTTTAGCCAGTTCGCAGGGGGATTCTCCTGATGTGCATTGAGAAAGACCTTCACGACATTCTTGGATTAGTTCGCCTAAATTAGAATAGGCTGGCTCGTAACTTAATGCGCATTCTGTTGTATATTGCAGGGTGCTTTCTAGAAATTGATATATATCTATGCTTTGAGTTAGGTTCTCTTGGGGTTTGCGTATTAAAATAGCGAGGAATATTACTGATATAATTATAACAATAGCTACGATAAGGATAAACCCTGCTATTTCTTCCTGCGCTTTTTTGTTTTTCATTTTATTTAAGACTCTTCCCTGACGCGTAAATTATTCCTAATTCGCATTTTGTATAGCCTCCTTTAATTTGTTCCCATCTGCATAAAGAGACAAAGGCTCTTTTTGGCGAACCGAATTGTTCCTTGTCAATTATAGTAATTGTATTGCAATCAGGATAGTTTAATTTTTCGCACTCTAATTTTTCAGTTTGAGGATAGAGCTTTTCAATTTTCAGGAAATCTAAATTCCAGAACTCCTTGTATGATTGCCTGGATTTTAGCAATAATACTTTGTCTAAATCTATGCAATTAGAGCAGTCAGTTGCTGTGAACGAGAATTCCGGCGTTGATGCTAATTTTCTTACTAATTCGCTTGCTTCCTGCTCTTGAAGAGATGACGCACTTTTCCTAAGATTACTTAGGCTGATTGAAAAATATAATAGAGCAACTATTGCAAAGAAAATTATTATTGCCACTAAGACGAATGCCATCTGCTGTATTTTAAGCTGTGCTCTCTTAGAAGAGCTGGCAATTAAGCTCATTGTTTTTTCTTCCTATGTTTTCTGAATCAAATGCTATATTTCTAAGCTGTGAAGAGGAATTTATTGAAAATGTTTGATTTGCGAAAGAGAGCAAATCAGCTTCCAGATTTGACGAGCATCCTTTTGACGAGAGAAACGAGGTTTTTGAATAATAAAGCCATGATAGTTCAGATGTTCTTTTCATAAGCCTTGTAACTTGGCATTCGTATGTTTTTGAATCTGCGAAGATTGCGCCATAAAGCAGCGCCTGGGATTCAAAATAGACCCTATCTGAATTTTTTTTCTTTGCTGTTCCTCTAATCTTGCCGCTTACATCTAAGGTTATGTCTATATCGCAGCCTGTGCTTGTGAAACAGACTCTTTTTGTTTCTATTGGACATTCTGATTGTTTTGAAGCTATGCTAAAACCTTTTAATTTTAAATCATTAATCTCATCCTCCATCGCGCCAGGAGGATTAATGAAACAATATTTATCTGTTTCAGGCCAGATATATATTAAATTGGCTATTTTAAACGGCATTTCAAACGGCTTTGAGAATATTGTATGGTCTTTTCCTTCTATAACATTCTCTGAGAATAGGTATTTATTGTAAAATGTTGATTGCTCTCCTGGAGCTTGCCATTCTTCGCCTATTCCTGATTTTGTTGCTGTTGATATTTTTTGCGAGCCGAATGTTGAGAGCGTTTTACATTCATTGAATATTCTTGTTTGAAAAGGAAAAGAAATCTTTTGCGCTTTTCCTGTTTCAAAGCTTGTTTCTATTGGATTTAATATTATGCCTAATTCTTTTCCTAATTCTGTGTCCTGAATTGTTCTTTGGGTTTTTATCAATTTAGTTGAGGCATATATGGCGAGAAATATTATGACTGCGCCCACTATTATTGCGAATAGCCAGGGAAAGCTGAATTCAAATGCTTTTTTGTTCATCATTTTAAGTTTTTTATTAAATCTTTAACTCCTTTTTCAATAAGCCTTATTACTCTATCTATTTCCCTCTTATCACCATTTGTTACATCTGGAATTTTCCACACGATTAATTTTTTAGTGTATTTTTTAGGAAATATAGATGGAGGAACGTCATTAGCTACTAAGATAACAATATCCTGCTGATCTAATAATTTTATACTAAGCCCGGCGGGATTTCCTTTTATTTCTATACCTCTTTTTTTTATAACATCTGCCTGATTTTTATCAGGGTGTTGCCCTATTATTATGCCTGCGCTCTTTGCTTTAAATTGCAGATTTTTATTCAGGCGATTAAATAAAGTTTCAGCAATTCTGCTCCTAAAAACATTATGTTTGCAGATGAATATTATTCTCCTTATCATTCTTTTATTGTCACAAGTGCGTCAAATTTATCTTTGGATGTTTTTATCTCTATCTTATTATTTTCAACGTTTTTGCAGAAGAAATTATTTATCTGGACATGCTCTAATTTTATTGCTGATAACGATGAATCGCATGCTTTTTGAGGAGGATAGAGGAAAACATTTCCATTACTATTTATGAAGGCTTTTTTAATTTCATTATATTCTTGAGAGGCTTGGGCGATATTGCCGAAGCATACTGATTCTATTCCAGACGGCAAAGCGCTAGAGAATGTGTCCTGATGGATTGTTGACTGCCATGCTTTTTCTATATAATTTTTTAAGTCATCATAAAAAAGCCCTACTTCTGCGCATTTAGATGTTGATAAGAAGCCAGAGATTACATAAAATGCAACTCCAACAATGGCTATTATAATTATTATAGAAAAAATCATGCTGAATGAGATGCTAAACTGGCCTCTTTTGCTCATACTCTTTTGCATAATTAAATTAATTAAAAGAGATAGTTAAAGGTTTCGCTGACTATCGTTGTTATCTTTTATAGTGGTAAGAAAGATTTAAATTGTAATTCGCATGCTAAAGAATATGTCAACGCAAATGTTATTTGGAGGCATCTCATTAGAGAATTATTTATCATCGCCTTCAGGTTTAACAGAAGAAAGAAGAGAACAAATAGACAAATTAATTGATAGTTTGGGCGGAAACAAAGGGAGTAATGCTTTGAATGTAGAAAGGCTTCCTTTGGAGCTTCTCTTAAATGAAAGAAGGAGATATGATATTATGGAAGTAGGGTATAAATCTCTTGATCCTTCTTTTTTGAGCATGCATAATAGATTAAAAATTAAACAAGGAGAGATAAATGTGCCAAGATTTAGTGTTTATAGCTCGTCAGATGAAGGATTTAATTCATTTTCAATTATTTTTGATAGAGGTAGTAGCTCCACTAATTTTTTTGGACAAGATATGCGAATAATTTTGGGAGCTTATAACATTCCAAGAATTTTTGGAGAGCAATTAGTGAAGGGGCTTGGATTCACTCCAGAACATATTGACAAGTATTCTGGAATACCAAGAAAAGTTGCTAAAAATTATCCTTATCCTGAAAATCTTAAACTTGAAAGTAGTTTTCATGGTTTAATACCTGATTCAACAAAAGAGAGAATTAAAAGAGGAAAGGGAATCTTCGAAAAAGGACTTTATCTTATTGCAGAGACAAAACCTGAAGAATGGAACGTTAAATATATAGCTAAAGATCCGATTATTGTTGGAGTTCTGGAGAATGAATGCTATTTAATTGATCATTTTTTAACTACTCCTATTGAAAGTTATGTGGTAAGAGAATTTAGCTCTTAGACTTGTCAAGTCCCTTCAGAGTTCCAGAAACTCTTAGGACTTTTATGTTTGCATTTGAAATTTCAAATGCAGCTCTTACATTATTGATTTCTTTCCTGTCTATTGACAATATTGTTTTATCATTTTTTTTTGCATTTAGAAATAGCGGTGATGCTTTTGCCCAGCCCAATATGCCTATGTAATCTAGGATTGCCTGCTCAATTTCTTTTTTTGAGCTTGCTTTAATCAGCAAATAACGCCTGTTTATTTTTGCAGATGGCTTGAGTTTTAATTTCATTTTATTCCAGAATATTCTGACTTGACATTGCGTTTACTGATTTCCTGATAGAATTGCTTTCTAAAGCAAAACCGAGGCTTTCTGCACCGCCTATTTTGAAATTATTTATTCCTATTACCTCGCCTTTTGTGTCAACTAAAGGTCCGCCGGAATTGCCTGGATTTAAAGAGACGTCTGTTTGAATATATTCTTCTATGCCATTTGGACCCTCTCTGTCAAGCGCTGAAATGATGCCTTCTGTTACTGTGAATGACAAGCCATGAGGATTTCCTATGGCTATAACTTTTCTTCCCACTTGCAATTTATCTGAATCTCCAAGTTTCAAATAATTATATTCGCCTTCTATTTTCAGCAATGCTAAATCTCTAAGCTTGTCTGTGCCTATAAGCTCTGCAGGAATAATTTTTTTATCGTATGTTAGAACCTTGACAAGATTGCCGCGCTCTATTACATGATAATTAGTTACAATATAGCCGTCTGGATTTATAATAAATCCTGAGCCGATTGAGCTTTCTGTCAGTACTGCAACAACTCCCTTAACAGCTTCTTCAACAACTGCAGAGAAATCTTCAGCAGGGGATTTTAAAATTTCAATTTTCTCTTCAAAAGTCTTCTGCTGCTCTGCCTGCTGCGCTATTGCTATTGTTATTTCATTAAAATTCCTTTGGTATGTTGAGTCTTGCTCGTCAATAATATCTGTAAAATGCTTTGTAATATCTTTTTCAACTCTTTTTGTCTCTGAGTCCACTTTTGTGTTTAATTTTGAGAACTGGATGCTTGTAAATACGAAAGATGTCAATTGGAATACCAAGAGGAGAACTACAAGAGTATAAAGAATATTTCTATGTTTTTTGTGCTCATGATGCTCAATTTTATTGAATAATGCCATTATATTGTATTGAAAAGAATGTATTTATAGTTTTTGACATTTTGTTAAAAACCTATTTAAAGGTAATTTTCCTTGAAGTAGAATGAAAATACATTGTATAGGCGGTTACAGCGAGGTGGGAAAAAATATGACTGCCTTGGAAACAGGCGAGGATGTTCTTGTGTTTGATTCTGGGCTATTTCTGCCGGCTGTTGTCGGAGTTGCAGAGCGCGAGAAAATTCCGACTGAAAAAGGAATGAGAAATTTAGGAGCATTGCCAGATGATTTATACTTGGAAAAAAAAGGATTGAGAGATAAAGTGAGGGCCTTGCTGATTTCGCACGCTCATTTGGATCATGTTGGGGCATTGCAGTATAATGCTTACAGATATAAAGCAGACATTGTTGGAACGCCCTTTACTATGGAGGTTTTGAGAATTTTGACTGCGGACAATAATTCAAAATTGACAAATAAAATTGTTTCCATAAACCCAAATTCTTTTTATACTGTCAAAGGAAGAAATAGAAGATATAAAGTTGAGTTTATCAATATGACGCATTCTACAATTCAGAGCACAATTATAGCGGTGCATACTCCTGAAGGAGTTGTTTTATATGCAAATGACTACAAGCTGGATAATTCTCCTGTATTAGGCGACAGGCCTAATTATCAAAGATTGAGGGAATTAGCCAAGCAGGGTGTCAAGGCATTGATTGTGGACTGCTTGTATGCGCCTGATGACAGAAAAACGCCTTCTGAAAAGATCGCTCGAGGTTTGCTGGAAGATGTTTTTTTCACAACTGACAACAGGAATTCTGGGATGATTGTGACGACATTTTCATCGCATATTGCCCGCCTGAAATCTATAACTGAATTTGGAAAGAGGCTTGGAAGAGAAGTAATTTTTCTTGGAAGAAGCCTGAACAAATATGTAACTGCTGCCAATAATGTCGGAAAGTGTCCGTTTATGAAGGATATTAGATTGTTCACATTTAGAAGACAGCTGGAAAAGGCATTGAAAAGAATAAATGCTAATAAAAGAAAATATCTTGTTGTATGTACAGGACATCAGGGAGAGCCTGGCTCTATTCTTGACAGAATTTCCCGCGGGCAACTACCCTTGAAGCTTTCAGACGAAGACCACATAATATTTTCTTCTAAGACAATTCCTACTCCTATTAATGAATTAAACAGGGGGCAATTAGAGAAAAGACTGAGAAAATTTAAAGTCAGGATTTTTGATAACGTGCATGTTTCTGTTTTGCCAAATACAGAGGTCGTGATTAATGATGATAATGGAATGAAAATAAAAGAAATTGGAGATATAAAGGAGAATGAAATAGAGAAAATGAAAGTCCCTGCCTTTGACCCCAATGATTTAAAAATAAAATGGTATAATGCAAATTTAATCAAGCATGACTATAAAGGCAAAATATTTAATATAGAAACGAAATCTGGAAGAAGTGTTTCTATTACATCCGGGCATAGCTTATTCAAATTAGAAAAGGGCAGAGTTATAGCTGAAAAGGGAGATTATCTAAAAGAAGGCGATTATCTGGCTATACCGAAAAAGTTTTCTTGGCATAAGGAAATAGATGAAATAAATATAGATGATTATATTAAATTAGAGAATAAGCGCTACCATATAAAAGACGATATGCTTTTCTTTGATTCTATACAGATATGCAATTCTAAAATTAAACTAACTAATGAATTTGCACGATTGTTGGGATATTATCTTGCAGAGGGTTCTGCTCCTAGATATATATCTCTTGTTATTGGACGCCATGAAAAGCAGATTTTAGAAGATATAAAAAATTCAATAGGAAAATCTTTTCCCTCAAAAATTAGAATTAATTACAGAAGAAACGCCTGTGAAATTCATTTCGGAGCCAGAACTTTAAAGAGCCTATTTAAAATATGGTTTGGGAATAATGCCAGAACAAAAAAAATACCGAAATTTGTTTTCTCTGCATCTGATGAATTTAAACTAAATTTTCTTGGCGCTTATTTAAATGGTGATGGGAGTATTGATAAAGGAACAGATCATTTTAGGATAAGGGCCAAAACGGCTTCTAAAAAATTAGCTTCTGATCTCTTATATTTATTTTCTCATGTCGGAATATGCGCAAAATTTGACCATATAGAAATAGATAGGCAGAAATTAATAGCAGGAAATAAAAAGTTAACTGAAGCAACATATTCTTATGTTATAAGAATACAAGGAATAGAATATTTAAAAATACTTAAAGATTTTTTATCTAGTAAATTTAAGAGCCAAATAGAAAACAAAATATTGAATACTAAATTTTCTCAGCAACTTCCGCCAGAGGCATTGCCTACTGGCAAATTAAACTTTAGTGAGATAGAACCAAAGAAAAATACATATCTCTGGTATATTAAGAATTATAATGTAAATTCTAAGAAAAAGAAACAGCATATAAGCAGAGCTCTTTTGACTAAGCAGTCAACAAATATTAATGGATTTACAAATAAATTATTAAATAGTGATTTATTATTTGACCCTATAAAAAAGATTGAGATAGCAGAATACGAAGGGCCTGTTTATGACTTTAATGTGCCTGGAGCTGAAAACTTTATAGGGGGATTTGGCGGAATAATGCTTCATAACTCGGGTCATGGAGGGCGCGAGGACTTAAGGGACTTGATTAAGTTAACAAATCCGCAGCATGTAATTCCGTCTCACGGAGATTTGAAGAAGAGAAGTGCCGGGGCTAGATTGGCAGAAGAGATGGGATATAAACTAGGCAAGACTGTTCACTTGGCTCAAAATGGGCAGTGTATAAATTTATAAAAGAGGGAAATATTGAGATATTAATAAGTAAAAGGAGATTTCAAAATGGAAATACCAATAAGGAATGAACTGCCCTCATCAAGTAATATATAAAAGAATGGCCTATATTTAAACCTTTTGATGGCGGGATACCAATCTGGGAATGGGCTGACCCTCATCAAGTCAGACAGGGGTGTTCGATTCACCCTCCCGCCAAAGATGATAAAATATTATTTACTAAAATGAGGGAAGACATTATAGCTGGATTGAAAAATGCTCTTGAAAGAGGAGAGAGCTTGGAGAAAGCTGTGCAGAGTTTTATTAATGCGGGCTATAATCCTGCAGAAGTCAGGGAGGCTGCAGAGAGCTTGTCTCAAGGGAGCATGTCAATTTCTAATCCTGAAGCTGAAAGACTACAATTGCCTGCGCCCAGGACGCAATTGCCGCCCCCGCCCAGCGCACAGATACCATCTCAACAAATACCGCAGCAGCTGCCCCAAATGCAGGCCAGTTATAAAAGATTAAATGATATCAGGCCGATGCCAGAAGTGAGAAGAGGGCATGGAAAAAGAACTGCCTTGATTATTATATTAATCATTATTCTGCTTTTGCTTATTGGGGGCTTGATATTTATGATTTTTTATGGACAGGAATTTTTAGACAAGATTCTTGGGCAGGCTTAAGATGGACTATAATCGCATACGGTGGGGACATAGGCTGAATCAGGGTATGCAAATTATCAAAGGAAGGAAGACTATTGACGTTATTGTTAGGGAAATAAAAGGATCACATAAGTATAGAGAAGCTTCTTTGGAGATTTGTGGTGTTAATGGCTTAAGAGGGACCAAAATATCCTACAAGGATAAGTCAATTATATTGAATCGAGACTTGAAATTGAGAATTAGCAAGAAATCTATTAGTGGGGGTGGAAAAGTAAACATTGAATATTATTTTGGTAAGGGTTATCAATTATCTGCACTAAGCTATGATGATATACAAGCCAGACTCTGATTCTTTTCTTTTGGAGAATGAGGTTAAAAAATATGCCAAGGGAAAGAGCGTTTTAGACATTGGCTCTGGCTCTGGTATTTTGGCGAAGACTGCTTTAGAATCAGGGGCTAAAAGCGTTTTGTGTAATGATATAGATTCTGATGCTATCAAGTTTCTAAAGAGAAAAGAATTTAATGCTATTCAATCTGATTTATTTTCCAATATTAAGGGAAAATTTGACTTGATTGTTTTTAATCCGCCTTATCTGCCGAGAGATTATAGAGAAGATAAGGAAAGCAGATTAGCTACAACAGGCGGAAAGAGAGGGGATGAAATTATTGTTAGATTTTTAGGAGCTGTTAAAAGACATTTAACTAAGAACGGAATTGTATTGATTGTTATTTCTTCATTAACCCCTAAGAGAAAAATATTAAATTTAATTAGGACTAAGAAAATGCAAAGAAAGATTATCGCCAGAGAAAGATTTTTTATGGAGAAATTAGATGTTTGGGAAATTAAAAAATTCTTACATTCCGGGACCTTTACAACCGACTATGTGTTGAAGGATAACAACAGATAACTTTAAATATCAATTGATACTAATGGTTATCATATGATAAGAAAAAATATCAAAGAATTAATCAAGAAGCACTTTTTTATTAATCCGACTTCTAAGCTTAGGGTAAGGCAGATTGAGAAAACTCTTAAGCTTCCTCTACCTTCTGTTATCAGATATTGCAAAGAACTTGTAAAAGAAGGGGTTTTAACGACAATAAAAACAGGAAACATTATTTTTTATACAGCGGACAGAGCAAATGAAAAGTTTTTGCTTGAAAAAAGGCTTTTCAATATAAGACAAATCTACAAATCGGGCTTGATTAATTATTTAAGGCAAGAACTAAGCAACCCTGTTATTGTTTTGTTTGGCTCTTATGCTAAAGGTGAAGACATAGAAACAAGCGATATTGACATTTATGTTGAAACTCCTTCAAAAAAGGAAATTCCTCTAGATGAGTTTGAAAGAGAACTTCAAAGAAAAATACAGGTTTTCAGGCACAAGTCAATAACAGAAATTAAAAATAAACATTTGGCAAACAATATTATAAACGGCATCACCTTAAACAATTATATAGAGGTTCTCAAATGAAAGAAGCGTCGTGGAATGATTGTGTTGAAACTAATTCAGTAAAAAAAATATCTCAAGACATAGAAAGAGCAAATTCATTAATAAAAACTTCAAAGGAAAGAATAAGCCTAATAAATGAAATAAATGAGAAAAATTGCAATTTTGTTTTTGAGGATTATTACACATCAATGTTGGAATTATTGCAAGCTTTAGTAATCAAAAAAGGATATAACATACTGAATCATCTTTGCCTCGGATATTACTTAAGAGACGTCTTAAAAAAAGATGACTTATTCAGAATATTTGATGATTTAAGATACAAAAGAAACGCTCTGACTTATTACGGCAACAGAATGGATTTTGAAACAGCCGAAGCATCAATAGAAAAATGCAAAAAACTAATAAACAAAATCAGGGTATTATTAAAATGAAATTCGGCTTGTCGGTACTGCAAAGACTTGGGCTGTTTCTCACGAGAAGGCAATAAAAATCAAGGGCAAAATGGGAAATATAGATAATGATTATCAGAGTTTTTAATTTTTATAACCGATATATATATATATATATCAAAATTTTGTCTATAATATAAGATATTATTGAAGTGAAAGGAGGTAAAAAGAGGATGAATGAGAATGCTAAGATAACTAATAAAACTGCGATTATAATTGTAGTAATTGTTGCTATAATAGTTCTTATTGGTATTACTATGGCGAAAAATTCCCCATTATTAGGACCTACTACCCAATGCAATGATAGAGTTGATAATGATAGGGATGGGCGCTGTGATTATGGCACTACTGGAAGACCATGTAGGGATGGTTCTATTAAAGGAGATACAGGATGCTCAAGCAGTTCTGATAATACAGAAGCAAGTTGTGTTGCAGGATCTACAACTTGCGGAGTTGGAGCTTGTCAAAGAACATCTACTTGTGTGAATGACCAAGTTTCATGCACGCCAGGAAGTCCAACTACAGAAGTTTGCGATGGTGTAGATAACGATTGCAATGGTCTTACTGATGAAAATAATGTATGCGGTAACCCTGACTCATGTAGCGATTCTGATGGAGGATATGCTATTAAAGTACAAGGAACTGTAAGCGGTTATCTAAATAATAATCCTTATAGCAATACAGATAATTGTGTAAATAGTACTGCTGTGTTCGAATATTATTGCAGCGGTACGAGCGCTGTGGGCAATAGCAATACTTGTGGAACAAATGCTACTACTACTTGCAGCAATGGTGCTTGCATCTAAATAATTTTATTTTTTTCTTTCTTTTTCTTTTTTTATTTTTTTTCTTAACAAAACATTTAAAATCTATATCTTTTAATATTGTCAGATGGAGCAAGAAAGAATTATCAGTGAAAAGAAATTTTTTATGGAAAAATTGGAAATTTGGAAGATAAAGAATAGTTAAATATCGCAAGATTGCGTATCTTGAGATTACGCCTTTAATCTATTGATGGCCTGATCTTTCCAAAGCTTTCTGTAGAGATAGAAATAGTAGGAAAGTTCTGAAGGATTTTGTGCAAAGATTATTTTGTAATTTGTTATAATTTCATGCTTAAGATAAAGAGGAAGAAGTTCAAAGATATGAATATCGTATTTTGGATTTTTTGCTTGAATGGAGAGAGTTTCTCGATACATTTCTTTTGCTGTTTTTGTGTTGCCTGCTACAACGCAGATGTCAATATCACTTCTTTGTGTCGATTTGCCACTTGTATACGAACCGTAGACAAGAATAGCAAGAACTTTATTATTAAATTTTCTGAAGTCTTTTTTTATTTGTTCTACGAGTTTAGATTGCATTTTCAAGTTTTTTCAAAATTTTTTTAAGATAAGGTAGAAGATTTTGTATGGACTCTTTGGCGATAATATCATCTGTTTTATTGTACTTATGAATGATTCTATTTCTTAAGCCATTTGCATCTTCTAGTATCTTTGCTTCTTTATCTTCCAAGATTTTTATTTCTATTAATTTTTCAATATTTTTGTAATCGTCTTCTACGAGTTTGCCTCTGTCTTTTATAAGCATGGCGGCCATATCTGAGATTGCTTCTACAATTTCTTGAAATGCTTTGTAGGATGCAAGCTTTGATTTTTCATCAGGAGAGGAGATCCATTCTTCTATTTCTATTATTCTTTTTTCTGCCAATTCTTTTTTTTCTTGATATCGTTTCTTTCTTTCCATCTCTTTCATATGGAAAGATTGTATTTAAACTTTTTTTTAAAAAAGAAAATGATTTATTATAATTTTATAACCGATATATATATCAAAATTTTGTGTTATATAATAAGAATTAATAAAGGTGAAAGGAGGTGAAAGATATGGACAAAAGTGGAAAACTGGCTATTGCGGTTATTATTCTAATCGTGATAGTGGCCGCCGCATTTTTTGTAGGAGGTAATCTGACGGGAAGAGCGATAACAAACACACAATGCAGTGATAGAATTGATAATGATGGTGATGGAAAATGTGACTATGGCACCAAAGGCCCGTCATGTAGAGATGGCTCGAGAAGAGGCGATACAGGATGCTCAAGTAATTCTGATAACAGTGAAGCAAGTTGTGTATCCGTATCAACAACATGTGGAGTGGGAGCTTGTCAAAGAACTTCAACTTGTGTAAATGACCAAGTTTCATGCACACCAGGAATTCCGAGTGCAGAAACTTGCAATGGGATTGATGACGACTGTGATGGTGTAATTGATGAAAGCTTAACTCAGCAATGTGGAATTACAGATATAGGAGCATGTAGTCTCGGAACACAAACATGTTCTTCTGGAGTTTGGGGAGCATGTGTTGGTAATATTGATCCTGTGACTGAAATATGCGATGGCACAGTAGACAATGATTGTGATAGCGTAATTGATGAGGGCTGTTTATGTACAAATGGTCAAGCGCAGAGCTGCGGTACAAATGTTGGACAATGTCAGACCGGAAATCAGACCTGCTCTGGAGGACAGTGGGGAGCATGTGTTGGAGAAATAGGTCCGTCTACCGAAGTTTGTGATGGAATTGATAACGATTGTGATAGTTTTGTAGACGAGGGTGTTACGAATGCATGCGGAACTTGTGGACCAGTGCCTACTGAAGTTTGTGACGGAATTGATAATGATTGTGATGGAATAGTTGATGAGGGCTGTCAATGTATTGATGGACAAACACAAACTTGCGGAACAGATACTGGTGCTTGTCAACCTGGAATGCAGACATGTTCTAGCGGACAGTGGGGTGGTTGTATTGGCGAGATAGGCCCTTCTCCTGAAGCCTGCGGAGATAGCATAGACAATGACTGCGATGGTGTTATTGATGAAGGATGTGCACAACCAGATAGCTGTAGTGATACTGATGGCGGAATTGAAGCATTAATTAGGGGAACTGTTAGTGGATATAAGAATAATGCCTCCTATAATAATACAGATTTCTGTATGAACACAAACACGACAATAGAGTATTACTGCGGTGGCATCGGGGGTAAAAGTGCACGTAATGAGACTATATCTTGTTCAAGTCCGAGTTATAACAAGACATCTTGCAGCAATGGCGCTTGCATCTAAATAATTTTATTTTTTTCTTTCTTTTTCTTTTTTTATTTTTTTTCTTAACAAAACATTTAAAATCTATATCTTTTAATATTGTCAGATGGAGCAAGAAAGAATTATCCAAGCTGCGAGAATTGAGCAAATTGCAAGGCAGCTGGAGTATAATCTGCAATTGATTGACGCAGAGATTGCTGAATTAGGGGATTTTAAAAATAATCTGAATTTTCTTGCTGAATCCAAAGAGAAAGAAATGCTTTCTTCCCTTGGAAAGAGAGTTTTTATCAAGACTAAAATTGAAGATAGGGATAAATTATTTATTGAAGTTGGAGCTGGGGTTGTTGTTCGGAAAAGTCCTGCTGAAAGTTTGAAAATCGTTGAAAAGCAGATTTCCAGATTGAAAGAAGCGGGGTTGCAGATTGCTTCCCAATTGAATAGATACCGCGGGCAATTAGATGAGTTTCTTAGGGAGATTGAAGCTGGAGACTAAGAAATGACTGAAGTATGGTGAAAGACATAAGTAATTGAACAAAAATGACTGAAAAGAATGGCAAAGATATTTAAGTTAAGTTTCTGTTAATAAATCAATCAGAGGTGAAAGATGTTAGAGATGCTTATTAATCCGCGCAAGGCAGAAAGGAGGGTATGGGAGCTGTTTTTTGTCGGGGCTTTTTATGCAAGCTTGTCAATATTGTTAGTTAATTGGATTTTTTCGCAGGACGCGGTTTTGTCGCGATATTCTGGAATATTAGTTGTGACATTTACTGTCATGCTATCAATGCCATTTATATATTATACAATCAGATTAGAGGAAAAAAAGATAACTGAAACATCTGGGACAATCGCGCTTCTTAAAGAGCATAAGAAAGCCATTTATGCATTTTTATGGCTTTTCCTGGGTTTTGTAATTGCCCTGTCTTTTTGGTATGTTGTCTTATCTTCAACGCAGAGCTTCAGAGCGCAGATTGAAACTTACTGCTTGATTAACAGGCCTGCTAATTTTGACGCATGCGTCAATCAATATGACATAAAAGACATATCAACTTCTGTGACTTTCCTGTCAAATACTGAAAGGCTGTTTTTAATATTCACAAATAATATTTATGTGCTGATATTTACCTTAATATTCTCATTGATATTTGGGGCGGGAGTGATCTTTGTCCTTGCATGGAATGCGAGCGTTATCGCTGCTGCGATTGGCATATTTACAAAATCTGAATTAAGTTTTTTGCCGATTGCATTAGTTAGATATATGATTCACGGAATTCCTGAAATTGCGTCATATTTCATCGTTGCCTTGGCTGGAGGAATGATTTCAATTGCAGTGATAAGGCATGAGACAGGAACGCAGAAATTCTGGGATGTTCTGCAGGATTCGCTGAATTTGATAATTATAGCAGTTGTTGTTTTATTCCTGGCTGCTTTGGTTGAGGTTTTTGTTACGCCGTTGCTGTTTTAAATAAGTTATTTACTAAATATAACGAGAGACCAAAATATTTGAACAGCTTTTTGCTCTCTCGAATACATCAAAAGACAATATGGTGAATTACTTTAGTCTTTTGCTATAAATTAAAAGAAACCAATCCTATGAAGAAGATTACAAGTGCTATAATAAATATATATCATAAAATTTATATGAATAAAATGGATAATGAAGATATTACTAAGATCTATAATATTTTAAAAAATTGAAAGATTTATATAAGTGTATTTTTATATCAGCTCATGGAAGAAAATAAAATAGAGGAGAAAGAAAAAGAGCTTATTTCAAATACATCTGGGGAACTTGGAGATAAATCTGGGAGAGCAAGTTTAGGAGAAGACGAGCTTATTAAAATAAGAAAAGACAAGATTATTAAATTTTTGAAGACGAAATATAATTGGATAGCCTATATTTTACTGGCGTTTATTGTTTTTCTTGCTGTCAGGATTAGGACAAGAAATCTGGACAAATTGAGAGATGTTACAACAGGGACATGGACGCTTGGGCCTGACTTGGATCCTTTCTTATTCTTAAGATGGGCAGATTATATAGTTGAGCATGGGAAATTGTATGCTATTGATATTATGAGATATTCGCCCCTTGGGTATAATACAAAGAACGAATTATTGTTGCATCCTTATTTAATGGCATGGTTTCATAAAATTGCCATATATTTCGGAAGCGAGTCTGTCACGCATTCTGCCGTTTTATATCCGGTATTTATGTTCTCTCTAACTGTAATCGCTTTTTTTCTATTTACGAGAAAAATATTTATTGATTCTGTTGGCGAGCAAAAATCAAACATAATCGCTTTGATATCCTCTTTATTTCTTAGCGTTATACCCATATTTCTTCCAAGAACAATAGCCGGAATTCCTGAAAAAGAATCGGCCGCATTTTTATTTATGTTCCTCGCATTTTACTTCTTTTTGAGTGCTTGGAAATCCAAGAAATTTAAAATGCAAATAATATCTGCCGCGTTTGCCGGCTTGTCTACTGCTGCTATGGCTCTAATCTGGGGAGGGTATAATTACATCTTTTTGACAATTATGGTTTCTGTCTTTATTATATTTGCAGTTGGGGGTGTTGATAAGAATAAAGTCTTAATTTATTTTACATGGCTTGCCTTCTCTTATTTTATTATGATACTTTCTTCACCAAGGTATTCTATATTATCCATGTTTAGCAGGGGCGCTTCTGTTATTGCTTTCGTTATCTTAACTCATTTTATAATTTTTGGGACAAAATTAAAGAGATATTTTGAATCCGGGAAGATATCTAAAATACCCTCCTTTCTTGTTTCAACTTGCTGTGCGATTTTAATTCTGATTATCTTGGCCTCTTTCGTTTTTGGCCCTAATTACATATTAAATCAAATCAGTTCTAATGTACATATTATTATTAATCCAGTTAGTACAAGATTTATTCAAACTGTTGCGGAGAATAGGTCTCCTTTCTTTATGGAATGGGTTGGGAGTTTTGGCCCTTTTTTCAGGAATATCCCTGTATTTTTCTGGCTTTTTTTTATCGGCTCAATTTGCATTTTTTATAGCTCCTTAAATATGCTGGCCAAGAAAGAGCGTTTTTACATGACAGCATTCTATGCCTTCTTATTGTCTGCCATCTCTTTTAGCAAATATTCTCCTAATAGCAGATTTAATGGAACTAATAGCTCCAGTTTGATATTTTATGCGCTTGGAGTTATCGTTTTCTTAATAAGCTCTTTTTATTATTATTATAAATATCATAGAAATAAAGATTTTAATAAATTAAAAAATATTGATATCGGGCTTGTATCTATTTTGGCATTATTTTTGTTGACAATGGTTTCTCTAAGGGGAGGAATTCGTTTGGTATTAGTACTAACTCCATCTGTATCTATATTCGCGGCATATCTTGCTGTTGGAAGCGTTGATTATGCGATAAAAACAAAAGAAGGAATGCTGAAAATTATTGCGTTTATAATAGCAGGGATTGTTATCATTGCGACTATATTTTCTGGCTGGCAATTTTATAAACAGTCAGATAACGAAGCCAGCGGATATGCTCCAACAATCTATACCCAACAATGGCAAAGAGCCATGGCATGGGTAAGAGAAAATACGCCGGAGAATGCCGTCTTTGGACATTGGTGGGATTATGGATACTGGGTGCAATCTATAGGAAAAAGGGCAACTATGCTGGATGGAGGTAATGCTCAGGGTTATTGGAATCACATGATGGGAAGATATGGATTAACTGGAAATGACGAAAGAGAGGCTCTTGAATTATTATATGCCCATAATGTTACGCATTTTCTAATTGACTCAACTGACATAGGCAAATATACTGCTTTTTCTAGCATAGGGAGCGATCCTAGCCATGACAGGCTTAGCTGGATAACGATATTTAGCAGAGACAATAATCAGATTAGAGAAACAAAAAATGGAACTATAGCTGTTTTTACAGGGGGCACTAATTTAGATGAAGATATTATTTACGCGCAGAACGAAACAAAGAGCTTCATTCCTGCAGGAAGAGGAGGATTGGGGGCTATTTTGATTGAGGAAGATAATAATGGAATAGTAACTGGAAATCCTATTGGAATATATATTGATGGGGACAAACAATACCGCCTTCCTATGCGATACGCATTTGCAAGAGGAAAATCTTATGATTTCGGCTCGGGAATTGAAGCGGGCGTGTTTTTAATGCCGAGAATCATACAAAATGAGCAGGGCATTAGTATAGATAAAGACGGCGCTCTTCTCTACTTATCCAAAAGAACTGTCAAATCCCAATTAGCAAGGCTTTACTTATATAATGAAGAAGACCCTAATTTTAAATTGGTGCATAATGAAGATGATGCTTTTGTAGCTTTTCTTAAGTCGCAGAACCCTGAAGTTGAAGATATTGTATTCTTTGAGGGAGTAAGGGGGCCAATAAGAATATGGGAAATAAATTATCCGGCTGACATTGAATTAAAGCAGAAATATCTTGAGACAAAATACCCTGAAGAACTGGAGGGGCTAATATGACTAACTTAATTTTAACAATTCCTGTTTTAGCAAGTTTTTTTGTGACATTGTTCTTGATTCCTTTTTGGATTAGAAAGGCGAAACAGATAGGCTTGATGTGGGAGGACATGAATAAAATAGGGCAGGAAAAAATAGCAGGCTCTGGAGGGATTATAGCAATAATTGGATTTGTTATCGGAGTATTGATATACATAGCTTATAGGGTATTTATCTTAGAGAGCCGTAACTCGCATTTGGTTGAGATACTTGCCTTGATGAGCGTGATTTTGCTTCTTTCCGGACTTGCTTTTATTGATGATTTGCTTGGATGGCAGCATGGCGGATTATCCAGACGCTCAAGAATGATATTAGTCTTTATTTCCACTATTCCTTTAATTGCGATAAATGCGGGAAAAAGTTTGATTGCAGTACCTTTTTTAGGACTGGTTGATTTGGGAATAATATATCCTTTGATTATAATACCTATTGGAATTTTAGGAGCAACTACAACATTTAATTTTTTAGCAGGATTTAATGGGTTGGAAGCAGGGCAGGGAATAATTATTTTATCAGCAAGTGCCTTGGTTGCACTTCTCACTGGAAATTCTTGGCTTTCTATTATTGCTCTTTGCATGCTTGCTTCTCTTGTTGCTTTTCTTTTCTATAATTTTTATCCTGCGAGAGTTTTTCCTGGGGATTCTTTGACTTATGCAGTTGGGGGAATGATCGCAATAATGGCTATTCTCGGAAATTTTGAAAAAATAGCTGTTTTCTTTTTTATTCCCTATATTATTGAAACAATTTTAAAATTAAGGGGAAAACTAGTAAAACAAAGTTTTGGCAAACCCCAAAAAGATGGAAGCTTAGATTTGAGGTATGATAAGATTTACGGACTTGAGCATTTGTTTATCTTCATTTTTAAAAAATTTAAAATAAAGCCTACTGAAAATAGAGTTGTATATAGTATTTGGATATTTCAAATTATAGTAATTTTATTAGGGTTTATTATATTTAGAGAGGGCATTTTCAGATAATGTTAAAGATAAACAGAAACTTAGTGAAAGGGAGTTTTATTTTATTAATGGCGTTTGGGCTGTTTAATTTCTTTCATTTTTTATTTCAGTTTTTTATGGCCCGCATGCTTAGCATTTCTGATTATGGCATTTTAGCAAGTTTATTTGCGATAATTTACATCTTTCTTATATTTACTGAATCTGTTCAGACAATTATAACAAAGTATTCTGCTAAGGAAAATGATAAAGGCAGGTTGAAGAATCTGCTTAAAAAGGCATCGCATAAGGCTTTTTTTGTTGCATTGTATTTATTTGTTTTTTATATTGTTCTCGCAATTCCTTTATCTTTCATATTAAAGATAGATTATTCTTTGCTTATCCTCAATGGATTGATTATATTCATTGCCTTTTTTGTGCCTATAAACAGGGGATTGATGCAGGGCGGGGAGAGATTTAAATCGCTTGGCTTAAATTTAATTATTGAGGCTATTGGAAAATTAATTTTTGGCGTATTTCTTGTTTATATTGGATTCAAGGTTTATGGCGCGATAATCGGCGTGATATTCGGCGGCATTCTTGCTTTTGCTTTCTCATTTTCACAATTACGTGATATAATAAAGGAGAAAGAAAAGAGAGCAGAAACTTTCGGCATTTATGATTACGCTAAACCTGCTTTTATTATAACTTCTATAATTATTATTTTTTATAGCTTGGATGTTATAATAGCCAGGATTTTCTTTTCTCCGGAAATAGCTGGCTCTTATGCTATTGCTTCTATTTTGGGCAAGATAATTCTCTGGGGGACACTGCCTATAAGCAAGGCGATGTTTCCCATGTCTGCTGATTCTTCGGATGGTAAGGGAAAAGAAAACAAAAAATCAAAAAATGTTTTTATGAACGCTCTTGGAATTCTTTTATTTGGCATAATTGCAACTCTTGTGATATTTTACCTATTTCCAGAGCTTATAATAAAAATATTTTCTGGAAAGATTGTTCCGGAAGCCATATCAATCTTATTTTACTTAGGAATAGCATTTAGCTTTATTGCTTTGGCTAATCTGGTTTTGCTTTATAAATTATCTTTGGGAAGAATCAAGGGATATGCTTATTTGCTTATCTTTATTGTTATTGAAATATTTTTATTAAGCTTTTTTTCAGGGAATTTATTTCAATTTTCTATTGCTTTTATTACTGCCTCTGCTATTTTTCTTTGGGGGAGTATTGTTTTGCTGAATGAATAAATTTATAATCAAAAAAATCTAAATTTAAGAATGAAAAATGTCAAATCCAAGAAGCTTCTCAATGCATTAATTAAACTCGGTTTTAAAATAAAGGCACAAAGTGGCACTCATATCATTCTTACAGGAATTAGAAATGGAATCAAAAGAACATTTCCTGTTCCTATACATCACCAAATAATGCCGATTGGAACTTTTAAAAGCATATTAAAACAATCAAGCGTGACGGAAGAAGAATTAAAGGAATATTTATAGATAGACTCTTGTAACCATTAAAGGCCTATCTTTCTTTAGCGGCTCTGCTTTTTCTGGCTCGACAGAAATCAAAAGTCTAAGGGCCTCTTTAAGGTGTTCGATAGCTTCTTCTGGTGTATCTCCAAAGTCGCTTATAGATAATTCTTCGCATTCTGCTACATAAACTGATTTTCCGTCTAATTCTTCCTTATGGATTACAACATTGCATGATAGTTCTTGTATCATTTTACTATAAAGCTCTTAAACATTCAAGGTTTATATTATTTTCGCTTTAAAAAAATATTTAATTGATTTTGAGTAGTTACTACTTCTCCAAATAACAAAATTGGAAAAAGGTTTAAATAGTTATTCTAAATGGAATTTTTATGGAACAAAGATCAATATTAAAAGACGAAAAAGCATATCCAAAAGAAAATATTGTAAAGAAGGATGATTATACATTGAAAGTAACTTATTACGGTGTTAGTAAACACGGTGCTGATTATCCAATTGGCTCTATTGAATTAAAAGGCCCAGATTTAGAAATTTCTTTAGGCAGTCGCTTAACTCCAGCATCCTTAACAGGACTTTCTCTCGTTGTAACTTCTGAAACAGTTACGACATCTACTTTAGAAGCAGCTATCGTAAATAAATATAATGTAAGGCCTGATGTAAATTTTTTGAGAGAATTATTAAGAGAAGGTTTAAGGCCATATATGAGGGTGCAGTCTCCAGAAAATTTTTGGTAATTATCTCTTAGAACTTATTTCTTAAATTTCCAATAAATCAAAGTCCAAATGGCAATTAAGCCGTCTTTCCAATTTATCTCTTTTCCGTTGAGCCACAAGAGTTATTCAAATTTTTTAAGAACGAAATCTCTAACTATTTTAAAGTCTGGCAATTCTTGTAGTATAAAATGCTTGAGTTCTTCAGTCCATAAATTGGATAAGGCCTTTGTTCTCTTTGTCAATTGTTCTAAAAGATCTTTTTCTTGAATCATAATCTCCCTATCGTGGAGTTTCTTTATAATAAGCTCCTTATTTTCTTTTGTTATATCAATTATTCTGAGGATGAAGAAAATATCATATAAATCTCTTGCTTTTGTTCTATTAAGTACACTATGAATTTTTTCAGCAAGTATCTCTTTTAATGACATTGTTTTCACTAAAAAAGGAGGGATATCAGGATAAGGTGAGATATACGTTTTTATTTCGGATGTATAGATGCTAGTTGTTACATTAATATCTACTCTTAATGTATTTGCTTTTGTTAAAACTCCTTGAAGTTTAAGCTTGTATAAATTGGAGTCATGAACTTTTTTATAATTAAATGTGCATCTATGAGTTTTACAAAATTCTTCAATTAAATCCTGGTCTACTAAATTTTTTGTTGAAAAATCTAGATCTTCTGAAAATCTTGGTAAGGAATAGAATTTATAAAGCGCTGTTCCACCTTTAAAAACAAGATTATCTTTCTTTTTTGATAGATAATAGAGAAGATGGTCTTGCATCCAACTTTTTTCAATATGTTCTTTATTTTTCAAACCCTGTTTTTTTCCTAAATCTTTTAAGAGTTCACTATCAATTTCCATTTTTTGTCTTTCCTGCCTTTTTTTGGACCTAAAGGATCAAGATAGATATACTTATGAGATATATTTTTTTGGGTCTTTACAGAAGAATTATTTTTCTCGAGAAGATAACCTATTCTTTTCATTTCTTTTGTCTTCTTTGCATAAAAGATTAGCTTTTCTGGATTAAGCTCTTCTAAAGATTCTAGGATTAAATGAATAGGATGTATCCCAATACTATCGATAAATGCTTTCTCTGGCTCTGCAATCGGAAGTTTTATTCCTTTATAATCTATAATCTTAAATCCAAAATAATTTTTTGTATTGTGATATATCAAATTAAAATTATTAGTTATGGTTTTGTGTCTTTTTTTTGTCATAAGAAAAACTGCATTTGGTATCTGCGTTATTAGACCATAGTATTGTAAGGCAGAGGCACAAGAAATATATGATGGCATGTAAATAAAAGGTCCGATAAGAAATTGGTCGTCATGAACTGTATAGGCATCACGCATAATCTTCTTTACTGTTTCTTGCCTTACTAATCTTGCTATGAGCTTTTTTGCATAGCTCCTACTATTTGTAATCTTTGATATGTCTGCCAATGAAAAAACTGGCATCTTTTCTACAGCTTTAATTAGCTTAAGTTCGTACATCTATTACAGAAGAAGCCAGAGTTTTTAAACCTTTTGTGTAAGAAAGTAGATATAAAAGGTTACTTTATTGTAATAAAAGTGTTATTTGATGAATGATTAATTATTTATTGATTTTTAGTAGTTACTACTTCTCCAAATAACAAAACTGGGAGAAGGTTTAAAAAGGTATATGCAAAATTAGAAACATGCATGTTCGTAAATCTTTGCAGGATAATCAAAAAGGACAGCTCCTTGAAGCGTTGGTTCTTATAAGAAATAGAAGAGAATTTATTTTTGAAGATTCACCAACTAATGATATAAAACATTTTGAAGAGGCGGATTTTGCAGGTTCAGGGACTCCAAAAAATCTATATTCTGCTTTAAGAAAGCTTGATCAATTAGGTTATATTGAAATCGAGCCCCACTCATGTACTGATGACGATGAATATGTAAAAGCTACTTTAACAAAAAAAGGTAAAAATTTATATAATCTTATAGTAAATTATTTAGGAGATTTACTCCAAAATTAGAAAATTTGTTAAAATGAGAGAATTAATAAATAATTTGCACGAAGACGAAATTAAAAAGGGGCTAATTTTTTTAGTTGAACAAACATTAGATGCATTAAAAAATTATGAAAGTTGGTTAAATTCTGGAAGAAAAGGAAAAATATCCTATAGAGAAAACGAATTGCCTGAAGGTGACCCACTAGCTTGTTTTCCCATAGAAATTGAATTTAATAGAATACATGGAGTTATGTTTTATACAAGCTACTTTACAGATGATAAATTAAGAGATTATGTAAAAGAAAAAAATAAGATAGTTGATAGAATTAATCAGTTGTCTAGCAGAAGAAGAACTTCTTAATAAAAGATATTCCCTAATCCTTAAACTTCCAATAAATTAAAGTCCAAATGGCTTGCAAGCCATCTTTCCAATTTATCTTTTTCCCTTCTTCTATACTTCTTGGATTGTATGAAATTGGAATCTCTTTTATTTTTATTCCTTGCCTTAGAATTCTTGCGGTGATTTCTGGCTCAAAATCAAAATGATTTGCTTTTATATCTATACTCTTTATTATATCTACGTTGAAAACTTTGTAGCAGGTTTCCATATCTGTTATTCTTGAATTGTAGAGGATTTTTGTTAAAAGAGAAAGGAATTTATTGCCTAAGAAGTAAATTTTATACATTGGCTTATGCTCTTTTAGGAATCTTGAGCCATAAACAACTTTAGCTTTATTCTGCATTATCGGCTTGATTAATTTTTTAAAATCTTCTGGATTATATTCCAAATCTGCGTCTTGGATTGTAATAACATCGCCAGTTGATAATTCTATTCCTTCTTTTATTGCAGAGCCTTTCCCTGCATTTTCCTTGGTTTTGAATTTATATTCTATATTATTATTTTTCTTTTGCTTTTTAATATATTTTTCTATTATGTTTTTTGAATTGTCTTTACTGCCATCGTCAATAATTATTATTTCTTTTTTTATTCCCAGATTTACTTTTTTTAGCTTATCTATGACTTTTAAAATTGTCTTTTCCTCATTATAAAGCGGGACTATTATTGATATTTTCATTTTTTATTAAGAAGATAAATAACATAGAATGGACTTAGAAATGCTGAGATTAATGCAATTGTAACTATAAAATGCGCTATTTTATTTAACATGTTATCAAGAAAATTATTGGTTTGATAATAATCAAACTGCTTTTCTTTTGGCTCGTAGCCGATTGTGTATAAGAACCATTCTTTTGGCTGATTTGCGAAAGTAAGAAAAGAATCTTTGGCTTGAATTTTTATCTGATATATATTTATTATATCTTCTTTGTTATTTGCAAATAAAGGGTAATAAGGCTTATTTTCTATTGGCTCGCTAATAGTTTTTATTAATTTCCCATTTTGCTTAATTTGATCTGTAAGTAATTCCATAGATGCGTTAAATTCTGGCTGATTTTTTATTGTTCCCCAGCCACAATCATCCGGTATGCATTCGATATAATAAACATCCAAAGCGATAATATTTCCTGGAAGAGTTTCTTGCGAATTAAGAAATTGGAGAAATTCTACTCCTTCTAAATAAGACCTGCCTTGAGAGAACCAATTTATTCTACCCCTATATATTCTGCTATCAGCTATTATAAGGGCATTTTCAGGAATATTAGAATTTTTAAAATCTATTATTTGTGCAATATGGCTCTTGCCATAAGTATGATAACTATTGGGGCTATAGATATTCTTGATAGAAGGAAGACCCAGAAGTATAAGCGAGATTATAAAGATTACTGCAAAGATTGTTTTTGTTATATTCTTTTTCAACAGATAAAATAATTTATTTGTTATATTATTTAGAGAGAAAGCCGCCATCGGAATAAGCAATAATTCCAAAAATATATAGTGCTTGGGAAGCAGAATGATTGATGCTAAGAAAGGAAGGGCAAATAATATGCTAAGAGCTGAAAATATTAGATATTTGCGATTTTCCTTTCTATAAAAAAGAATAATAAATATTCCTATAAGAGCGAGGTAAAAATTGACCGGATCAAAAATTCTAATAAAATCTATTGCTGATATTAGAGTTGGCATTTTATTAGCGGAATTTGTTGATTCGCCAAATATTAAACCTGTCCAATCATTTTTTGCATTAAACTGATGGTCCCATGCATAATATTGCGCAGATGTATTTTTGCCCAAACCAAAAGTCCTTGTAAACTGCAAATCCATAAATCCCTTATCTTTGTATAATAAGTAATTGTGCGCTAATGCTGGCAGGGCAAATAAAAATATAAACAACAAAAAGACGGATATTTTCCTTATATTTGCTTTTGACATTATCTTGCTTTTGTCTTTATAGTTAAAATAGATAAAATATAACAGCAAAGACGGCAGGAATAAAATAGGGTAGACTTTTGTATAAATGGCTAAGCCGAGAAATAGGCCGCTAATGGCAAAGAGAGTTAATTTATTATTTTTTAGCGCCCTGATAAAAAGAAGGAAGCTTGTTAATCCAAAGAACATCGCCATAACATCCATCTCTGCAAGAGTATTTTGAATATGAAAGGGAGCTATTGCCAAAAGAAATGCTGCAATTAAAGAAGTTTTTTCATCAAAAAATTCTTTAGCCAAAAGAAATACAACCAAAATTGTTAAAGAGCCAAATAATAATGACGCAAATCTTGAGGATAATTGAGTGAAGCCAAAGAGATTATAAATTATGCTTGTAAAAGCGTGCCATAATCCTGAAGACTGGTCGTAAGTTATAAGCCTATCAGCAGAATAAAAATTTATTGCGTGAGTAACATGATGCATATCGTCTGCAGAAACTGTGAGATTAATCGCTGCAATTAGCCTTAAGATAACGCCTAAAATAAAAATTAAGACTAAAAAAATAGAGATTTTTTTCATTGAAAAAATTTTATCTATTATTTTTGATGTTATATCTGATTCCATAATTTTAGTTATTCTTATTATATATAAATCCTATTAAATATATCTTTAAAAGAATAGTATTTTTGAAAGATTAATGAATAAAGTATCTATAATAATTCCTGCCTACAATGAAGAAAAGCGCATAGGAAAAACACTTGAGACATATTCTGCATATTTTGATGTATTAAGAAAGAGAAAAGAACTTGATTATGAGATATTAGTTGTTATAAACAATACTAGGGACAAGACTGAAGAAATTGTAAAAAAATGGAGAAGAAGAAATGAGAGGATTAAATATCTTAATTTTAAGAGGGGTGGCAAGGGTTTTGCTGTAATTGAAGGATTTAAGGATTCTTTGAGAAGAAATAATGATTTTTTGGGATTTGCAGATGCTGACATGGCAACTCTCCCGGAGGAATATTATAAATTAATAATTTCGTTAAAAGATTTTGACGGGGTTATTGCAAGCAGATATATAAACGGAGCTGTAATTGAGCCTAAGCCCACAATGCAAAGACTTTTTGCCAAAAGATTGTTTAATATTTTAGTAAGAGCTATGCTTTTATTGCCTTTTAAGGACACGCAATGCGGGGCAAAGGTATTCAAAAGAGGCGCAATAGAAAAAGTGTTGGGCAACATAAGCCTTTCCCAATGGGCTTTTGATGTGGATTTGCTTTACTCGTTGAAAAAAGCGGGATTTAGGATAAAAGAAATTCCGACAAGATGGCATGATAAGGAATATTCAAAGATAAATTTTTGGAGAGCCGGGCCTTGGATGGCTCTCGGCGTTTTAAGACTAAGATTAATAAATTCTCCTTTGAAGGGCATTATAAAGGTTTATGACAAAATCTTGGGGTTTGTTCCATAAAGAGATAAAATGATAAAAAAATTAAATTTTGGATGCGGGGATGATATTAAAATCTCCACTGACAATGAGAAATGGATTAATGCTGATATTGTTAAATTGGGGGGTGTTGACGTCATGCACGATTTCAATAAATTTCCTTATCCATTTAAGGATAATGAATTTGATGGAGTTTATACCTCGCATGTTCTTGAGCATTTAGATGATTTAACAAAAGTGATGAAAGAACTTAAAAGGATATGCAGAAAGAATGCAAAGATTGTAATAAGAGTTCCTCATTTTTCATGCGGCGTTAGTTATAGAGATCCTACTCATAAGAGATTGTTTAGTTATTTTACCTTTAACTATTTTACAGATGAATGCTTCTATGGATTGCCTAAGTTTAAAATTAAGGATAGAAAATTGAATTTTACAAGATGGGCTTTTCCATTTTTAAATAAAATATTTAATCCAATTATTAATATTAATCCGGCAATTTATGAAAGATTTCTCTGCTGGATTCTGCCGTGTTCAGAGGTGCTATTTGAATTAGAGGTAATAAAATGAAAAAGATTAGCATTGTGATCCCATTAAGCATGGATAGAGAATTAGAGATTTTGGATAGTTTAAAAGAGCATGGGAATAAGATAAAAATCATTGTTGAAAGAGGGATGAATCCTTCGAGAAATAGAAATAATGGAATAAAAAAAGCCAAGACAGAACTTGTAGCTTTTTTAAATGCACATACTATCTTAACAGATAATTGGACAGAGGAGGTTTTGGAATTTTTCAAGGAACATCCGGATACTGATATAGCTGGCGGACCAATGCTTACAAAAGAAGATGCTCCGTTATTTGAAAGAGCCAGCGGGCATGCTTTAAGCTCTATTTTTGGAGCAGGAGAAGTAAGGACTAGATATAAAATTAGAGATTTAAACCTGAAGGCGAATGAGAAACATTTAACATCTGCAAATTTGATCTGCAAAAAGCATGTCTTTAAAAAGATAAAATTTGATGAAAATTTATGGCCCGGAGAAGATCCAAAATTTATAAGTGATGCCATACAATCTGGGTTTAAAGTGGCTTATTCTCCAAAAATTTATGTTTATCAAAAAAGAAGGGCTAATTTCAAAGAGTTATTCAAACAAATATTCAATTATGGGTTTACAAGGACTAAAAAAGAAAGTCTTAAAGAGACACTTAAAAAACCGCTTTTCCTTGTTCCAAGCATATTTGTAATTTACCTCGCACTTCTGCCTACTCTTATTTTATTGCATTTTGCATTACTCATTCCATTTATTTTGTATATTTTGCTTAATATTATTTTTAGTTTTTATGAGAGTGTTAAAAACAAGAATATTAAGTCATTATTATTAATTCCTTTTTTATTCTTTGCAGTTCATTTGGCTTATGGAGCAGGATTCATATATGGGATAATGACTAAGTAGATTATATAATAATTTTTAAACCTTATAATTATTAAATTTGCATGAAAAGCGTGTCTATTATAATCCCGACGTACAATGAAGAAAAAAATATTAATAATTGCTTAAAGTCAATTTTTGCACAAGAATACGATAAAAAATTGTTACAAGTTATTATTGTAGATGGCGGTTCTACTGACAAAACAGTTGAAATTGCCAAAACCTTTGGAGCAGAAATTTTGCACAATAAATTTAAAGTTGAAGAAAGGGGCAAGCCTTATGCTATTAAGACAAGGGCCAAGGGAGAGATAATTGGGCTACTTGACGCGGATAATATAGTGCCTGATGAAAAGAATTGGCTGAAAAGAATGATTGAACCATTTGATGATGAGGAAATATTTGCCAGCGATACTCTTTATTATAATTTTAGAAATGAGGATAATTTAATAACGAAATATAACGCTTTAATAGGAGGCGACGACCCGATTGCTTCATATTTTGGCATTAATGACAGATATTGTTATTTTACTGGAAGATGGACTGGGATGCCCCATAAAGAAATTGATAAAGGAGATTATATAGAGGTTACATTAAAAGAAAATAAAATTCCGGCGTCTGGCTCAAATGGCTTTTTTTTCAGAAAAGATATTTTTAACAAAGTGCAAAATGATCCTTTTATTCATCCCTTATTCGTTTACGATTTGGTAAACAAAGGTTATGTAAAAATGGCAAAAGTGAAACAAGGGCTGATTCATATTCAAAATGGGAGCATAAAAACTTTTTTTAAAAAGAAATTAAGAAGGATAAAGAGGAGATATAGGGGCGAAATAGACTGGAAATATAATTATAATATTGAAAAGAATGATGTTACAAAAACAGCGCTATATTTGGCAAGCGTTATTCTCCCATTAAAGGACATGGTTATGGGATTTTATAGAAAGCCTGAATTGGTCTGGCTATTTCATCCTGTAGCTACTTTTTGCTTGTTTTTCATTTACGCCTATTACGGTATGTTGGGCTTAAAAAAGTCTTGAAGAGGTTAATAAAAATCCAGAAAAAGCAGTGCTCCCTAATTATAGCGTTTTAACCAGCATAAATCTTAAAAAGGCAAGCATCTCGCCTATGGAAAAATGGGAGACGGCATTAGCGGACTATTTAGCGGCGAGGAGAAACTAGAAGAAAGAAAAATAAATGGCGTAAAATTAATTTATTTAATAACAAGAGTAGATGACCGTGGAGATTTAGTTGAAAATTGGAGAAAAAGCTGGAATTTATTGCCAGGCAATGTCAGTCAAGTTTATACAGTGCATAATCCAAGGCGCGATGTTATAAGAGCATATCATAAACACGATGAGTTGTGGGATTTATTTTCCATAGTAAATGGAAGTGCAAAATTTCGCTTAAAAGATGACAGAAAAGAAAGTTCTACTTATGGAATGGAGGAGGAAGTAATATTAGGCGTTCGAAAGCCTGGATTGTTAGTTGTTCCCCCTGGAGTTTATCATGGATGGATGTCTTTGGAAGATAATACTATATTGCTAAGCATTGCGAGTCATGAATATAATAGGGAGAAACCCGATGAATACAGAATACCATTTGATAGTTTTGGAGCAGATAAATGGAATATAAAGCCAAGATAAAATGAAAGTTTTAGTTACCGGGGGATGCGGGTATATTGGCAGTGTTTTAGTGCCAGAATTATTGCAAAAGGGATATGCTGTACGAATATTTGATAAATTATATTTCGGGAAAGAACATTTAGAAAAGGCAGATTATGGAAGCAGGATTGAATTTGTGCAGGGAGATGTAAGAAATTCTGAAAAGAATATTTTTGATAGTATAGGGGCTGTTATTCATTTAGGAGGTTTGTCGAATGATCCAACTGCGGAATTTAATACAAAGGCAAACATGGAAATTAATCATAATGGCACAAAAATTCTTGCCGAGGCGTGCATAGAAAAAGGAATAAGTAAATTTTTGTATGCTTCTACAGCATCAATTTATGACAAGGGCCTAAGAGCAGATGGCGATTATATTTTGGACGAAAAAAGCAATGTTGAGCCATTAGCCGCATATTCCCAATCAAAATATGCTGGCGAAAGAGCCTTATTAGAACTTATGGAAAAGAATAATGATTTTTGCCCGGTAATATTAAGAAAAGGAACATTATACGGACAAAGCCCAAGAATGAGATATGACTTAGTTATAAATTCTATGGTTAGATCAGCATTTATGACTGGAAGGATAAAAGTATTTTGCGGAGGTTTGCAATGGAGGCCATTAGTAGATATTAGAGATGTTGCAAGGGCTTATATTACATGCCTAGAAGCAAATATTTCAGATGTTAAAGGAGAGATTTTCAATGTTTGTTACGATAATTTTCAAATTATGGATTTAGCACATCGCGTCAAAGAAGCCCTAAAAGAGATACAACAAGCTGAAGTTGATGTTGATTACACAGAAGGAAGGATTGATAGAAGTTATAGAATATCTAATGAAAAATTAGAAGAGAGATTAAAATTTCGATATAAAGTTCCTGTAGAAGATTCTACACGAATTATGGGGCGCAATATAAAAGAATTTTTATCGCGCGGTGGAAAATTGAGCGAATTTGATAAGCCCATATACTTTAATATAAGATGGATGGAGCATCTTGTTGAAATGGAAAAAAGGATTAAAGAGATGGGCTGTAATGTTTTCTAGTTCTGTATTCTAGCGAGATTAAATATAATGTTGAAGCAAGTATAATCCCGAATGAATTAAGAAAAATATCATAAATAGAGCTTACTCTTCCTGGAACAAAAAATTGATGGATTTCATCAGAGATTCCATATAATATAGATAAAATAATAGCTATAGAAATAAATTTTTTATGTTCCCCTCTTACTAATGATACAGATAGAAAGAAGGCGAGGGAGAAGAATGCTATAAGGTGGTAAGCTAAGGCCTTAAATCCTATTCCCCCTGAACCTATGCCTTGTTCAAATATTTGAGAAGACATATAAAAGATTATTCCAGCTATTATAATTGTAATTAACAAGGACAATTTATTATGTTTTTCAAACCAGCTTATCATCTTGCCTCTTTATTTCATAGATAAAAACATCTTGTTTTATGTCTAAAAGGTTAAATATTACATCTTCGTACGATTTTGATTGCTTGATATCTTGTTTTTGATTGACAAAATCTATTCTTGTATCCATAAATGGAATTTCCCATCCTGTAATCTGCCCATTATTAGCATAAATTCTTGTCATCCAATCCGGATGCCCAATTTGAGAAAATGAGACTAGTAAATATTTTGCTTCTGCATTGCTTCTAACTGCCTCTAAGAAGTTTTCTAAAGGGAGGGTTTCTCCCGGACCTGTCCAGCCGGCAAGCTCATCTGGCTGGGCGACATTTCTTTCTGCGTAATAAACAACCTGGGGCACAGCCACGCTAATTATAAGATTTTCTTTGGATGAAATTTCTTTCAGATATAGGCTCGCTTGTCTAATGCCCTCAAAACTATTTTCTTTATTTTTTATTATGGAAGTTGCATGTTGAAGCTCGTAATAGCCACCGATCCCAATTATTATCACCAAGACAGAATATGCAATAAATCTGTTATATTTTTTAATATAATCTGTGATAAGAAGAGAGGCGCGCGAGATGCAGATAAAAGAGCTAAATGCCAAGGGGAAAAACCATCTTCCCTCGCCAAATGAATCTTGAGTTCTTATAATGAGAATAAAAAATGCCAAGGTAATTATTATAGTCATAATATGAAAAATGTCTGCTCTTGCTGTTGTCTTCGTAAGTTTTTTCATATAACCGAGTGATAAAAGAACATTAATGATTAATATTATAAGTCCTATCCAAAATAGATAGAGAAGTATGCTTGGGATGGAACTTGCAGAGCTGAAATATTCCGGGAATACTCCTAACGGGAGTAAATTTATCTTGTTTTCTGGATGGAAATATGTCTGCGACACTCCGCTAATCTTTGAAACAAATATTGATTTTTCTGCTAATAGAAATAATATGACGCCAAATCCTACAGCGAGCCAATTGTGCTTATCTTTCAATAAATCTTTCAATTTATGAGTCGCCAAAGAATATGCTAAAAAGAAAAATGCAAAAAGAAAATACCCTCTTCTTATAGTATATGTCAGCACAACAAGAATAACTGTTAAGGGAATTGCCCAATTTG
Source organism: Candidatus Woesearchaeota archaeon (assembly GCA_964575515.1). Classification (GTDB taxonomy): domain Archaea; phylum Nanobdellota; class Nanobdellia; order Pacearchaeales; family GW2011-AR1; genus JAUSIK01. The sequence continues at coordinate 26,633 of CAZNQS010000002.1, read as the reverse complement.
GATTTATTTTTCCAAATATTTTCTCTTTCTTTTCATATCCTTTCCAAAAGACATATATTGAAAGCAATCCTGTAAAAAGCGCGAGTATATCTATATGAAAGCGCATGGTATTAAATAAGTGCTCCCACAATACTGCCATCAGGAATGATGCTACTAAGGCTATTCTTCTGTCCTCATACATCTTCCTGGAAATAAAATATACTAAGATTACTGAAAGGGTTGAGGGAAGCAATTGAAGGAAGAATTTCACTATAATCTCGCTTAGCCCTATTTTAAAAAAGATTGCGGCAAGATATGGATAGAGCGAATTATGTTGGGCAGTTATAACCCAATTGGCTGAAAAACCAGCAAGATTTTTTGCATACGCAAGATAGTCTGCCTCATCCCACCAAATTGGCTGATCACTTGTAAGATTAAAATAATAAAACCTGATAATAATTGCAAAAATCAAGATTGCTATGAAGATGAGATTATATCTATCTTTTAGCCAATTCTTTAATTTTTCTTTTCTCTTTTCTATTTTTTCTGCAGAATTATCCATAGGTATCTTAGAAATAATTAGTTTTTATTTGTTTTTATTTTAGACTATATCCTCCGTCTATTACTAATATTTGACCCGTGATATTCTTTGATTCTTTAGAAGCGAGAAAGAGTGCTGCTTCTGCTATGTCATCAGGCATATTTATTCTTCTAAGCGGGATGCTTCTCTCTATACCTTTTTTAAGTTTTTTATCTGTATAAAAATTAGCCATATCTGTTTCGGTATAGCCGGGGGCGATGCAATTTACTCTAATATACGGGGCTAACGTTAAAGCAAGCGATTTTGTAAGATAGATTACTCCTGCTTTTGATATTCCATACTCAATTCCTCTTTCTTTTTTTGGAATTATTCCTGCATTTGATGCCATATTAATTATAACGCCATTTTTTTGTTCAAGCATTTTTTCTGCTGCGAGTTTTGAACAAAAATAGGTTCCTTTTAGATTTGTATTTATTGTTGAATTCCAAGTCTCTTCATTTGATTCGAAAAAAGAATGCCTATTATAAACTGCGGCATTATTAATTAATATATCTACCTTCCCGTATCTTTCTATGATCTTATTTATCATTTGAGATATTTCTAATGGTTTTGATATATCTGCCTTTATTGCAAGTGCTTCTAAACCTTCTTCTTTTATAGTTTCTACAATTTTTATTGCTTTTTCTTGTGATCTCGCATAATTTACAACGACTATTGCTCCTTCTTTTGCAAATTCTAAAGCAATTGCTCTTCCTATACCTTTTGATGCCCCTGTAATCAAAGTCACTCTGTCTTCTAGTTTCATAAATACCGCATCAATAACGTATTTATAACCTTTTCTTGCTTAGAGATATTTTGATTTTAAAGGACAATATCATAAAGTCTTTTTGTTTTACGTGAGACTTTATAGACCTCAAAAATTTTCAATTTTTGACGGCCATCAAGAATGCAACTGCCAGCATTCTTGAGGTGCTCAAGATTGCATTCCTGCATCAGCAATCTTGACATAAGAAAGCTTAATAAGTATTATATTTAATAGAGATTATGATAGGAATAGATATTCGGAATAAAATTGACCCCAGACATGATTTTATGGCAAAGTTATTACAGCCTTCTATTTTGAAATATTTAAAGGATTATGTTAAATGGCAGGTAGAGAAGAGACAGTCTCCTGATCCTGAAAAAAGTTTTTTAAATCTGCCTGATTATGCTCCAATTTCAATAAATCTTGATCCTACGAGCGCATGCAATTATGCCTGCGATCATTGTGTTGATAAAGATATCTTGAATACAGGAAGACAATATGATTTTGAAAACCTTAAGCAATCATTAGGCTCTATGCATAATAAGGGACTGAAATCTGTAATTGTTATTGGTGGCGGTGAGCCGACTTTGTACGGACATTTTGAAGATTTGATTTATTTTTTGAAAGAAAGAGATATGCAAGTAGCAGTAGTAAGCAATGGAACTGGAATGAACAAAATAGAGCGTGTTGGACATTTATTTGGGAAGGATGATTGGGTAAGACTCTCCTTGGATTCTGCATCAGAGGAGAAATTTCATGCTATGCATAAACCAAAGGGCAGAATGACAAGTCTTCCTGTACTTCAACAAACTGGCGTAACTAAAGTTCCAATAACCTTAGAAGAAATTTGCAGGAATGTAAGCTCTATAAAAGAATTACATCCTAATCTTGTAATTGGATTTTCTTATATTGTGACATGGCCTGGAGCTTATACGAATAATTCCGCTATAGAATCCAATACTGATGAGATTGCGAAAACAGCTTATTTAGCAAGGGAACATAATTTTAATTATTTGGCTCTAAAGGCATTTTTAGATAGGGATAATGAAGAACACTCTGAAATTATTGGAATAGATAGATCTTCCTCTGGCTATGATAAATTAGTAGAAAATATCAAAATTAATATTGAAGAAGCTAAAAAATTTGAAACTTCTGATTTTAAAATAAGGGTTAGCACTAATTTAAGAGCCCTCTTAGATGGAAGTGATAAAGAATACATGAAACAGCCTAAGGAATGCCACATAACATACTTCCGTCAGGTTTTAGGCATAAGGGGGATTTCAATATGCCCGTCGTATAGGGATGTTGATAAAAAACCAGAAGCTAAGATAGGGGGAATGGATGCTTATCTTCCAGAAAATTATGGGGAGACAAGAATAAATCTTGCAGAAAGAATTCATAAATTTGACGCAGCACATAATTGCAGGAGCGTAGTTTGCATGTATAACGGAGCAAACTGGTTTATTGAGGATTTAATTCAAAGAACATTAAGAGATCCTAGCGTTATAGACAAGTTGGAAGCTGGAAGAGAATCTAATGATTATTTTCTATAATTAACTTCTTTTTATGCCATCAATAATTTGTGTTGAGCTATGATTTTTCGGATCTCCGACTAACTCTACTCTTCCACCATAGCTTTCTACAGTAGCTCTTTCTGGTATAAATCTATCGTTGTAATCAGTCCCTTTTGTGTGAATATGCGGCTTGAATAGATTAATTAAAGAAATTGGATTATCTTCTTCTAATGGGACTACATAATCAACTGCGCCGATTCCTGCAATAAGCTCTAGGCGCTCATCTTCAGGGAAGACTAGCTTTTTCTCTGGTTTTATCCTCGCAATAGACTTGTCTGTGTTTACTGCAATAATCAGAATATCTCCTAAATCTTTTGCAGAATATAAATATCGTATGTGGCCGACATGCAATACATCAAAACAACCATTGCCAAAGACTATTGTTTCGCGATTTCTTCGCCTTGCTTCAAGAACGTCATTTAATTCAAATGGATGGCGATATATTTTATCCTGATAATTATTAGTCATTTTTTTATTATTGATGAGGCTTATTTAAATATATTTATTTTGTACTGTCTACTCTGCTCCATGCATCTCGGTAATGCCTGTTAGCAAATCTCGTTTCTGCAAGTACCTTCATCCACATATAAAGACGCGCCAAAACTAACTGAAATGTCCAAAGTAGTTCCATTGTATTCTTGGGATATTTAGTTAGCATTTTTATTCCCTTTGCTTCATTGTTAAATGTTTTAACTCGAGGTGTTGTTTTAGTATCAACATATTCGTCTAAAGTTTCATGCGCTTTAGCTGTTCTTGTCTTTTGTTTTATCCACTCTCTCAAATTATTAACATTTTTTACGTAAACTCTCGCATTCTCCGCATAACCAATCTTGTATCCTTTTTCCCAGAAGTAGTACGGAATAACCGTATCCTCGGCAACATCCAGAGGAATCTTGTCAATTTTGTTTTTTCTGAATGCGAATAAATAGCCAGAACATTCTATAAACCTATTATTCAAAAAAGCCTCTTTTCTAATTTTATGCGCGGAATCAAACAAAAAATTTGCCCAATATCCGAATTTCGTATTTTTGCCTTCTATTGGAACTGGTCTGCCTGTAACGCAGCCTATTTCTGGATCAATTAAGATATTTACAATTTCTTCTACTGCATTCTCTGAAATAAATACGTCTCCATCTGTAAGAATTAATATGTCTGTCTTAATTTTCTTAAATAATATATTTAAAGCATAGCTTTTGCCTTTTCCTGTGTCTTTGAATATTTTTATTCTTTTACCATATTCTTTTGATATTTTTAGTGTTTCTTCGTCTGGCGCTGCCACTATTATATCATATTTATATCTTGTTTTTTGATTTATTGCTGATTCTATTGCTTTTCTGATATTTGGCTCTTTAAATGCTGTAATTAATAGAGTAACTCCATGGTTTATTAGATTATCAAAGTGTTTAATTATTTCATTTGTATCTATTTTGTTCATGCTTTTACAATTCTTTTTATAACAGCAGGTGCAATTAGATTTTGCTATAACCTTTTCTCCTAAACCATACATATGAATTTCTTCAGATGATGTTGGCCCTATCAAACAAATTGTCTTTCTTTTAAGGGCCAAAGCAATGTGCAAACCTAAACTATCTGTTGTAATAAATAGATTGCAAACGCTAATTAATGCTGGAAATTCTATCAAATCATTTCCGCATCCTGTATCTGTCACAGGCGCATTTGCTGTTCTTAAAATTTCTTTATTTCTATCAATTTCACTTGGTCCGCCAAAAAGAAGAATTTTTGCATTATATTTTTCATATAGTTCGCTAATTAATTTAGCCGTTTTTTTTATAGATAGCGCTTTTGGCCATCTATCTGCAGAACCTGAATTTATTCCTACAATAAGATCATTTCTTGATAGATTATATCTTCTTAGAAAGTCTTGTGCTAATTTTCTCTGAATTTCTGTTAATCTTAAAAATGGCTCGTATTTTTTCCAGTTAACTCCCACTATTTCTCCTATAATCTGCCTGTGTGATTTTTTATTTTTTTTCTTTAATATATTATTTAAGGGTTTTTCTCCCAGGGCAGACATATTAAACCACTCTTCTGTTGTTTTTGTAGGCACGACTTTATTATTCTCTAAAAAAAAGCCTATTTTGTTTTTTGATTTTATTGAAGAAGCAAACTTACAATTTTCCATGTCTTCTTCTAAATTAACAATTAAATCGAATTCTATATTTCTTAATTTTTCTTTATCTTTTTCTATTATTGTATAATCTATATAAGGATTATTAATAAATAAGGGCTTTGCTTTTTCTTGTGTAATCCAGAATATTTTTGGCTCTTCTGTTTTAAATTTATCTTTAAGTGCTTGTGCTAAAAAACTTGTTCTTACAACATCACCTAAGGCGCCTGTTTTAATTATTAATATATTCATAGATTTTTGTTATTATAAGACTTTTTAAGATTTATTGAGGTTTATCTTAACAATCCCTCATAAATCTGCGTTGTTTTCTTGGCAATTAAATCCCAACGATAATTTCCTGCCCTTTTAAGATTATTTTTTGATATTTTCTGCCTTAATTTTTTATCATCAAGCAATTCAATTATTCTTTCTGCAAATTTTTCATTGTCTCCATAATTAACTAAAAATCCATTTTCTGGCTCTTTCATTTCAAATGGAATGCCGTTGACAGGACTTGCCACAATTGGCAGGCCTGAAGCCATTGCTTCAAAAAGAGTTAAGGGTAAACCTTCTCTGTAGCTTGGCATTACAAAGATATCTGCTGATTGATACATATCTATTATTTCTTTTCTATCTCTTGTTTCTGGCAATAATAAAATCTTTCTTTCACCTCCTATAAGCTTTTTGACAATTTTTTTCATTCCTTCGTCAGGGCCTCTTATAACGAAAGTTATATCTTTTCTTTCTTTTAGAACGAGTTTTGCTATTTCTACAAATTTATCAGGGCCTTTTGTTATATTAAGCCTGCCGAAGAATAAAACTAGCTTTCCTTTAATATTATTCTTTTTTTTAAAATCATTATGTTTTATCTTTTTAAAGAATTCATCTGACATGCCATTTGGAATATTAATAATTTTATTATTATCTTTATTATACTTATTTATAAAATCAAATTCCCAAGGAGTTATTGCAATTATTTTATCTGTTAACTTTAATGCTAATTTACTGAATATATTATAACTAATTAAAATTCCAATTCTTCCAACAATAGAACGATATGATTCTGTCCATGGGCAATGGGTTGTATGAACATGTTTTGCTCCGGACAATTTTGCAGCTAATGCTGCAAGAACAAAGTGTAAATGCCCAAAAACATGGGCATGTATGATATCAAATTTTTCTTTTAATAACATTGGAAAAAAAGAAAAATATATAATGGAAAAATTTCCTGCTCTTGCTATATGCTTTGAGCGATGGACATAAACTCCATTAATAATCTCTTCTTGCTCTTTTATCCGGTTTTTTTTATCCCAATCACTTGTAAAAATGTGAACTTCGTTGCCTGCCCTTGCTTGTCTTTCTGCTAATTCTTCTACAACTCTTGCTACACCGCTAATAGTTGGCTTATATTCATGAGTAACATGCGCTATTTTCATAAAATCGCACAATTAAGGAGATTTATAAGCATTCTTATTTTTATTAATCAGCCACTTGACATAACTATAAATCCTATCCGGGGTTGGAGCTAAATTATTATTCCAAGGAGCAAATCCAGAAGCTCTCTCTTCCAAGCCTAGGGCATGAACTTTCTTGCCATATTTATGCATAAAATCATATGCTATATTTTTTGCAACGCCGTTTATATAATCTCCGTCTAAGACTAAACCTCCATTTCTGGAGTTATTCAAAGAATATTCTATCTTTTCATCTTTTTTATTTAAATCAAGGGGCTTAAGCCATAGCAGATTTATTATGTTGCATTTGACACCTTCTTTTTCTAATCTTTCAACTGCCTCTCGCGCATTTAATCTTGTTGCAGAGATTGGAAATAGGGTAATATCTGCATTTTTTTCTAAGACATCATTCATTTCATAATCAACATCCCAAACTCTTCTATGCTCGCTCACATAAAGTGGATCATTGTGACTCATGAAATGCTCCCATATTGATTCGTATTCTTTAGGTGTTGAAGGAGCGCAAATAGGGATTCCCGGCATCCTATAAAATATTCCATGATGGCTGGCAGAGGCGACAGGGCCTATTGCTCTTTCTTCTCTTCCTCTTCTTCCTCCGCCTTCCATGGCAATAGAGCGCACAAACACAGGACATGGCATTTTCCACATCTCTTTTGATTTGGCAGCATAATTAACAAGCCCCACTGCATTAAACCATTGAAAGCCTTGATATCTGACAACATAAATAGGCCTGACTTTGTCTCCTGCTGCAATGCCTGAAACAAAATATCCCGCGAAGGTGTCATCCATTGAGAGTTCTACAATTCCTTCGTCTTCTTTCATTTCAGGTATTGTATTCCCGACCCATCCTACTGCAGTTAGGCACTGGCCTAATAACAAGCCATTATTCTCTTCTAAATGTTTTTTAGATATTCTTCTTATTGTTTCACGCAATTGCTCTGCCATTTAGTATTCCTCCAATTTTCTTTTCCATAAGTCATCTATATATTTTTTTGTTTTTCTTTCTATTTCTTCTGCTTCTTTTTCCAATCCTATTCTTTTAAGCTCTTGTTTTGTAAGCTCAAGTCTGTCCCATTCTGGAGGGCCGTCGCTCTTGCTGCCTACATGCCTTAAAATTCTAACAAGATGGATGTTCATAAATGCAGGCAAATAATTCTCCAATTCCTTAACATAATGCATAATAGTCCAGGGGTCATCTGCTATCTCAACTGCTTTCATGCCCAGGCTTTCTGCGACATCAGCACACTCCCATCTTCTTCTTACGCATTTTTTAGTTAAAACAGAGAGATCGTTATCTTCGCATATAAATAAAACAGGCATTTTATCTCTTTGCTGCGCTGCAAATCCCAAAGCTCCAAAAACATAGCCCTCTTCTACAGAGGCATCGCCCATGATGCACAAGCCATATTCTTTGCTTCCATTATTTTTGTAATTTGCACCAAGTATTCTTCCAACCCCAACAGGAACCTGTGTTCCCATAAAGCCATCATGCCCATACATTTTTATTTCAGGGCTATGGATAGAAGCAGAGCCACCCATTCCGCCAGCACATCCTGTTGGCCTATGGAGCATCTCATCTGCAAGCGACTCTAAGTTTCCTCCAAAGGCAATGTAGTATCCATGGGCTCTGTGCTGTGCGAAGATAGAAGGATTTTTCTTTCCATAAGAAAGCGCCAATGCGACTGCGACTGCCTCGCCGCCAACTGACAAATAAACAGGCATTTTTTCAAAATCAGCTTCAAAAACATCAGCTACATTATATTCAAATTCCCTGATAGTGCACATTTTTTCAAAAAGTTTCAGATTGTCTTCTTTTGAAAATTTCTCAGACAGCCCATTTATTACGCCATAATCTTTAGATCTCATTTCAATCGCGAGGAATATTGATTTATAAAGATTATTGCGAAATCTTATTTTAATATTTCAAGAAGATTTATATATATCTGCACTTTTAAATAAAAAAAGAGATATTGGCCTTTATTTTATCTCTAACAATCTTTAGTTTCTTAGCAAATAAATTATTTGGTGGAATAATCGCTAATTTTATAGGTTTATATCTCGGGATTATTATTGGCAGATTTATTATCAAATTTATGAGAAAAAATAAAAATGCAAACAACAATAAACAAAAAAGATAATAACTTTATTTTTATTCCAATAGCAAAGGAAGAGAACAATTATAATAGCGATGAAGAACTCTATTTAGAATATTCATCTGAATCTTCAGAATCCTTATCTCATAGTATCCTATAATCTCAATCTTACCTATGATGCAAATGGTAATCTAATCAAAGGACTTGGGAAATATTACGAGTATGATGCCTTTAATCAATTGTCAATTGTAAGGAATAAAAACGCATCAGGAGATATAATTGCTGAATATAAGTATGACTACGAAGGAAATCGCATTAAAAAATTTGAACCTGGAGAGGGAACAGGAACTGACAAGACAACTTATTATATAAGTGATAATTTCATACAAGTCCGTTATACAAACGGCACAATCTTAAATGAAACATATTATTATGCTAATGATAAATTAATAGCGAAGAAAGATAATAATGGTGCTAAGACATATTATCATGGAGACCATTTGGGTTCTACGACATTAGTAACGAATCAGACAGGAGACATAGTTGAGGAGAATTTCTATGGGCCATTCGGAGAGATAAAGAGAAGATTTAAATACGCAAAATTTAGTTGAAATTTATGGAAATGCGCACTAATCTTGAGAAGATTGCAAGGAAATATATATTCAAACCGTTAAAAGTGGCGTCTCTAATGAGCTGCGTTTATTTTGCAAATAATTTATATGGAAAGGATATTAATATTCCTGCTGATTATTCAATAATACAAGCAGGAATTAATGCTGCAGTGGGCGGTGATAGCGTAATTGTGGCTTCTGGAATATATAATGAAGTAGTAAATCTCAATGGAAAAGCTATAACTCTAAGGGGCTTGAATGGGGCAGAAAGAACAATTATTGACGGCTCTGGATTAGGGGATAGTGTTGTTAAATGTATAAATGGCGAGGGAGCGGATACAATTATTGATGGATTTACTATTACCGGAGGAAATGGCTCTAATTTTGGAGATTTTTATGGGGGAGGCGGCATGATTAATGCAAATAGCAGGGCAACAATTAGCAATTGTGTATTTATGGAAAATTCGTCATTTAAAGCAACGGAATCCTATATAAATAGATTTGGTGGAGGAATTTTTAATATTAAAAGTAATCCGACAATTACTGATTGCACATTTTTTCTGAACTTGGCATTCAGTGGCGGAGGAATTGCTAATTATGACAGCAATCCCAAGATAACAAATTGTATAATTAAAGCCAATAACGCGATAAATGATGGAGGAGGAATATGGAATAATGCTAATAGCGCAGCTCTCATAAATAATTGTATAATTGATAAGAATATTTCCGCTGAAGGCGGGGGAGCATATAATAATGGAGATATTAATTTCCTGAATTGTACTTTTTTTGGAAACAAATCTAGGAGAGACGGTTATGGTGGATTATATGGCGAAGGAGGTTTAGCTTCTATAACTAATTGCATATTCTGGAATAATGATCGCCTAATGTGTTGCAATGGCTTCATAGTATATAATTATAGCAATATTCAGAATGCCGGACCAAATCAGCCAGGAATAGGAAATATTGACGCAGATCCTCTATTTATTGATTCTGACAACGGAGATTTTCGCCTGCAAGCAAACTCTCCATGCATAGATACAGGAGATCCTAGTTTAAGAGATTCTGATGGAACAAGGTCTGATATGGGGGCATTGTTTTATGATCAAGAAACTAAATTAACTAAGTTCACCAGAGGAGACGCGAATGATGATGGAAAATTAGATATTTCAGATCCTATTCAAACTTCACGCCATTTATTTTTTAAAGAAGAAGCTAATTGTCTTGATGCCCATGATTCAAATGATGATGGAAAATTAGATTCAAATGATATTTTGTATAGCTTAGATTATTTGTTCAATGGAGGATTTGCTATTCCAGAACCCTTTTTGCAAAAAGGCTTTGATAACACTCTAGATCCTCTAACCTGCATTTCCTACGAGAATTGAGTTAAATTATATAAAGTTTTAAGCTCACCTATAGATATTTTATCTATTACGCCTTCTTTTGAACATACCTCTTTCCTTTAGCATCCAATCACCATAATGCTCTCTTAAGCATAGTCCATGTAGCATTTCATCTAATTCTATGCTTCCACAATATCTATCCTGGGCAAAAAATGAAATTTTTTTACTATAATTTGTTTAGCAATATTCTCTCGATTCTATTAACAAAATTACTCATCCCTTCAGTTATTTTATTCTTATATATTCTATTCTCTTCGGTATTGTATATTATATAAGAAACAAAATCCTGCCCGGGATATTTAAAATCTATATTTATATCTTCCCATAAATCTCTTATTCTATCATAAACTTTTGGTTCATTTGGCTTTGAAATTAGTCCGTCACTTTTTGGCCTTTTTTTCATTCTCTTCTTAGCTTCCGCTTCAGAGCAAAAGCATTCCAATGTAACAACATTTCTTCCGCAGCAAGAAGCTACTCCATATAATTGATTTCTTCTGCAAACCTGCCTATGCCCTGCGAGAATTATAACACCTCTTCCTTTATTCAAATAAGAGGCGGTCATTCTGTCAATTCTTCTATTTATGTCATCTTGTTTTTGCGGCATTTTCCTCATTCCTGCTTTTCTCCTAAGCTCGTTTTGATCAATTAATACATAATTTTCAAGATTTTCTGCAAGTTTTTCCGCGCTTGTCTGCTTGCCTGTTCCTGGCAAGCCAGCAATTAAAATAAGATAATTATGCATGCAAAAACTCTCTGATAATAATTTAAATAGATTTATGTAGTTATTTAGCATAATCTTTATATTGTCTTTTCTGCGGTAAAAATAATGTTATCTTTATTTTCTGAGATAAAATCAGTTGGATTTGACTTAGATAATACATTATACCCTCTTAATTCAGAGATAGACGAGAGAATCTCGCTGGAAATAGCAAAAGAGATTTTGATGCATAAGCCTGAACTTGGAAGTATTGAAAACGCAAGAAAACTTTGTGACAGATTGCATATTGAGACTGGCAGCAGAACTCAATCTTTAAAGAATCTTGGATTCCAAAATCCCGGGGAGATTGTATACAGATGCATGGAAAGAGCAGACTTTGTTGATTTGCTCAAACCAGATAAAGAAGTTGTTCAACTAATAACAGAGCTTCATAATAAATACTATACATTTCTAATAACATCGACTGTTAGTGATATGGCTATTCAAAGACTAAGAAAAATAGGCCTAGACGAAAAATTGTTTGATTATGCATTATTTGGCGAGAGTGCACTGCCAAATAAAAAAATCGATGGCTCAATTTTTTCATATTTCTTAGAAAGGTCAAAATATTTTCCTCATGAGCACGTTTATATTGGAGACAATCTAAAAGGAGATATACTGCCGCCTAAATCTTTAGGAATTAAAACAATAGCTGTAGGAAAAGAAATTCCAGAAGCAGATTATTCTGTGGAAAAAATTTATGATATAAGGGAATTGTTATTGTAATTTTTTTATTTTTTCAATAAGCTTTGTTGTCGATATATCCTCAAACTCCTTAGGGCAGTATCTTTCCAAGACTATTAATTTTATATTGCATTTATTAGCCAGTTCCTTTCTCATCAGGATATCTAAGGCATCTTTATTAACCACCCATATATCTGGCTTTAATCTTTCGAATAAGTTAGGAAATGCTGAAATGCTAAGAGGATATGAAGGCGAGAGCTGGGTCTCTCTAACTATCAAAGAATAATCCACTGGCTTTAAAGAGTCTACAGTTTTTAATCTTATATATTCATTTAATATTGGTCTAACTTCTCCCTTAAATTTCCTAGTTATTGAATCTTCGCCTATTGCTACAACGAGAATTTCTCCATATTTCTTGCAATCTTCAAAGAATAATATATGACCTGCATGTGTTAAATCAAAAGCTCCTGAAGCAAAAACTATTTTTTTGTCTTTATGCATTTCTCTTAGTTCAGATAATTCTTCGTATTGGACTATCATAGAAGAATATTAATTCAAGCATAACTTTTAAAGTTTTATATTATGTCTAAACAGGAATTTTATATTCAAATTCGCGCGTATAATCCCGCATTGAATTTCTGGGTTTTCCTATATATAAGGCCTTTATACCATGAGGATTTGGAATTTTAATGTCTTTATAAGCGGATAAAATGCATGGAGACGCCCAAGCGCATAAGATTTTTCCCTGCTCAAGCTCTTCAAAACTGCATATAGTGGCAAAACCCTCATTTTTTATGCCCTTTCCAGCGTTTAGATTCTTTCTCGCCAATTCAAAAATTTCTTGTCTAATTTTTGAAACAAATACGCTGGCCAAAGAGCCAAATTCATCCCTTCTTTCAAAAGATGGAAAACTGCAGAGATAATCTTTATAAGGCATAATATTAGAAATTATCTCATTTTTAATTATAGATATATCTCTTTCGCTAGCAAACGATTTTATTTCCTGAGCAGGTCTCCACTCTCCTATTACATTTCTCAAACTTGTTTCCCTGTCATTTATATATTTTTGATCCGACGATAATTCTTGATTAATCTCTCTCAATAATATCTCTAAAGGAGACTTATCTTCTTTTTCATGATTTCCTCCTATTAAGTTTACAGTTCCTCTAAAACATTTTGTAGGATATGTTTCGTCATATCTGCTAACTAGCAATTCTCCAGTTTTCTCTGCCTCTATAATCACACTGCCTGTATGATGACTAATTTTTCTCATAGAGGCATATAATTTAACTCTTTATAAAATAATGTATTGGAGAACTGTTGTATAGATGACATTTGATACCGGCAAAAGAAAGACATAATCTGGTTTTTTATTTTTTATGATTGCAAACAGTTTCTTTTTCATAACTTCCGATCCATACTTCAGCCTTTCTGCTTTGGGATCAAACAAAAATACTTCCTTGAACAAGTCTTTATATACGAGATACCCAATTAGTAGGGCTAATTTTTTTTATCCTCACAATTCCAAAGCGCACATAGAGCAGTTTTCTCCTTCAATATCCTGCTTGCCTCTTCAGGACTTATCTTTTTCATAAAATTATTATTAGCGCCTCATTTTAAAAATATATAGTAGTTTAGAAGAAATTATCTGCAAATCTTAATAATAAAGATTGTAATACACTATAATAAAATTTAATAATGCCTTCTCTTGTCAAAATAATATGGAAATGAATAGATCCTTAGATAAAGAATTAAGAATAAAATTAGATGAAGCGGGAAATAATAATATACCCATAACAAATACAATGCGTTGGGAATATTCAATATATAGGCGTGGTTTTGGAGATACACATGATTTTTTCTATAGTACTCCCCCAATCAAAAGTGCTCTTCAAAGCAATAGAATCTTAGTAACAGGGACAAATTGCGATATAGATAGATTATCAAGAAAGCCAAGTAGACTATTAAAAAAAGTCATTAAAGATAAAGTTGAAAGAGAAAAAATAATAAAAAATAATCCGGAATTTACATATTGTTCAGAAGTTCGTAGATTCTGGAGTAGTTTTTTTGGCGAAGATAATTTTTTGGATGGTAATGAAATAACCACCCCCTATACAATAATCTCTACTGGAAAAATGCGTAATTATTTAATGATTTGTGGCGCGCCAAGAGGAGAAAATCTAGATGTATCGGATAGATTAAAGGAAATTGCTAAGAATTCTGGCATTTATTTATATTTTATAAAATAATCCGTTTAATAAAAATATGAGTTTCTACAAAAACAAAAGAATCTTAGTTGCGGGAGGGACTGGCTTGATAGGAATTCCCTTAGTAAAAAATCTGATAGAAGAAGGAGCTAAAGTAAGAATAGCCTCTCTTGACGACAAGTCGAGAGCGCATCCAGAAGCGGAATTTTATCAGCTTGATTTAACGAATTATGAAAATTGCCTAACTGTATGTAAAAACATAGGCTATGTATTTAATCTATTATGCGTCAAGGGTTCTCCTAAACTAAATAAAGAAAAGCCAGCAAGTTTTTTGGAGCCGATGATTTTATTCAATACAAATCTTCTAAAGGCAGCGCGAGAATCAAATGTTGAAGGATATTTATTTGCAAGCAGTTATGCTGTTTATCCTTCATCTGAGGTTTATGACGACTCAATAGATGTATTAAAACTTCCACTTGCAGAAAATGATTTCTATCCAGGGCTTGCTAAAAGGGTTGGAGAAGCGCAGGCAAGAACATATAAAATTGAATATGGCTGGGATAAAATATCTATTGTTCGTCCATCTAATACTTATGGACTATTTGATAATTTTAATCCGAATAGCTCAATGGTTATTCCATCATTGATAAAAAGATTTGTAGATGGAGAAAATCCGCTTGTTGTTTGGGGAGATGGTTCTCAAATAAGAGATTTTATTTATTCAGAAGATGTAGCGAGAGGAATGATGCTTGTGATGGAAAAAAATCCTGGCGCGGAAGATCCTGTAAATCTAGGTTCTGGAAATAAAAATACGATAAGGGAGTTAGTAGAGATAATAATGAGCAACATGGAAAATAAGCCAGAGGTATTATGGGATAGCTCAAAAATTTATGGGGATAAAATAAGAACGATGAATATTTCTCGCGCTATGTCTCTTGGTTTTAAACCTCAAGTTTCTTTAGAAGAAGGAATAAAAAAGACAATGAAGTGGTATAGACAAAATAAAGATATTATTAATAGAAGATATGATATTTTTGAGCAATAATTATATAAATATTGCATAATACAAAGAACTATCATGGAAAAAGAAAAAAAAATAAAAGTAGGCATGGTGCAGATTAATAATAGCTTTGACAGGCAGGATTATCTCCCTTTATCTTTAGGATTCCTGCATTCTTATGCAAAAGCCCATGCTAAAAATTTCAATGATTTTGAATTTTCAAGTCCAATTTATAAAAGAATATCAATTAAAAAAGCAGTTGAGCATCTATCAGATTCTGATATTGCCTGTTTCAGTACTTATGTCTGGAATTTTGAGATTTCAAAGGCAATAGCAAGGGGAATAAAGGAAGAGAATCCAAATGCAATTATTCTTTTTGGCGGATGCCACGTTCCTGATACTAGAGAAAAAGGTTTGGAAGCTCTTTTAAGAAAATATCCATTTGTTGATTTCGCCTCCCCGGGAGAAGGCGAAAGGCCTTTCAAATCCTTCTTGGAAAATTATCCAGGGCGCAATTGGGAAGCAGTGCCATCTTTGGCATTTTTAGATGAAAAGAAAAGGTTTGTCTATACAAATGAAGGGTTAAGTATGCAAGATTTGTTAAATAAGTACAAGGAATACCTAAAAAAAATATATAGTGCAGAATATCTTGAAGAACAAAGCCCAGAAGATTTAAAAAAACTATATGTAACCCATGTCAAAAATCTAAGCACAGATGAATTTCTTAAAAAACGGCGAGAACTGGATCCGATTATAGAAAGCCTAAAAAAACAAAGGGTTGAGGATCTGAATACAATTCCTTCTCCTTATTTAACAGGATATTTCGATGAATTAATTAAATCAAATCCTGATCAGCAGTGGAATGCTCTTTTTGAAACAAATAGAGGCTGCCCATTTGAGTGCAGTTTCTGTGATTGGGGAATTGCATCAACAAAGAGAATGGCAGATTATGATTTGGAGAACAGAATATTCAAAGAGATAGATTGGTTTAGCAGAAATAAAATAGAATTTGTCTATTGTTGCGATGCTAACTTTGGTCTGTATAAAGAAAGGGATTTAGCCATCGCAAAACATTTTGCGGAAAATAAAAAAGAATACGGCTATCCGCATAGATTTTCTGTACAAAATACCAAAAACTCAACAGAGGTATCATACAGAATTCAGGAAGTGCTCAATGATAGCGGCCTGGATAAAGGCGTCCTTTTAGCTTTTCAATCTCTTCATGAACCAACTCTTAAAGCTGTAAAAAGAGGCAACATAAAACTTTCAACATATCACGAGTTGCAAAAAAGATTTACGAGAGAAGGAGTTACGACATTTTCAGATATTATATTGGGCCTGCCTTTGGAAACATATGAAACTTTCACAAATGGAGTCTCAACTCTCATAGAAAATGGCCAGCATAACAGGATACAATTCAACAATTTATCAATACTTCCCAACGCTCCTATGGTAGAAGACATAGAAAAATATGGGCTAGAGATAGTAGAATCTGATATGATAAATATTCATGGAAGTTTAGGAGAGTGGGCAGATAATATCTATGAAAAACAGCAATTAGTCGTAGGAACTAGCACAATGCCCAGAGAAGATTGGGTTAAGGCGAGAAACTTTGGTTATATGCTCGCTTTTTTGCATTTTGACAAGCTCTTGCAACTGCCGAACATCTTGTTAAATACACAATATGGAATTAGCTACAAAGAAATAGCAGATACATTTATAGAAAATCCAAGAAAGACTCCAGTCATAGAAGAGATTAGCAATTTATTTTCAGGGCATGCTCGAAATCTTCAAAATGGGGGGGCGGAATATATCCACTCAAAAGAGTATCTTAATATATGGTGGCCAGCAGACGAGTATGCTTTAATTAAGCTGGCGACAGAAGGAAAACTTGATGCATTTTATCGAGAAGCCCAAGGAAATTTAGAATATCTTTTAGAGAGAAAAGGTTATAAAGGAGATTCTGACAGGTATGCAGTTCTCGGAGAAGCTATTTATTTCAATAAGGAGCTTTTAAAAATGCCTTTCAATGACCAATATAAAAAAATAACTTTGAATTATAATATTTTGGATATTTACAAAAGAGGTTTATTAGCAGAAAAAGTCCCAATAGAAACAGGAGAATTCTTATACATAATTGATAAGAAGGCCCAAATTGACAGGGATGCTAGAACATCAAATGAAAATTTTAAAATAATTAATAGCTGGAATTCGTGGGAAGATTGGTGTCGGGAAGTTGTGTGGTGGGGAAACAAAAAAGGAGCTTATCTTTATTCATGCATCCCTATTAAAGAGGGGCAATTAGCACAGAAAGAGATTTAAATCAGTAAATATAAATAAAACTGAGAGAAAATGTTAGAATCACAAATACTTAACGGAATAGATTATTCTGCAAAGGAAAGAATTGCTTCAAAAATTAGAGAGAAATTTCCAGAAGGAGTTGAAAGAATTCTCTTAATTAACCCTCCCCAAACAAAAAAAGAGGCATTTGATTTAAAGATGGCACAAGCAAGAAGTTATCCATGCTACCCTCCATATAATTTAGCTCTTTTATGTAGGGCATTGGGAGAAAGAGATTATACAACAGATATCTTAGATATTAATTACGAAATCTTGGATAGAGCATCAAAAGCAAAAGACGGGTTTGACTATGATGTATGGAGAGAAGTATTATATAAAAAATTAGATGAATTCAGACCAGATTTAGTTGGTGTTACATGTATGTATACAATGATTCATCCTGAAATGAAGGAAATAACAGATCATATAAAAGATTACAATAAGAATATTCCAATTATTGCAGGGGGCGCACATCCTGCTCTTGCATCAGAGGAAGTCTTAAGAAAAACAGAAAGTATTGATTTTGTTTCTCTATATGAATCGGACAATAGCTTTGCCGACATGGTTGATTTTATAAATGGAAAAAATAGCTTGGAAAAATTGATTCAGTTAGCTACAATAGTTGAAAATAAATTTGTTCAAAATGCAGAAAGAGACTCTCCGGATTCAGAAAGAATAGGTGTATATCCTGAATGGCATAATTTACAGCTTGGGAATTATACACAAATTGGGAAAATAGGAGTATATGCTAGCTGGATGCGAGGAGAAGATACGAGATGCTGTACGATTCTTTCAAGCAGAGGATGCAGAGCAAATTGTGATTTTTGTTCTGTAAGAGCGTTTAATGGAAGGGGAGTTAGGCATAGGAGCATAGAAAGTGTTGTAGATGAAATTGAAATATTGAAAGATACATATCGTATTGAACATTTTGTTTGGCTTGATGATGATCTTTTTGCAGGCAGAAAAGAAACAGAAAGATTATTTAGCGAAATTGCAAAAAGAAAATTGGGAATAACGTGGGACGCCTCAAATGGAGTTATAGCATCTTGTTTAACTCCACAATTAGCCCAACTTGCAGAACAATCAGGATGTATAGGAATGAGTTTTGGAGTAGAATCAGGAGATCCACAGATATTAAGACAAATGCGCAAACCGGCTTCATTAGAAAAATTTGTAGAAGCGGCGGAGATAATGAAAAAACATCCTAATATATTTACGAAAGGATTTCTTATTATAGGTTATCCTGGAGAAACAATTGGGCAAATATGGAATACAATAGGTTTAGCTAAAGAAATGCATTTAGATTGGTATACTCTTCAGAAAGCAATTCCTCTTCCAGCAACAGATATGGCTAAAAAAATGTATGAAATGGGGGAGATAGAATCACAAGATATAACGAAAGAAGCTCAAAATAGATTTATGTCTGGCTTTGGCAATACAGCTGCACGAGAATATGAGAGAAAAAGAAAATTAATCAAGGAAGATTTTTATAATATCCTCCTTGACAAGCCTAAAGAGCATGTGCCTAATCGTGATGAGCTTACAGATATGTGGTTTCTTGCAGATTATTACATAAATTTTGAGGATATACCTAAAGAGAACAATCTTATTAAATTGCAGTTAAAAGAAAAATGGTTGGAAGAAGTTTGTATGCGAAAAAGTTCGGAGAATCCAATAGGAAATTTATATTTGGCTATTATAAGAGATAAAATAGGCAAGCATGAGCAGGCAGTCGAGAATAGAAAATTAGCCAGACAGTATATTAAAGAATCTGAATTTTGGTCAACTAGATTCACGGGCCTGGGACTTGACAAGTTACTAGAACAGAGCAAATAAATATACTAAACAATCTAAATACTTTTATAATCATTTTATTCAAGAAAAATATGAGAGAAACAGTTTTAATAACAGGTTCTAGCAACGGTATCGGGGAAGCCATAGCCAAAGTATTCTCTGATAATCATTATGATGTTATTATACATGGTAGAAACAAGCCAGATTTAGAAAGAGTTTACAAAGATATATCAGGCAAGGGAGTAAATTGTTATGCCATAAATGGCGATTTGAGAGAAGACAAGACTCTTGATAGCCTTTATAATATTGCAAAAGAAAAGGATATAAGTATATTAGTCAATAATGCAGGAGCACTTTGTCCTGCATTACCTCTTGATAAATTAACTGATAAAGATTTAGAGGATGTTGTCAGAGTAAATTTCTATGTTCCAATTAAATTGACTAAGATGATTTATCCTTTATTTCTTGACAAGTCTTATGGAACAATAATTAATATGAATTCTATAATTGGGCAGGAAGTAAAACCAGGCAAGCCTGTTTTCAGTGGTGCTAGATGGGGCCTTAGGGGATTTACAGAATCTTTAAGATTAGAAGCAACAGAAAGAGGCATAAATGTTATGGGTATATATCCTACCAGGGTCAAAACCAAGCCAGAATTTGAGTATGGCATGGATCCAACTGAAACTGCAAGAAAAATATACCATGCTTATAAAAACAATATATGGGATTTAATATTAGATGGCCGCCCAGAACAATATAGGCCGAAAAAATAAGATGCCAAAAACTAAAGTTCTGATTTGCGGAGCAACAGGATTTATCGGAAGAAACGTTGCTGAAGCTTTAGCAAAAAGAGCAGACTTAGAAGTATACGGCACTTATTTTAGTTCACTCCCTTACGAACACGAACAGATTAGGCTGATGCATGCTGACTTAACAGATAGAATAGATGTTGAGCGCGTTAGTAAGGATAAAGACATAATAATACAAATGGCCGCCAATACAAGCGGAGTTGGAAAGATTCTCACAACCCCGCATATTCATGTTACTGATAATGTTGTAATGAATTCTCTGCTTTTAAGGGCCGCATTTGAAAACAAAGTTAGACATTTTATCTTTCCTAGTTCTGGCACTGTCTATCCTTCATCAGACATTCCTATAAAAGAGAGAGATAAGATAGAAATAAATCCTATTTATTACGGTTCTGCTCATACAAAATTATACACTGAAAGAATGTGCAAATTCTTTTCAGAACAAGGAAGAACCAAACATACTGTTTTGCGCCAGGCAAATGTCTATGGCCCTCATGATAAATTTGATTTAGAAAGGTCTCATGTATTCGGCGCAACATTGACAAAAGTTATGAAAGCAAAAGATGGCGATTCAATAAAAGTATGGGGCACAGGTGAAGAAAAAAGAGATTTGATGTATATTTCTGATTTAGTTAAATTAATTGAAGATGTTATTGACAAACAAGATTCTACTTTTGAATTATTCAATGCTGGCTTCGGCGCAATGATTTCCGTAGGGAAATTAGTTGAAAAAGTAATAAGGTTTTCAGGAAAGAAATTAAAAATAGAATATGATCCGTCAAAACCAACAATCAAAACAAATCTCGCCTTAGACTCGACAAAAGCGAGAGATTTTTTTAATTGGTCTCCAAAAATCTCTCTGGATGAGGGAATTAGAAAAACGATGGACTGGTATAAAGAGAATATATAGCGAGAGACCAAAATAATTCCTCTCCGCTATTTGCTCTCTCGAATATAGCAACTGACAATATGAGGAATTACTTCAGTCAGTTGCTATAGTGTCTGATTAAGAATCTTTCATCCTATGCCAATTTTCTTTACTAATAAAAGAATTAAATAGATACTTTAAAATAAATAGATTGCCTTCAATTATAGATTTACTGATTAAATTATAAGGGTAGGGATCAATTAAAATTCTTTTTTGATGTATTAGTTCTTGGAGTCTAAATTTAAAATTCATTTGAAAGGCTTTGACAAGAGACATATAATCCAATTGATTAATTTTTCTCTGATTTGTTCCATTTAAACCTATTAACTGCACCAAAGGAATAGATATAAATGTTGTATTTTTTTCATCTATAAAATTTATTCCTTTGTCATCAAAAGCAGTTTTAAATTTATCAAAATTTCTTAGCAGGTATTTTTTAGATACCATCAGCTGGTTGAGATTTATTAGCATATTAAAATCATTTTTTTTAAGTTTTTTCAAAGAGTTTGAAGAACCAAATGTAACATAATTTCCAAATATTTTTGAAAAAATAAAATAATTGCAACAGCTAATGTCTTTTCCTGTTTTTTCTAATGAATACATCTGCAAATAATTCTTATATTTATGATTTCTATGATCTTTATATGAAAAAGAAACATAATCATAATTCTCTAATAATTTTTTTATTTTATTATATCCTTCGCTAAGATCTCTTTTAGATATCTCCATAAATTTTTTCCTTATAACTGGCAGGGATTTCCTGTGAAAATCTTTATCTTCAAGGATTTTATTAAAGATAATTTTTAATATATCCCCCATATTATTATTTTTTATAACTTTTTTATAAGATCCTTCAGCAATTTTTTCCCTTTCTTTTTCATTTTTAAGATAATAATTTATTTTATTTAAGAGATCTTTTTGATTCTTATACATTACAATTTCTTTATCCTCTTTAAAAAGATTCAAATATCCCTCATAATAATCAATTAATTGAAAAGATTTGCAAGCAGCAACTTCAAAAACTCTTCCCTTTAAATGAGGCACCCCATATTGGTTCTTAGAAAAACTTAGATTAATCTTACTTTGATTAATGATTTTAATATATTTGTCTGATTCTACAGGCCCTTTATAGATATCCTTAAATTCTTCATAATCGTACCATCCATTTCCCCATAAATTTACTTTTATTCCATTTTTAATTAAAAATCTAAGTATTTCAATTCTCGGAGGATATGGCTGCCCAATAAAAGATAAATCATATATTTTATCAGCATCTAACGGCTTAAATTTTTTAATATCAACTAAAGAATCAATTGGCAAGGCATTCATTAGCTTGTCCCTCCTATATTCCTTAATATAATCTGTCTGGGCAATTAAACAATAATCTATAAACAAAGCATAGTATCTTGACCTATCTTCAAAATGAATATCATCATCTCCAAAATGAACAATTGTTTTAGTATTGGGAGAGATTTTATTAATCTTTTCTATAGTTTCTATATTAATATTGTTGGACTCTAATAAAAATAAAAAATAATCTGGCTTTTTTACCTTAACTATACTAAGAAGTCTTTTTCTCATTTTATCTGAACCATATTCAAGACGTTTCTTTCTCGGATCAAACAAAATAACCTCTTTAAAAATATTTTTTAGAAAAGGATGCCAATGATAAGACCAGTTTTTTTCGTTCTCACACCCCCACATTGAAAATAATATCGTTTTATCTTTCAATAGCCCGCCAGCTCTCTCTAAATCAGATTTACTGCCCATTTTTAAGCATTACCTCGTAAGAAGCACATCTTTTAAATATTATGTTGATAAAGTTAGGTTTATCTTTCATAAATTATCTATAATTTAGCCCGATTTTCTCTAGAGAAAATAGAACTGAACAAGCATTTTAGGATAAAAAAATTGCCATTAATAATAGAGTTAATAAAAAGTTTGTACGGATATAAATTTTTAAATAGTTTTTTTTGAGAGAATAAAAGAAATATGTCTATCATAAAGTTTAATCTGAAAACTTTTTTTAAAGAATCGAAATCTAGTCTATTAATATAAATCCTATTAATCCTACTTAAATGTTCGATTTGTACTAAGGGTATCTCAATAAAAGCAGTATTGTTTTCATTGATTATATCGATTTGTTTTCCATTGAATATCTCTTTGAATTTTTTAAAGTTCTTTAGAAAATAATTCTTAGTTACCATAACCTGATTAATATTTAATAGCCCATTGAAATCCTCTTTTTTAAGAATTTTTAAAGCCTTATAAATATTTATTGCAAGACATCTTCCAAGATTTCGAGATTGTAACGTATACTCACAACAACTAATCTCTTTTCCTGTTTTTTCTAATGAATATACTTGAAGATAATTTTTATATTTATCAGGTTTAGATTTTCCATAAGAAAAACAAACATAAGAGAAATTCTTTAATTTTTCTTTAATAGTATCGTAATCTTCATAAATCTCGTTCTCTGAAAGTTCTATAATTTTCTGATTAGATTTAAAAGAATTCTTTAATCGCTCTTTTTTTTCAATAGTGAAAATCTCTTGGAAAATCTTTTTGTATATAATATGATAATTATGGTTCTTTATTGTTTTTTTATAAGCATTCTTTGCAATCCTTTCTCTTTCTTTCTCATGTATAAGATAATATTCTACTTTTTTCAACAGATCCTGCTTATTATTAAACGATATCATCTCGGAGTTTTTGTTAAAATATTTAAAATATTCCGGAAAATGTTCAATTAAGCAAAATGTTTTACATGCAGATCCTTCAAAGAATTTTCCAGTACTATGTGGCATACCAAAACTATTCTTAGTGAATCCGAGATAGATTTTGGTTTGGTTTATAATTTTAGTCATTTCTTTATAATCGATTGACCCGCCATATACACGATTCAAATCTGGATAATCTCTCCAGCCTCGTCCCCAAATATTTACTTTAATTTTATTTTTTATTAAGAATCGTATTAAGTCTACTCTTGATATGGGAATTGGCGTTCCTATAAAAGAAACATCATATTTCTTATCCAAATTTAAATATCTTAAATGATTTGTATTTATACCCCATAAAAAAGAAATAGCATTTGTAAGTCCATCTTTTTTATAAAGGGAAAGATATTGGGTTTGAGCGATCAAACAATAGTCAATAAAGAGGGCGTAATATCTAGAACGAGTAAAGAAATGAATATCATCATCTCCAAAGATGACGATTATTTTTGTTTTAGGAGAAGTTTCTTTAATTCTTTGAAGAATATCTAGACCGAACTCGGTTGCGTCTAATAAGAGAAAAATGTAATCTGGTTTTTTCTCTTTTAGGAGAGAAAAGAATCTCTGTTTCATACCCTCAGAACCGTATTCAAAGCGATTCTTCCTTGGATCAAATAAGATTACTTTTTTAAAGAGATCTTTATAAACAAGATATCCTCCTTGATATGCCCAATGGCCTTTGTTCTCACAGCCCCAAAGAGAACATAAGAGAGTCTTTTTTTTCAGCAACTTACTCACTTCAGATAGACTTAACTTTTTTTCAGCCATATTTTAATTTTTATTACTCCAGAAAATTGGATGAAGTATTAAACTGATTGATAGAATTTAATAATCTCCTTGTAAAAAGATCATTTTTATCGGCTTTATCACTAAATATTATTTTAAGAAAGTCTTCGTCAAAAACAATTATTTGTCCTTGTCGATGCGATGTTACGTTCCTCTTAGAAAAATTATTTGATAAATTAGTATCATTAATTTTAATACCGAGAGAAGATAAAGTCTTTCTATAAAGACCGTTCTTGTTTTGAGAGTTATTTATAGGTTCGCCATTGATGTAAAAATGACTATGCAAGATCGAATAATAGACTGCTAAAACATTTATATATCTTTCTTCTTTTAGACGTTTTTTAAGCACCCTAAATCTGTTCTTGACTGTAATGGAATTCAATAACTGAAACGTTAATCTATTTTTCTTTGCTATTCTCTTTATGCCTTTATAAAATAAGTTTTCTTTAGGATAACCAACACTTGGGTGATTCTCTAAATAATCTCTTAAAATAGGATATTTACTAAGAAATGGCTCTATCCATCTTTGCATGTGGACTGTTCCAGCCTGGAGTTTATACTTTCCATGATATGCCTCATAATTTATTAATAGCTTGTGATCAAAATAAAACGCAAAATATGCCTCATCGGCTAGATAAAATGGTTTTGTCAATTCGTAATATGGCAGCCAGATCTTATAACGAAATACGTTCCCATTTGGAAGATTTTTTTTTATCTTAAAAATATTCTTCTTATCTTGAAAAATTCTTTCCAAGAATTTTGGGTCAATATAAATATCTGCTCTTGTTTTCAATATAAATCTATTTTTATCAACTTTCTCCAGTGCATTTTCTAATGATTTCATCTGACAGTTAATATTTCCTCTCCCTCTTTCCGCTGGCTCCCTACTTTCTATCAATAGAATCCTATTTTTCTTGAAAAAAGCCCTCATTTCAGGGATTTTATCTATCTCATAATCCCAAGTTGAAAATATTATTTGGTTAATAAGCCCTTTTTTTCTTAAATTGACAAAATCCGTTATAGACTTTTTAATTAATTCAGGATTTCTAATCAAACCTGTAAAAATTATATCTACTTTTTTTTCAATCGCTCCCATTTTGCTTATATACCTAATTTTTATATATCCTATTAAACTTTCCTATATTACATTACCATAATAAGAAACACATAGATTTAACGCGATAAAAAGTAAAGTTTAAATATATGATTAATTGCTTAATTACATAATGGAAACCCAAAAGAATCTTGAAAATCTGGTAAAAAAATATGATTCTTCAGCCTATATGTATACTGAATATCCGCATAAAAGTTTCTGGTCGGAAGAATTTGGAGAAAATGACTACAAAGAATCTTTAAACTTATTGTCCTCACATAAGGAAAACGATCCTATGATGATGTACGTACATATTCCATACTGTACGCAGCCATGTTTTTTTTGTACCTGCCATTTTAAAGTTACTAGGGATCATGAGAAAATAAAAAATTACCTAAAAACTCTTTCCCAAGAAATAGATTTGCTTTGTGATTTCTTTGATAAAAACTCGATTAATCCAAGATTCGTAGAGATGCACTTAGGAGGCGGATCACCAACTATATTGAACGAAGAGGAATTTGATTACCTAATAGAAAAAACAAACAATTTAGTAAACATAAAGAATTTGGAAGAGTTTGCAATAGAGATTGATCCAAGAGCTGTCGATAGGGAAAGAATGTTGTATTATCATCAAAAAGGAATTAACAGAATCTCTTTTGAGATACAAGATTTTGATATCAATGTTCAAGAAGCGATAAATAGAGTGCAATCTCCAGAACTAGTTAAAGATCTAATTACTCCAGATATTAGAAATCTTTTCAGGCATGGAATTAATTTTGATGTTATATATGGTCTACCTTTACAAACCAAAGTGTAGTATCCCGTTAATATTTCCTAACGATATATTTTTCA
>CAZNQS010000001.1:0-103307 GCA_964575515.1 Candidatus Woesearchaeota archaeon | reverse complement strand
AATTTCATAGAGCTGTTTAGAACAGCCTTATGAAATAATTTCGGGATAGCACAAATTCTTTTCTTATATCAAAGTTTAAAAATGGAAAAGAACTTCAGATAAGCGCGACGTTATACGCAATCAGAAGTCGGCATAGCCCCCACCACCCCCTATGCATTGGATTTAAAATCAAAATCATCTTGAGATAATCTATAATAAATTGATTGATTAAAGTAATCAAAAATGTATACTTTAAGCTATAGAAATATTTATAAACCCTTTAAACTTATTAAGATTATGAAAACAATAAAATTACTTAAGATTTTAGAAAGATATCCCGTATTTACGGTTAATGATTTGGCAAGAATTTTGAATAAAAAACAGGAATATATAAAGACCCTTCTTTACAGATTGAAAAAAAGAGATCTTGTTTATAGGCTGGAAAGAAACAAGTATACTATTTATGATGATGCATTTCTTGTAGCTTCATTGGTTTATTTTCCGTCTTATATTAGTTTATGGAGTGCTTTGCGTTTTTACAATCTGACAGAGCAATTACCAAAGAAAATTTTTGTTGTAGTTTCTGTTCCGAGAAAACCGCTGAAATTTCAAGACACTATCATTGAATTTATTAAAATAAAGCATTTTTTTGGCTTCAAAAAAGAAAGATATAAAGATTTTGATATATTTATTGCAGAACCTGAAAAAGCCATTATAGATTCCTTTTTGCTAAAAAAAATTCCATTTGATGAGATTGAAAATTCGGTAAAAGATAAGCAAATAAATAAAAATAAGCTTATTAATTATGCATTAAAAATTAAAAATAAGACATTAATAAAACGCTTAGGTTTTCTTTTAGAGGAGAATAATTTTAAATGCAATAAATTAAGAAAATTTATTGATAATAATTATGTATTATTGGATTTTGCTTTGTTGAAGAAAGGCAGAAAGAATAATAAATGGAGGATTATTGACAATAGGAAATGATAACTAAATATGAATTAATATCAATAGCAAGATTAAAAGGGATTTCTAACATAGGCTATGCCGAAAAGGATTACTTGCTCGAGCTCGTCCTTTTTTTATTATCTCGGAATACTAAACAGGAATTTGTTTTTAAAGGAGGCACAGCTTTGTATAAATTCTATAAACTTGAAAGGTTTTCTGATGATTTAGATTTCTCTGTTGTCGGAAAAATAAATCTTGATAACTTAATAAAAAAATTAATTTCAGATCTATCTAAATTTAAGATAGATGCGGAAGTTCATAGGATTAAAGAGCCATTTAATTCGATTTTAATTAGCCTGAGATTAAAAGGGCCTTTATATACAGGAGATCCAAGAACAATGTCTACTATAAGAATTGATCTAAACTTAAAATCAGCTGTTGAACTCCAGCCAACTCTTTTAGGATTTTCAAGCATTTATACGGAAATTCCTTCTTTTGAGATTATCGTTATGCAAGAGAGAGAAATTTTGGCTGAGAAAATAAGAGCAATAATTACAAGAAATAAAGCAAGAGATGTTTTTGATTCTTTTTCTCTATTAAAAAAGGGAATAAAAATAGATAAAAAACTTATAGAAAAAAAGCTTGAATATTATAATTTAAAATTCAATAATAAAAAACTTTTGGATTCTGTTGAAGAGAAGAAAAAGTTATGGGAAACCGAGCTTAAACCTTTATTGAAGGAATTGCCAAAATTTAATGAGGTGAAAAATAAAATCTTGTCAGAAATTTAGGCATTATAATTTAATGAAAACTATACTTTTCATAAAATAGATTTAATGATAAATAAACATGGCAGAGATTATAAGATAATCAAAAATTTTCTCGCCAATTTAAATCTCGATGATTTTGCCTTCTCTGCCTACATTGATTATTCTCGTATTGCCAATTTTTTCTTCAATTCCAGATGCTTCGTGGATATGGCCGTGCAATAAGAGGGTCGGCTTAAATTCTTTTATTGCTTTTGTTATTGCCTCGCTGCCTTTTATTCCGGAGAATTCCGAGAAACTTGGAGAAGGATGCATGTGGGTTATCATTATCTTTTTTTCTATGTTTTTTATGCCTTCATGCGCTTTTTTCAGGGTTTCAAATATTTCTTTTTCGGTAACTCGACCTGGACCAGGGCCTTCTGCTCCGCCTGCTCCGAAAAAGCCAATGTTTTCGTATTGGACAGAATAGCCATGGATATTTCTTACGCCATAAATACTTGCGAGAAAATCAGTTGTTGCAAATGAATCCCAGTTACCTGGAACTACGAGAACGCGCTTATTTTTTTCCTTGAATGGCTTTATGATGTCTTTTGTTTCTACAAAGCCCATTATATCGCCGCATAATATAACTAAATCTACTTTTTCTTTTTCTGCTTTTTCTGCTAGTTTTTTAACTAATTTTGAATCGCCGTGAATATCTGATACTGCGAGTATCTTGAGCTTTTTTGTCATATTTTTAATTGTAAAAGAGTAGTTATAAGGTTTTGGTTTTTAATCAACGACTGGTTTTTAATCAGTAAGAAATAAAAAGCGTGATTTGTTATTTTGATAATGCCTAAAGATATTGGCAAGAGGGGAAAGAAAAAGTTTGTTATTATTCTGATAATATTTATTTTATTAGTTGGCGCTGTAGCTGGAAGCGCGTATTATTTTATTTTTGATGACAGGAAGAGTTTAGGCATTTATAGTGATGGAGCAGGCGGGAGGGAACTTGAAAATCCTGCTGCTGGCTTAAGCTTGGAAGAGGCTGTCGCAAAATTTGATGAGAGTTTTGTATATTACTTATTGGTTAGCATCGGAGCTTATAACTTGCATAATCTTCCTTTTAGCTCTAACGAGCCAAAAATAGAAATTTCTGTTGACAGCGATATTTATAGCGCGAGAATTGTTGACGGAAGCATAAGAATTTCTGAAGGCGGAGTTAGCGAAAGGGATATTGTGCTGAGAACAACAAAGGAAGAGGCAATTAAGATGATGAATGACAGAAATTATGTCGTTGAATCTTTCAGAAACGGGAAAAGCGAGATAGAGCTGATTGCAGGTGAATTAGAATTATTTTCAAAGGGATATTTAGAGCTTTATGACGAGTTGAGTCAAGAGAGCGCTTGAGATTTGGAAATTCATGTTGTATTCAACTAGTGGTATTTCGCTACTAAATAAAATAACAAAGCCTTAGAAAGCTTTAAAAGCTGCGAGTAAGCTTTAATATATAGTTTAGAATGTATATTTTGAAGATGAAATACAATTTCGACATATTTTTCAGGCGAAAGCCAGCATTGATGCTTGTCGCGTTGAAGAGAATCAGCAGAGCAAGATATGGGAGTATTTTAGCCAAAGAAGTTGATTGCACATATAGTCACGCTGTGAAGATTTTGCAGAGCTTGGAGAAGCTGGGATTAGTTGTTTTTGAGAAAAAAGGCAGAATTAAGCTGATTAAGCTGACAAAGAAAGGAAATGAAATTGCAGAGAATATCGAGAATATTAAGACGAGGCTGTGATTCTTTTATTTTTTAGGTTAATTCGCGAGTTTGTGATTAGACATTTTCTAATTTATCCAGGAATTTATTGATGCCTTCAATGTGGGAAACTTTGGATTTTATCAGTATGCCCCGCAAAGTTGAATCTAAATGGACGCCTAATTCCTGAAAGAGTGATTTTAAGAGCCGATATAGCTGTTTTCCTCTTTTGTCTAAATCGGTCAGGACACATAATTTGTCCTTTTTATTTATTTGCTTGGATATTTGCTCTGCTCTTTCTCTTAATGAAACGCCTGTTATGTGAATTGCATAGATGCTTTGAAAGCCGAGAGATTTTAACGCATTAAGATCTTTTTTCCCTTCTACAACTATTATGTAATCTTTGTATTTTTCTATTTCTGCTTTTAGATTTTGGTTGAATTTCATTTTTATATAAGGTGTGGTTTGCACTAATTAAAGATTTTTAACCTTTAATATTTTTTTATAAAATTTTTAATGCATTTAGAATAAACTTTTAAACCAATTAATTCTCCAATAATTGAGGTCCTGTAGCTCAGCCTGGCAGAGCACTAGGCTCTTAACCTAGGTGTCGCGGGTTCAAATCCCGTCAGGACCACTTTATCCAGAGAAGCGAGAAAGGATATAGTGGATTACCTGTAAATCCTCCAAGAATGGGTGCATTTAACGCACTTGTAGAATTTTGTCTCTGCTTCGTCTGACGCTCTTGTTTGGGATGTCCAGAAATATGCTTTTTTATTCTTGCATTTTGGGCAGTTGATTTCTATTATCGGATTTGTATTATCCTGCCCTTCTCTTATAACAGGGATGGTTTCTTTTGCTCCTAATTTTTCAGATGCCTCTATTTTTGGCTTTTTCTTCTGCTTAAAGCCGCAGTTCATGCAAATTGCCTTATTTTTCTCAACAATAATCATGCTTCCGCATTTTGAACAGAATTCCATGCTTTGAATAGGAATATCAAGTATTTTAAATTTTTGGTTTTACCTGCAGAATCCCTGCTGATTACTTGGGCGGAATGGCTCAAAGAAAATAAGTTTTATCCAACCCAATAGAGGTATTCTTAATGAAGCTTTTCCTATGATTGGGTTTTGTGATATATTTTTTTCAATTTCTAGCTGATTTGCGTTATGATCGCCTTTTGTTCCTATTGGATTCAATTCTATTATTCTATGTATTAATGGATGTTTTGCTTGGGCAGTGAAAATTATAATGTCTCCTATTTTATAATTGTTCTTTCCTAAAACGAGGATAATGTCCCCTTTGTTCAAGCCATTTTTATAGTCCGATGATTCAAATTCAGGTTTCGTAATGTTTCTTGATTCGTAAAAAGCGCTGTTTTTATCCCACCACTCTTCAAAGCCGGATTCGTGGTACATTGAGCAGGATTCTATGATAACTAATGGGAGTTGCGAGCCTGTAAGGAAAGATAGAACTGGGAAAAATATTAATTTAATGAAAATTATTATTAATACTGCTGACACGAGCCAAGACTGCCACGTGTCTTTTTTCAGGAAATTCCAGAATTTTTTAACATACCACATAAGATTCATTATAATATTTTGTTTTTAGGGTTTTTAATATTAACTTATTGATTGAAAAATTTTGTGTAGACTATAATTATCGTGAATTCTGGTAATTGTAGCACATATTTGTCCAGAATTCCCGTGATAGATAATTCCCAAACATGTGTTATAATCAAGGGAGTTATCTATATATCTATTGCCAACCCTATAATTCCGATTATGAGGAGAACTGCACTAGTCTATTTTGGAAGAGACTTATTTTTTAGGGCAAGCAGGTTTATAAGTCTGTTTTAATTGTTATTGACATGGGCATTCGCTTAATTTTTATTATTGGTCTTTTGATAATTTTTGAAGGAGGATTTATTTTATTTTTTCCAAAAAAGACTAGGAAATTGGCTTTGTCAATCAAGCAGGCGCAGTGGAGAGTGATTGGATTTGTTGAATTAATTGTCGGAATTTTGCTTTTAGCAATTGATTTCTTCAGTAATGTTAATTGATTGAAAATGCGGTCACGGGGAATTGAACCCCGATCTTCTGCTTGGGAAGCAGAAATTCTGCCGTTTAACTATAACCGCATTTTAATATATTAACGAAAGAGTTAAAAAGGTTTGTTGAAGAGAATTATTATGGAAGATTTCAGGGTATTTGACGGATTGGACGAGCATGATAGATTGCTCGTAGAAGTAGCTGGCGAGTTGTATGATGGAGATATCTCTTCTTTGAGGAGCGATTTAGACGAAAGATTAAATTCAGGACGAATGTACATTAAATTGCAGAGAAGATTAAAGGAAGATATTGGAAGACTGGACAGGATTATCTCTCTTAATTATCCAATTAATTCTTATAGATTCGTTGATTAATCTTCTTGAGGAAATCTTTATAAACGAAATCTGATTTTGAGTTTTTATGATCGCGTAGCTCAGTCTGGCAGAGTACTGCTCTGATAAGGCAGGGGTCCCCGGTTCAAATCCGGGCGCGATCATATTATTATTAATGTGGTGGTTTGAGAATTAATATATCTCATAATTTTTTGCGATTTTTACTAATCTTGAATTTTCCTTTTCCCACATTTTACTATTATCTTTGCATTTATTATAAACAATTAAAAATTTTTTATTAGTATCTATCTCCCCTAATCTGTTAAGTGACGCATCTCTCTTTTTGTCTTTATATGAAGAAATTACATAACTTGCCATCTTACTTTCAACTCTAAACCTTTCTTTTTTTAATAATTTAATAAATTCATCCCCACAGTAATAAAGATTATAAGCCGTATGATTCATCATCTTTGCGATGAGATTTTAATACTATATTAACATTATTATTCTTTAGCATTATATTTAATTTTTATGATAGGCAAGAAATTCAACAAAGAGCTTGTTATTCGCGAGAGAGATGCTTTTCAATGGGAGATTGACAGGAAGGCTGTTTACATATACTTTTTTGCTTCCAATTGCTTTTATTTCGTATCCTGATTCTAATTTTGAAATAAATATGTCCTCTGGGGACTCTATTCCAGGGGTATTTAACTCGTAGATTACTTTGTCATTGAGCCTCTTTATTTTTGTTTCTGCATTAGAGCGCGGAAGTGAATTCATTCTTTCAAGCTGCTCTTTTGAGATGCTTCTTTGAAATATACTTTTTTGCTTTAAGTTATTAGATGCTGACTGACCGCTCATTCTGATTCTTATTCCATTAGGGTAGCTTTTTATTTCAGCCCTTTTGGACTCTTTATCAATGTTCTTGAACTGCTTGTCAAGGCTTTTTACCAAAGTGTTCATCAGTGAGCCAAGAAATTTTTCTGTCATGCCCAAGCCAAAATTATCCTGCGTGCTTGTCAGCTCTTCGCCTTTGCCAAGCAGGCCATAATCTCTTATATGCTTTTCCTCGTCCATTTGGCTTTCTCCGCAATATGGGCAGAAGCTAAACTTTCCGTTGATTTTTGTACGACAATTTGCGCATTTTATTTTTTTTCTGAAAATCATGTATTGTTTAGGAAAGAGGCTTTTTTAAACTTTGTTGACATTTAATAATATGAAAGTTTCCTATTCTTTTACCCCTTTTCTATATGATATACTAATCTTTCTTGTTTATATATTTTTTGTTTGCCGATGATTATTGTATGCTGGAGAAGAGAAAGATTTATATATTGGCGTATACACGAAACAGTGTATACTAAGAAGATTTATAAAAATGACGGACATATTTGAGCAGAAGATTTTTTGCAAGAGATGCGATGTTGAGATGAAGCCGTGCATAGTTGAAAAATCTGGGGCAGAATTAAGAGCAGTGCGATGCAATGAATGCAATGAGAAAATTATTCACCCTGCTGATTTGAATTGCCTGGAGCACTTTAAGGATTTAAAGGGCAAGACTTTTAATGTTAAATTAAGAATTGTGGGAAACAGCCACGCTATCAGCATTCCAAAAGAGATTATAAATTTTATGAACGAGACGCATAGAAGCATGAAAGAGGAAATGGATAGCATGGTTAAATTATGCTTTGAGGATTTTAGAAAGCTAAGCCTTATATTCGGTGAGGAGGACTTAAAATGAAATCAAAAGGCGACGATATAAAATTAAAGGTTGTTGAGGCGCTGCAGGATGATGTTTACAAAGGCGTTGCAAGAATAGACCCTAATTTGATGAAGGCGATGGGACTAAATAGGGGGGATTTTGTTTCTATAATAGGGATGAGGGAGACTGTTGCGATCGTAGACAGGGCATATCCTGCTGATGTTGGAGAGAGAATAATTAGAATAGATGGATTGATAAGGAAGAATGCAAGGACAGGCGTTGGGGAGCAAGTTAGGATAAGGAAAGTCAATATGGTTCCTGCAAAAAAGGTTTCTATTGCGCCCGCACAAAAAGGGTTAATGATACACGCAGATCCAGAACTTTTTAAGAACGGGCTTTTAGGAAGAGTGGTTATAAAAGGAGACCTGATATCATTGGGAGGGGTGCAGAGAAGAAGAGATTTAATGAGCGAGAATTTCCATGATATTTTTGGAGATTTGAATGACTTTTTTGGCGGAGGATTTGGATTCTCTGGATTTCAGCAGATGAAATTCTTAGTTGTTTCTACATCACCCAGTCAGGCGTGCATTATCAATGAGTATACAGAGGTTACACTTAATCCAAAGGCGGTTGATATGGGGGAGGATATTATACCTGACGTTACTTATGAAGACATTGGTGGATTGCAGGGCGAAGTTAAAAAGGTTAGGGAGATGATTGAACTGCCGTTAAAGCATCCCGAAATTTTTGATAAATTGGGGATTGAACCGCCGAAGGGCGTTATATTGCACGGGCCTCCTGGAACAGGAAAGACATTATTGGCCAAGGCAGTTGCCAACGAGACTGATGCGCATTTTATTTTGCTGAACGGGCCAGAGGCAATGTCAAAATTTTATGGCGAGAGCGAAAAGAGAATCAGGGATATTTTTGAAGAGGCTGAAAAGAATGCCCCTAGCATTATTTTCATTGACGAGATTGACGCGATAGCGCCCAAGAGGGAGGACGTACAGGGCGAGGTTGAGAGAAGAGTTGTTTCGCAGCTACTTACAATGATGGATGGCCTGAAATCAAGGGGCAGAGTTGTAGTTATAGGAGCGACTAATAGAGTTAATTCTATTGATCCTGCATTAAGAAGGCCCGGAAGATTTGATAGAGAGGTAAATATTTCTGTGCCTGACAAAGGCGGCAGGCTGAATATATTAAAGATTCATACCAGAAACATGCCTTTGTTCAAGAATGTTAATCTTGATGTCTTGGCTGGAAAGACGCATGGTTTTGTAGGAGCGGATTTGAGCGCATTGACCAAAGAGGCCGCGATGAATGTTTTAAGAAAGCTATTGCCTGAATTGAAACTAGAAGACAATGAGCCAATACCTCCAGAAGTCTTGGATAAAATAGTTGTGAGGGCAGAAGATTTTGAGGATGCGTTAAAGGTTGTCAGGCCAAGCGCAATGCGCGAGGTTCTTGTTGAAGCACCTAATGTTTCATGGAATGATATTGGCGGATTAGAGCAAACAAAACAAGCGTTGAAAGAGGCTGTTGAGTGGCCGATAAAATATGCCTATGGATTTAAGAATTTGGGAATTAGAGCACCAAGGGGAATATTATTATATGGACCTCCTGGAACAGGAAAGACATTATTGGCCAAGGCAGTTGCCAAGGAGAGCGAGGCGAATTTTATTAATGTGAAAGGGCCAAGCCTTTTGTCGATGTGGGTGGGAGAGAGTGAGAAGGGGGTAAAGAAGGTTTTTGAGAGAGCGAGGCAAGTAGCTCCTTGCGTTATATTTTTTGATGAGATTGACGCTTTGGCAGGAAAGCGAGGGATTGACATAGGGACTAGGGTAACAGAGAGAGTTTTAAACCAGCTTTTGGCTGAAATGGACGGATTAGAAGAAATAAAGGATATTACTATTATAGCTGCGACTAATAGACCGGACATGCTTGATGCGGCTTTATTAAGGGCGGGAAGATTTGA
Source organism: Candidatus Woesearchaeota archaeon (assembly GCA_964575515.1). GTDB lineage: Archaea > Nanobdellota > Nanobdellia > Pacearchaeales > GW2011-AR1 > JAUSIK01. Next base: position 93,823 of record CAZNQS010000001.1, on the reverse strand, counting down.
CAGAGTAATTTTAGTTGACATGCCTGACGCGGCTTCCAGAAAAAAGATATTTGAGGTTCATACAAGAAAAGTGCCGCTAGCAAACGATGTTGATATTAATGAGATTGTCAAGATTACAGAAGGTTTTGTCGGGGCAGATATTGAGAGCTTTGTGAGAGAGGCTGCGATGAATGCAATGAGGGAAAATATTAATACGAAGACGGTAACAAAAAAGGATTTTGAAGAAGCATTTGTAAAGATTAAGCCGAGTGTTTCAAATGAAACAGCCAAACGCTATAGAAAGCTTGAGGAATATTATTTGAAGAGCGCCAAGGCAGGAATGGAAATCGGGCCTATTTATGCGGGCTAACCTGGGGCACCAAAATAGTCTAGACGTGTATAATCTCAAGAGGAAATAAACACTAAGAAGACTATCTAAAAAAGTAACTTTTAGGGTCTATTTGTTTACACCGCTCACAATAAAATTGTTCTGCTTGGTATCAATTATTAATTTTAGGGTGATAACATAACCAAAGAGTTTATAAATCAGGATTCTACGTATATTCAGGGTAGATTTAAAATTGGCAGATTTAAAATTTTATTTAAAATATAGCAAAAATCCCTTAGTTTGTGCTGGAAGGAACATAGTATATAGTTTAAAGAGCAGAAGATTAAACTCTACTTTAAGAGGGATATTTCAAGATGATGGCCTTAAGGTAAGATTAAAAGAAAAAGGGATAGCCCAAGTCGTTTTGTGGTCTTGTGGTTATGAAGCTCTAACTTTAGTCCCAAAGCCAACTCTTAATGATTCCTGGATGGGCATAGGAAGAATGTTTTATGGAAATGTTGAAACCTATGAATATTCTGACCATCCTGTAAGAGAGGATAATGGAAGACTTGTTTTTGATGATGCTGGAAAAACGATTGACCTTGCTAGATATCTTGTAAGCAGCCATGCGGATGTCTCAGCAGAAAAAATAAGAAGAAGAATAAGAGATGTTAAGTAATGACCTCTTGCCGTTCTCTTTATAAAAAATCCTAACCCAAGTAGATATGTTTTTAATAAATAATTAGAATTCATCGAAATCTTTATAAATATAGACCCAACAATAAAGCTATGTTAGAAAATAGCGATTTAGTTAAGAGAATTGAAAAGTTGGAGAGCGAAGTTGTGCGTTTAAAAGGATTGGCGGATTTTCATGCTGGAGGAGGCATTTATATTTTAGGAAAAGAAAACGATGCAGATAGAATTTTTGAATATTTGAGTTCTAACAGAATTCCTTTTGAAGTTGAAGCTTTAGCACCACTTGTAACTTTTAGAGTTCCTGAGAGTGAGAGTGCCCTTAAAGAATTGCAAAGTGCAGGATATGAAATCCAAAGAATTTCCTATGGAGAAGTTGAGAGTTATCGTGACAAAATAGAAACTGAAAGTGAAATACCTAGGATATCTATGGGATATGAAAATAAGCCGGAGCTTACAATTAGAAAGTGGGATGAAATTGAAGATTAATTTAAGCAGTCGTCACAATCTTTTCTTTATCTGTTAAAAGAACAGTATGCTCGGCTTGTGCGACTTTTGCTCCTGATTTTTCTATTAATTGAGGGTAATGATGCAATAAACTGGAGGATTCTATCTGCTTTAATGCAAGCAAACCTCTTGTGCCAAATTTTTTATGAATCCATCTTGCGCAGAAAGGGAGTGTTTTGTATTCTTCTTTAATAAATTTTAATATCTCTCTTGCGAAATTGTCTCTAACGTTCCCATCTTTTTCTAGATGATATATTCCTGATAGCTTACCTTCTTTTACAGAGCCGACTCCTAATGTCGTGAATGGTTCTATCGCATATATCCCTTGGGAAATTTTTATTTCTTGGGTATTGTCAAAATTTGGAATAGTAATGCCTGCATGAAGGTTATAATTTGATATTGAATGCCCTGATAGATTTATTATCGGCTGAACATTATTTTTTTGGCATGTTTTTTCAATTATAGAGCCTATCTCTCTTAATTTCATGCCCAGATTTATCTTTTCAAGCGCATTGTCTCTTGCTTCCTCCGCCGTTTTTATCAGGTTTTTATTTTCTTCTGAATTTTCCAAGTCAAGAGAGAGGGCAGTATCTGCTATGTACCCATTGATATGAACTCCTATGTCTATCTTTAATAGTCCGTGAGCTTTTGCCTCGTCGTTATAAGAGGGGGTGGAATGGGCTGCTATTTCATTTATTGAGAGATTTACTGGAAAGGCGGGCTTTGCATTTAACTCGAGAATTTTATCATCGATTTTATTCGCGATTTCTAGCAATGGAGTATCTGGCTTTATAATTAATCTTGCATATTCTATTACTTGCTTGGCTATTAAACCTGCTTTTTTTAACTTTTCAATTTCTTCTTGATTCATTTTTATACTTCTCTTTCTTTTTTGGTTTATGTATGATTATAAAGATGACTATAATGAGGATTATTATTGAAATTATTAAGTAAAAGAGTGTTTGATAATTTATTTTTATTATTTCAGGAATTTTACCAGATGAGATATTTGATTTTTTTTCTTCATCATAGGATATGTTTTCTCCACTTAGAGGCTGTGTTTCATTTATTTTTTTTATTTCCGGAATTTCAGAACTTGCTGATGCGCCTCCAGAGGAGCCCTTATCTTGTGAAGGACATTGCCCGCAATCTATTGGGCAATTGCTGCAAGATTCTTCTATGTCGCAGATTGCGTCTCCGCAGGAAGGAATTGAATTATTTACATTGAATTGGATTTCTGAGAAATTAACGCGATTAAAACTATCATTTGCGTATAATCTCAAAAAATAATCTCCTTCTGGAAGAGATAGGTAAATTGGAGCAGATATTGTAATATTCTGCTGATTGTTTAATGAGTACCATATAGAATCCAATGATATTTCCATTATTGTGTAATTTAATAATATTGGAGTTGCATTATTGTAAGATATATTTTCTGGATTTAATATTATTATGATAGGATATTCACCGTCAACTGCAACTACAATGTCGCTTTTTTCTGATGGGCTAAGAGATTCCTGTGAGGTTGAAATTGCAATAAAAGAGATAAATATCAAAATTAGTATTTTGAGCTTCATTTTTAAAAGTAGAATACTTATTATTTAATTTCTTGCTTTTTTCTAAGAAGTAGAATAATGACTATAATTATAGTTGTTATAATTAAAATGGAGATTATTATAGCTACAATTTCTATGTTAATCTTTTTTTCTGATGGCTTTGCTGCCTCTGCAGAAGATTCCTCGCCTACTATTACAGGAAAGTCAATGAGATAGGCAGTGTTAAGTTGCACGGTTGCTATTTCTTTTTCCGGAATTGCTGTTACTGATAATTCTATTTTATATGACTTGCCTAATTCTGCGTCTTTAGGAATGGATATTCTTAATGCTACTTTTTTATTATCTTCTACTAATGTCCCTGGTGAGAGCGTAAATTCTTTTTCGCTTATTATTTCTGCTATTTCAAAGCCCTTGACAAGTGAGGCAATTGCCCTCACATCTGTTTTTTCTTCTGTTCCATGAACTAATACGAATTCAATATTTCTTGTTTCGCCTGGCTGCATTTTAAGCGGATTTGAGTTGTGATATTGAGAATTTACTCCAAGGGCTAAGACATTTGCTGAAAATAATATTATAAATATTATTGCTATTATATTCCTATTAACCATGCGCTGCCTCCTGTTGCTGAATAGAATTGAGTGCTTATGCCTTCTGGGACAAATGTTATGCAATATGTTAAATCTGCAGCATTAGAGCCTGAAGTCCCTCTTGGCAGAGAGGCTGATGATATAGCTGTTGCTGAACCTGGTATTAATGAAGTTCCAGTTATGCATACTGTTGCTGCTTCTGCAGGACCAGCTATTCTAAAATTTGCTGCAGGAATTATTTCTGCAGGAGTTGTTTCGCCTTGAAGATCAAATGCTGTAACTTGCAGATTTCCATCTGCAGGAACTACAAAATTGCCGTTATTTGTTATTGTTGTAGGAGAGGTTGATGTTATATTGCCATCGCCTTGAGCGACTGTTGGAAAGCCGATTATTGTTGGGGTTATTGAAATGTCTCTTAATAGATTTACTGTGAAGGTTGTGGTGCTAGATGCTGTTAAGCCTGATTGGTCTTGTACACTTACTGCGACATTCCATGTTCCACTCGCATCAAAATACTGCATGCTTGCAGTGCAGCTGTAAGTTTTTCTACGTCCTGCTTGTGATTGGAACGAGCATATTGCTGTTCTTGTTTGCTCGCCTGTTTTTGTAAATGAGGCGGTTGCTGTTGTATCCACTAAATCAGATGCCCCATTCCTATCGCTTGCTGTAAATGTAAATGTAACAGAGGTTGTTGATGGAGCTGGATTTAAGTTTACTGCGCTTATAGGTGAAACACTTTCAATAGTTGGCGCTACATTCCCAACCTGGATTCTGACATCTGTCGGCTGTTGCGGTGCTAATTGGACATCTCTTTTAAACCAGTCAAAAAGGTCCGCGTTTACAAATTGTAAAGACAATGTTAATAGCAATATTAGGGTTATCGCCTCTTTTTTCATGTTTAGTTTAGACAGAATAGTTTTATAAATATTTGCCCCTTTAATCAATTATTTTTTTCTTCGCCTCTCTTTTGGAACATAATTGAATATTTTTTGTCCATTTGATTTTCCGCATCCAATAAAATCTTCATTGTACTTGATTATTACAATACCTCTTTGTATCTGAATGTTTAAGTCGTTGCCCTTGAGCCAATCATTTAATTGTGATTCGTTTATTTCTATGATGTTTTTCTTTATTTGGTTTTTGAGGAGATGGGTTGCATCTAGACTGAGCCTTAATCCATTATCCTCTTTTTTTAATAAATATATACCAATTAATTCTATGTTTATTAATCTTGATAAAAGCTTAATTTCTTCTTTTAGGAGATTGCCTGTAAATGCCCTGATTTTTTCTTTTCCTGATTCTATAAGGAGATATGGGAGAGTTTCTATTCCAAATTGATTATTTAATTGTTCTGTTATTTTTCTTTTTTCACTTGATTTGATGAAATTGATATTCATTTTACACCTTTCATCTTTTTAATAAGTTTTAGATATTTATCGCGGGGCTCTGCTGTTATCGGATTTATTCCTTTTTTTTGAAACCAATAAAAATGCAGTATAATTATTCCTATCAGAATTATTATTAATGTGATATAAATTGCTATTCTTCCAAATAATAAATTAATTAGATAGAGAAATATTAAGATAAATATGAGCTTCAAGGTTCTTCTTGTCCAATGCAAATGCTTTTCAAAATTGTTGAATATCATATTACCGATTACCCATCCAGATATTATTATAATAAAATCTATTAATTTCATTTCACTTCCTCCAATAAGGTTAATTTGGCCAGGAAAAAACCTTCGCTATCATTATCTTGCGGATAAATTCTGCAGGCTTTCACGGTATCTTTATGGTATATTTCATTATTCCATTGCGCTATGCCTTGCCTGTATTTTATAGGGAGTGTGATTGATTCTATTTGTACGGGGAAGTTCTTTAATGCAAAATCTATGATTTCCTCGTTTTCTTCAGGGGCGTGAGTGCAGGTTGAATAGACTAATGTGCCGTCTTTTTTAAGGCATTTTAATGCAAAAGCCATAAATTTTTTCTGCTGCCTTGAGAGTTTTTTTATTACATCTAAATTCCAGATTAAGAATGTTTTCGGGCTTGAGCGAAGCGTGCCTTCGCCTGAGCAAGGGGCGTCTAAAAGAATTTTATCAAATTTAATATTTGACTTTGATAATTTTGAACATAATGATATTGCGTCATTTTTTGTTACAATTGCATTTGTTATACCACAGCGCTCTAGATTTGCCGAGAGAATTTTTATTCTATCTAATTTTAAATCATTGGCAATTATTGCACCCTGATTGTTCATTTTTGCAGCCATTTGTGTTGTTTTTGAGCCTGGAGAGGCGAATAAATCCAATATGAATTCTTCTGGCTGCGGATTAAGAGCGAGGATTGGGAGCATAGAAGAAATTTCTTGAATATAATAATAGCCTAGAATATGCTCTATTGAATTTCCTAATTCTCCTGGAAGGAGATTTGAGCTTATTAGCATTATTTCTGGATGTTGAGGATAGGGCTGTTCAACAGCCCATTTTTTTTGTAGTCTTGTTAATAATTCATGAGGTTGAATTTTTAATGGGTTACATCGAATAAAATTTCTTGGGGAGACATGAATTATTTCATTGAATTTATGAAAGTCTTCTTCATTTGAGAGAAGAGTTTGCATTCTTTGTTTGAATAAAGGTTTTAATTCGTATGGCATTTCATTAAGAAAGAAAGAAATCTTTAAAAAGTTGTGTTTCTTGACTCTTAAATAATAAAAGAGGCAAAGATGGAGATTAAGATAAATATTGAGAAGAGGCATTTTTTTGTTTTGCTTGGGGTTGTTTTATTATTTGGAATTGTTGTTTATGTTAAAGCAGTTGCTGTTGATACATCTGTTTTTCATGGTATTGATCAGATTGATTGGAGTCAAATGTTGCCTAGATTGGGTGTCGAGGGAAGCGTGGGTATTGGAACAAATGACCCTACAGAGAGTGGGCGAGTAAACTCTAAATTTACAATTCGTCCTAATACAGCTACAGGACTAGCGATTATGCGTTCAGATGGTGAAAGAGCATTTGCTCTAAATCCTAATGCTGATGGTTCTTGGACAGCATACGATGGCGTTAGTGGATGGGTTCCTGGAATTACGCAAACTGGCGGAAATGTTGGAATTGGAACTACAGCTCCTCGCGAGCAATTGGAAGTTGGCGGAAACATTATTTTTAATGGCGTGAAGTTAACTCACATTACTGGATCAAATCCTTCTTGCCCTTCTGGCAGCAACTTCTTTATGAAAAAATTTGTTGGGATTACCTGCCTACCTGCCGCAACAAACTTTTGTACTAGTAGCTGTACGGTTCCTGGAGGCTGGGGCGTTTCAGGAGAGTGCAATTATGCAAGCTGGGCAACTGCTAGTTCTTGTGCCCCTGCTGTTTGCAGTTCAACTTGGACAGAGGCTGTTTGTCTTGGTAATGCATAGATAGAGTGTAAGCAAATTTTTAGATATCAAGTTGGTGTCAAACCTTATGACTTTTTACTTTATATGTCTGTAAATGAATTGAGATAAGATTTATAAATCTCATTCTATTTTTTTATATATGAAAAGAGTTTCAGAGAGTGCTTCATTTTCTTTGGAGAGAACATTGCTTGCCAACGAGAGGACGCTACTTGCTTATATTAGGACTGCATTTTCCTCTTTTTTGCTTGCTATTGTTCTTTTGAAGTTTTTAAATGGCGGGCTTATTAATTATCTAGGAATATTATTTTTTGTTTTGTCTTTTGTTTTTATAGTAATAGGGGTTGGATATTATATTATGAGAAAAAAGAAGCTTGAGAATTCCTCTGGCCTTTTTATTAAACGAAAATAAATAGCCACAATTGTTTTGAGGCGCGAAGCGCCGAATGCGCTTGACATGTTAATTTTTATTGCTTTGAAAGGGCGGTTAAGGGAGATTAGACGAAAAATAAACTTCTAAGTGATTTGTGATTTCGCTCCGCTTAAAAATTTCTAAACAAACAGGGCGCTGTTCAGCGCATAATCTGTTCTTCATCCACTCGCGTCTTACAGACTGCCTAATCTCTACTAAGCGGCAAATCTTTCATTTTTATCCTAAAATGTTTCTTTCGTAGAAACCGAGATTTAGCCTAACCTCCAGCGCAAATTAATTAGAAGGAACAGTTATTTCTATTGGAAGTTTTTTGTTTAGAGAAATTAAAACTTCCTTAAGAAGTTGAACTCTTTTTTTGAATGATAAGATGCCAACATTCGCAATTCTCTTTGTTTCGATATCGCGAGTTACAAAAACCCCTTCTTGAACTTCTTCAGTTGTTCCTTTTTTGGCGGGCTCTTCGAAAGATACCTCTAAGAAATCAGCGTCTTCATCATAATATACATCGTATGTTTTGTGTTCTTTCATTTGATTTTAGTTTCCAAATACGCTGATACAATATAGCCCTCCCCGTTTAAGTATTTTACTATTACAAGCACGTATTTGTTTGGTTTATCTAAATGCTTGTAACCTTTATAGAAATACCTCATGTCTTGATCAAGGGAGTAAGAAGTTATTTTATCTGGTTTTGTAAAGTTTCTTTTATTTCTTCCGTATATTTATGCATATAGGAATGTTCGTCCATTATATGCGAATGTTGTTTATTTGTTAGTCTAATGAGCTTCCCATTTTTGTCAATCACCTCAAAAATTATGTTCATAATGGAAATGGTGTTCCTAATGTTTTAAATATATCTCAATAGTACTGGAAGTTCGCTTAGCCTGAACTATTAGATGAAGGTTGTTATAGAATATAAAATAATAAATAGTAATGCTTTATTGAGATCATATGACAATGTTGGAATATCAGGTAAGATTTTTTAGAGAGGACTTAGCAAGAAGTATAGTTGAGGCTTTAGAACGAAAATTGCCAAATTCTTCTTTTGAGGAAAGATACCGCCTTGCTGACGAGGCGATAAATAATATTAAAAAATTGGCAAATCGTGGTGTTTATCTGGCATTAGTTGGGTCTTGTGTAGATTCGATAATGTTGCATAGGAAATAAAATGAAGATTTATTTATCGTGAATTCTGGTAATTGTAGCATATATTTGTCCAGAATTCCCGTGATAGATAATTCCCAAACATGTGTTACAATCAAGGGAATTATCTATAATTAAACAATTTCTATGCTAATTAATTCTCCGTTTGGGGCATATTTAAATTTATACAAAATGTTTTGATAATACATTCTTCCGTCCCAAATACGAATATCTGTTTTCCATTTTATTTCTAACATCACTGCTCCCGGATAGTTGTTTAGTATTAGATTTTCAATATCACAAACCGTTATATTTGAGATAAATGGCATCTCAGAGACTTCTTGTTCTATTTTGATTACATTCGCTAAAGAATCAAGTTTAACTCTAATCCTTGTGCCATTTGAAATAACTCTAGTATCATATTGTTCTGTGTCCGTTTTGTACTTAATTTCTTTTATAGTACCATTTGGATATAACCTAAGTAAAACAACTTGGATGTCGCAGAAAGAGCCTTTTGGTTGAGGTATAATAGGTGTAGCAGGGGCGGTGCCTGTTTGGTTGCCTGTTCCAGTATTATTTCCAGGGATTGATGTGGAAATGCCTCCTAAATCTCCAATATAATAGGCCTTAAGAAGCTGATAAGCATTAGCACTGTGATCTTTTCCCTTGTCCCCTTTGGTTTGAAATGCTGCTGTTGCTTCTTTTCCACAATAGGGTAAGATTACAGCTATGCCTCCTGGATGCACATTAAGGTACATTGTAACATCGTAAACCTTCCCAAGAATAATGAGCCAGCAACTTCCTTGATTGTTGTGCTTGGCAATTTCTTCCATTGTGAGAATTATTCCTGTTGGCTGATTTATTGTTTTATTTTCTAATATTGTCTCATTTTTTGTTTCTTTTATTGGTTGTGTAGGTGTTTGATTTTCTTCCGGAGTTTTAGTATCTTGGCCTATTTCTTGTCCAATATCTCCAATATAAAAACTATTTAGTAAACTATATGCAAAATCAGTATGGTTTTCCCCCTTACTTCCTTTTGTTTGGAAAGCCTGCGTGGCTTCTTTTCCGCAAAAAGGAAGAATTTCATTTTTTCCTCCTGGATGTGAAGGAATGTAATCAGTAACATCATAAACTTTATTATTTATAATCAGCCAGCAATCATTTTCAGAATTATGCTGTGCAACAACTTCTGGCGTTAAAGTTATTTTTTGCTGAGTTCCTGTTATCTTGTTTGCTGATGTTAAATCGAGTTCTTTTAATTTTTCTAAGATGTCTTTTATTCTTCCCTCTTCATAAATTATAAACCCTGTATTTAGGATTAGAATAATGATGACAAAAGGAATTAGGATCCTTAGATAGGGATGGTGTTTTCCTATTTCTATATCTTGTTGATATGGTCTAAAACTCCCACTTTTATAATCTAGAGTTAATTTGTCCGGGCCGTAAAGGAATATTGCCAGAGTAGCAAAAGTTAACCCGAAATCTCTAATTCCTGTAGCATTTAAACCAATTGATAGCGTGATACCTAAAAGGTGCACTCCTAAAAGAAGAGCACTTAATCTTGTGTAAAAACCTATGAGTAAAAGAATCCCAAAAAAAATCTCGAATAAGGCATTCAATATAACGATTGTTGTTTGGGATATTATAAATTTTCCAGTCCATTGGGGCAGATAAGACACCCATGAGCTTGGATGAAATAATTGTGTGAAACCAAACCATAAAAAAACCAAACTTACGCTTATTCTTAAAATAGCCGGAGCATATTCATGAAATTTTTGGAGATAGTAATTTTTTTCCATTGTAATACGATTCTTTTATATGGTTTAAAGTTTTATTTGATTAAAAAACTTTCTTTAAGTAGTTATGAAAGATTTATAAATTATTCTTGCTTTATAAAAAAATGAGTGATAGTCCAACAGAGCGAATAGAGGTGAGAAAGATTTATATTGGAAAGGCAGCCTTGTTTGGCTTGCTTTTTGGCTTGATTATTGGAATAATTGTGGGAGTTTTTCTTTTTGTGAGAATTTTATTGGGTGTTGACAGCATTAGTATTTTTGGTAGGATAGTTGAAACTAATTTGCTGATAGGTTTTTTTCTTTTAATTGGAAGTGTAATTTTCTATTCAATTGCGATTTGTGCTGCATTTGCAGTTTGCGCTTTATTGTATAATTTGATTGCCAGCATCGGGGGAATGCTGCATATTGGACTGGCTGAACAGGAGCAACGAGAAGCTATTTAGATATACTATACAATATAAATTGTTAAATAGTGTTTGATTTTAAAATATTTTTATGAATAAAGTAGAATATAAAGTAAGTTTTGATAGAAATAGTTTGAGGCTTGATATTGCTAATTGTCTTAAACCTATTGTAAAAGGTATGACCCTTGGTGAAAGGTGCAATATAGCTGATAAGGTGGTAGACGCCCTGTTTGAGTTAGGAGATTATGCGGTTTATCATGGTATGGTTAAATATGGAGCTAAATTAGCTGTCAGCAGATTTGTGGTTCATGATGAAAGTTGAAGTTAGGATAATTTCATTTGCTTCGAGGTTTGAATAATTTCATCAAAACCTTTATTGAATAATATTAGTATTTGATTGGCGATTGGGGCTATTTGCTTTTTAATGTAATGCTCGTAGTCTATTTTATGCTTTAGCTTTTGTATTGGCTCTGGACCGTTAGTTGTTTGATAATATTCTATAATGTTTGAATCTATTTTTTCTAATTGTCTTGCTGCTTTCACATGGGGTGGAGTTGTTTTTGTGTATTTCTCCAAATTTTTTCTTATTGATTTTCTGTAGATTAGCTTGGAATCTAATTCCCCCAATTTTATTTTTTTAACATAGTCTTTTATGAAGCTGGATATTTCTTCTTTCTTGAATATTTTTTTTAATAGTTCTTTCTGAAAATCCTGGGCTGCCTCTGTCCAATCTCCTCTTATAGCTTCTAATCCTATGATTTCAACTTGCTCTCCATTGCTTGTTTCTATTAGGCCGGCATAGCGCTTTTTCGCTGCTGTCTCCTGCCCTCTTAATTTTGGAATCATTAATGAAAGATACTGCTTTTCAAATTCTAATTCCAGATAAGAAATCCGATTGTAATTTTTTTTAATGTAGTTTTTATAAAATTCATTAATATGCTCCTGTATTTTTCTGCCCAGTTGATTGGCTTGTTCTTTTTCAAGGTTTGTTTCTATAAATGTGGAATCTGTGTCGGAATAAATTACTTTATATCCTAATTTTTCTATTTCTTTTGCCGTCAGCTTTATTATGAATTGGCCGAAGTGCGTGATTGCATTTGCCATTTTCAGATTAAAGAATCTACAATTTGGATTTGCTAGAACACCAAAGAAAGAATTTTGAATTATTTTAATTGCGTAGCTTGAGAGCTCTCTTTTTTCTCTTTTTGCTTTTTCTCTTGCTTCATGAAGTTTTGTTATTATTTCTGGTAGGATACCAGATGTATTTTTAAAATACGCTTTGTTAGGGGATTCTATGGCATTTTTCTCTTTTTCTTCCAAATAAGACGCAGGGTCTATATTAAATGTTTTTATTATTGAAGGATACAGCGACTTAAAATCAAGAACAAGGACATTGTTGTAAATTCCCGGGTTTAACGACTCTACATAACCGCCTGTTATTCTTTCCTCTTTATTCCCAAATTGAGTTGTTGGGCAGACCAGATTTCTTTTTCTTGCCTCTCTGATATAAAGAGAATCAAATGCAGCAATTGAGCCTAACAGTCTGTCTAACGGAAGGCCTGTTAATTGCGTGCGTTCTATTGCCAAGTCGATTATCTTTGTTTTTTCAAGAATGTTGTATGCTAATTGGCAGTCCAAGAGATTATAATCTGCAAGTTTTTGATGGCTTGCTTCTGTATTTTTGCTGTATAAGGATTCAATTTCTTCATGCCTTGAGCTGCCCTTTATCAATTTTCCTGAATTTAACAAGGCCTGTGAAACATCTTCTAAGGTATATGATTCAAATTCTGCGTGTTTTATAGTAGGAGCTTCTTGGATGAAAGGATCTTTGATAAGATTCAGGGCGTCCAGGACCTGTCTGCCGGGAGCGTCAGCGGTAGATGAGCGGAAGAAATTAGATTCTATTCTTAGCCTAAGAGATTCATTAGACCTGCCTAAATCAAATGGAATCTTGTGCTTTTCAAATAAAGATTTTAGGTATACTAAATCAAAGTCTATTACATTCCAGCCTGTTATTATGTCAGGATCTAATTTAATTAATTCTAATTTGAATTTTTCCAGGCAGTCTGATTCATTTTTGCACGAGATTGTATTATTTAATTTTTTATCAGTTATCATGAAAACTTTCTTGCAATCATCTGCATAGATGCCTATGCAGAACAACTTTCCTGTTTCTTTTCCTGATTCTGTGTCAATCGATGCTATTTTCAGCCTTGGCTTATATTGAGCAGATTTTATTTCCGGGGCGCTGTAAATCCGGTTTACTTTTTCAGAGCTTTCATAATGGCCTTCTATATTTATTGTGCCTAAGATATAATTGTCTATTAAAAAGCGGGTATGTGGCTTTATGTCAGCTTCATAGGTTTTGACTTTTTTGTAAATTGCCTGATAGAGCCTGTTTAATTCTGTTTGATTTGTAGCTGATATTTTTATGACTTTTTCTTTGTTGAAATTTGTAAAATCTGTCTTTTCTACCTGATATTTTGCTAAGAGATTATCTATATTTTTCAAGTCTTCTTCTTTTACGTAGAAATACGGTCTTATTTTAGTTTGTGCTACAAAGGATTCGTCATTTTCTAATCTTCCATATAACTGGATGATTGTTTCGTTGTTTATTGTTGTGTATGTGGGATAGGTTATGTAGCCTTTCATATTTTTACTATGCCTTGCCGTGTTTTATATGTTGTTATTATTCTATATGAGTTACTTATTAGTGGTGATTTTAGAAAGATTTAAATATCTTTAATTATAAGGATTTTTATGATAAATAGAGAATTTAATGAAAATCCATTTGAGGATCCTGCCTATGATAGAGCGAGATATGAAGAGGAAAGAGAAGCGATAGCTCGTGGAATAGATCCTTATAATTCGGAGTATAATATTGGTGTCGATTCTGATGATATATTTAATAGAGGTATTGAATCTGTTTTTGTTAGGGCAAGAGCGAAAAAAAGAGTTAAAGAGGTCTTAGACGAGGAGATTTCTTATGATATTAATGGGTATGATGATGCTAAAAGAATTTTGAATGGATTTAGCAGAAATATGAGATATCTTAGAGGTTTAATCTCACGGATTACTGGAGATGGGGTATATGCGGATAGTCTGGATTATAGGGGGCTTTTGAGAGAGGGCTATAAAATTAGGGGCGTTGCTAAAAAGATTTTGGGGAATGGGAAGAATTAAAAATACTTCTTTTATGCTTTTTCTATGGGTATTATGGATAAATTAAGAAGGGATTATTTAGCCTGGTTTTTAGTGGCTAGTTTATTTGCCTTTGGTTGTGATGGTAAGACAACTAAGAGAGAATATTCTGATATTTTACATGAAGATGCCCAAGTTACTAAAAAAGTTTATACGCCTTCAAGACACGATACAGTAATTATACCAACTATTGATTTTGAAGGAAATTTGGGCATTAGTATTGATACAGATGAAATTCCAGAAAAATATGCAGTAATTTTCAATTGTCAACATGGCGAATTTATTATTCAAGGAATACAAGATAGATATAAGTCTCTTTATGAACGTTTAGAGGAAGGAGACGGTGTTGATGTTCTTTATCGTGAGGTTTATAGAGCAGTATATGATAGAAGTAAAGCAGAAGAAGAACTTCTTGAAAAGAGGCTTGTTAAATACGATTTTATCGATGCCGAACTTAAAAATAGAAGATTAAGAGTCGAAAAGGAAAATTGATTTGTTTAGTTAATCTTTTATATTAATTATCTTTATTCTTTTGATGGGTTTGCAGATAGGCGACATTGTTCCTCGGCACGAGGTTAAGTTTGAGGAATTGAAAGGGAAGATTATTGCAGTTGATGCATATAATGCCATCTATCAATTTTTGAGTTCTATAAGACAGCCGGATGGGACGCCCTTAATGGATTCTAAGAAACGAGTTACTTCTCACTTGTCGGGATTGTTTTATAGGAATGTTGCTTTGTTATCAGAGGGAATTAAATTAATTTATGTTTTTGACGGCGAGTATAATGATTTGAAGGGAAAAACGCATGAGATAAGGGACAGCGCAAAGGCAGAGGCGAGGGAGAAATATGAAAAGGCTTTGGATGAGGAAGATGTTGAGGCAATGGGAAAATATGCTCGGGGATTTGCAAGATTGAATGAGGAGATGATTGAAGAGAGCAGGGAATTATTAGAAGCAATGGGAATTGCAGTTGTGCAGGCTCCTTCTGAAGGGGAAATGCAATGCGCCCAGCTTGTAAAAGACGGAGAGGCGTATGCTGTTGGAAGCCAGGATTATGACTCTCTTGTAGTTGGGGGTAAAAGGTTGATACAGAATTTAACATTGGCTCGGAAGAGGAAGACAAGGGGAGGGATTATTTATATTGCCCCTGAGATGATTGAATATGAGAAGATTTTGCAAAATTTGGGAATTGACGCGGATCAGCTTATTTGTTTGGCAATTTTAGTCGGGACTGATTTTAATCCAGGAGGGGTTAGAGGAATAGGGCCAAAGAAAGCGCTTGCATTGGTTAAGGAAAGAAAATATCCTGTCAGGATTTTTGATGAGCTTGAGAAGCAAGGAAAGTTAGATTTTGATTGGAAGGACGTTTTTGAGATTTTTAAAAAGCCAGATGTCAAGAAAGTTAAAGTGGCATTTCCCAAGCTTGATATGGAAAAGGTTAAAGAAATTTTAGTTGAAGAGCATGATTTTTCTTTAGAGAGGATTGAGAAACATTTGGATAAATTGAAAGAGATTAAGAAAGAGGGCGGACAGCAGAAGCTGTTTTAGAAAACAATATAAAGATGGTTTATTGGTGTATTTTATGAAGAAAGAAATTAACTTATTTATGAGAAAACTGCGGAGTATGAAAGATTTTCATAGAGTGAAATTTGTTATTTTATTTGGGTCGCAAGCTAATGGAAAAGCAAATAAAATGAGTGATTACGACTTTGCGATTTACTATGATGGAGACGACAGATACGATTTTCTGAAAAGAATAAATTTCAATGAGAAATTCGACGCCAAGGTTTTTCAGGATTTGCCTCTGTTTATACAGAAAGAGGTTTTAAAGGGAAAAGTAATTTATGCTAAAGATTTGGCTTTTGTTTATGATATTGCTTATGAGACAATAAAGAGATTTGAGGATTTTAAGAAATATTATTATGACTATATAAATAGGAGACCAATGATTGAATGATAAAAAAATTAGATTTAAGGGAAAAAGAGATTGAATCAAAGCTTACAGAAATAGTTGATAGCATTAGCAAGGTTGAAGACAATCTCCCAGGCAAATATGAAGATTTTGCCGGTTTAGGTTTAGTAAAAGAGGGCATTTATAAAAAAATAGAATTTGCTATTGAGTCCATTATTGATATTTGCAACATTATCAATTCTGATTTAAGATTGGGCTCACCAGAGACAGAAGACAGCATACTGGATAATTTGGAAACTAATAATATTTTTGATAAGAAGATAATTGATTTAATAAGAGAAATGAAGGGTTTTAGGAATATACTTGTGCATAAATATGGCAAGGTAGATGAAAGAAAAGCCTTTGTCAATATTCATGACGGATTGAAAGATTTTGAGTTGATTATTAAAGAGATTGAGAGCTTTCTTAAAAAATACCAAGAAAAGCGAAATAATAAAGGCAATAGGAAATAATTGTTGGAGTTATTAGCATGTTGAGGAAGTTGTTTTAGTTATTTTTAAAGTGTAAATAATGTTTTTATATTTCAATATTTAATTAAAGATATGGAATATCTTATGGGTGAGGAGAAACTGGATCAAAATGCAAAAAGATTAAGGAGTTTTCTTTTTCATACTTTAGGATGTAATGAAAAGGAAGCAAAAATTATAGTTGATATATTTATTGAAAATTACTTATATAAAAGTCCTAAAATAGATAAAAATAGCATGGAAGGAGTAGAAGAATGGGCTGAATTTGTTAGAACCCATCCTAGAAGTGAATGGAAACCTATTTCGAATAAATTAATTAATGCAGATTTTGAAAGGTTAAAAGCGGAAAGAATTAAGATTAAAGAAAAGAGATTTTATAAAAATTTAGAGAAAACTGAAAAAGGAAGAGAGATTTTAGAAAGATTGAAGAGAGTGAGAATTGAGAGGAAGTTATCTATTTAATCCTTCCAAAAGAACATTTATGACTCGTCCTTTTCCTGTTGTTGCCATTTGCTGTGCATTGTCCCCTCTCCAGAACATTGAAGCGTAATATGGCGCTCTTCTTTCATCATTGCCTTCTGTTCGCGAATATTTTTTTCCTATTTCTAGATATCCATCTAATGTTTTAGTTGTTGCTTCTTTAAGTATTTCTGCTTCTCTTCCTTGAGCATTTGCTTTTATTATTATAGCTTCTGCTTCTTTTATTGCGTCTATTTTTCTCTTTAGAATTGCTTCTGATGCAGGGCTGTATATAGGTTGGGTTATTGCGAAATTTGTTATTTGTATTCCAGTTTCTTCGTCTTCTAATCTTTTGTTTGCAATTTTTTCCGCATCTCCAAGATAGGTATATACTTCACTTGTTAATTTTTCACCTTCTATTTGAGCTAATTTTTCTAAGATAGGTTGTCTTATTATTACATCAAGCCTGTCAGCGTCTTTACCGTAATCCCAATAGAATTTGTTTGCCCCGTGGGCATCTGTCACTCTGTATAGATATTGTACTCTTAATTTTCCGTCTAAATTGTCGCTTGTTCTGAAACTAAATTCATTTGATTCATGTTCTAATGTTTCAGCGCTTGTTGTTATGGGATTTCCATCTTTGTCCAAGACTCTTTTATATAGTGGAGGAAGATACCATCTTGTTCCTTCTCCTTTTAAGGCAGGGCCCCTGGTCTCCCAGAACCATTGCGTTATGTGATATTCTCTTTTTGGAATTTCTGTAAATGGCCATTTTCCCCTTGCCCATTGGATAAAGCCTATTCCTGTGGCTAAAGTTGCTGTGAAGGCAATTTTTTCTAGTATATTGCCAATACTTCTGAAGAATTTTCCAAATACATTTTTTGTTCTTATTAAATAATCTTTAAATGCCATGGCTTTTTGATGCGTAAGAGGTATATAAATCTTTCTATTTGTAATTACTTGTTAGTTACATAATCTTAGAAATGTTACCTTCTTTCTTCTCTGTCTCTATTTGAACTTTCTTCTCTTATTCCTCTTCCTAATAAATACCCTCCTGCAA
Source organism: Candidatus Woesearchaeota archaeon (assembly GCA_964575515.1). Taxonomy (GTDB): domain Archaea; phylum Nanobdellota; class Nanobdellia; order Pacearchaeales; family GW2011-AR1; genus JAUSIK01. The sequence continues at coordinate 75,847 of CAZNQS010000001.1, read as the reverse complement.
TTACAGAGGCGAATCCAATTCCAAGAGTTGATAGAAGTTTTACAAAATATTCGTCATTATTGTTTGCAGGGCAGTAATTCCAGAATAAATATGTGCTTGGTAGTCCTATACCTAAGATTCCCGCCCCTAATAATATTTCTTTTAAGCTCATACCTATATTTAAGAAGAGGGTTATATAAATATTTCTGTTGTCTTTTTATTGTGATTACAATAAAAAGGTTTAAATAGCCGAGTTAATATAATTTTTTATGGCATGGAAAGATAGATTAAGAAAATATGGAGCCCCTTTAGGAATAGCTGTTGGGACATTTTTTACAGGCTACTTGTTAAGGGGATATAATCAAGAATTAGTTGTTCCAAAAAGAACTGGCGAGAAGGATTTTGTTTATGAAGGCGATATTGAAGGAAGAAATGTTAATTATAGAGAGAATGTAAATGTTTCAACTGACGGCAAAACAAGAAAGGCAAATGTCATGACTGTCAAAAAAGGAGACGATATATATACTTTAATTGATTTTGATAATTCAACTAATCTCGAATGGAAGCTTAATACTGCTCCAAATTATGCCAATGATAAATTGGAGAGAGTTGAGATTAGTAGAGGAGAAAATTCTTATAGTTTTAGAAGAGAGGATATTAATGATACTCATCTTGATGGGCAGAGGGCTAAAAGCATGCTTGAAAAAGGAACAGTTTATTTTAATGGTTTGAGAACTAAGATAAGAGACAAGAAGAAGGCAGATTATACAACCGACTTGAATAAAGTGGAAGAATTTTTTGGGAATTAGTTATTATTTTGAGTTGATTATTTTTTATTCGACAAACTTTAATTAACCGCAACATTTAAATATACTATCAACTATCTGTTGATAGTTGTCAACAAAATGGAAACAATGAAAAATCGTGCACAAAGCATTATGCTTATTGTATTAAAAGATTTAGCTGTGACACACACAGCGACATCTCTTGCGAAAGAGCTACAGATGAGTAGATGGGGTATATGGAAAATTCTCAAGAAACTTCAAGGAAACGACTTAATAGTTGTTGAACCTATTGGTTCTGGAAAAACAAGCATTAACAGAATCAAATTAAATTGGGAGAATGTTCTTGTAGAGAAAACCTTGGCTCTTTCTCTAACTCAAGAGGCATTAAAATATAAAAAGTGGATATCGAATTTTGCTGATTTGGAAAAAGAGGTTGATTTCTTAATACTTTATGGAAGTATATTATATTCTTCTAAAGAAGCCAGGGACATAGACATAATCGGAATCGTATCTAATGAAAAAAAGTTTCGCAAAATTGGAGATATTGTATTGGAAATACAAGAAACGCAAATTAAGAAAATCCATTCCGTTAATTTTACACAGAAGGAATTTGAAAAAGAATTAAAAAAGTCAAATAAAGCATTTATAGATGCGATAAAGAAAGGAGTTATATTATTTGGGCAAGAAAAATTTATTAGATTTATGAGGAAATTGCAAACATGATAATAGAAAAAAGAGTGAAAGATTGTTTCGTAAGTGCCTTAAAAGACGAGGAAAAGGGAAAAAAGCATAAAGGTCTTCTTATGACAAAACCTAATCAAAAAGAGGCGGAAGAATTTATTAATAAGGCAAAGAAAAATTTAGGGCTTTGTCCTATCTATAAAAGGGAAGGATTTGATTATAAGATACCTGAAGAATGGTATTATACATTATACTATTGCGCTTTAGCTATTTTAGCTAAATTTGGAGTTGAAAGCAGAAGTCAAAGACGCACTGCTTTATTTTTAAGATATATTAAAGATGAAGATTTAGTCGATTACGATGACGAATTCATTAAAAGAATAACAGTTCATAAAGAAAAAGAAGAAAAATCAGACGTAGACGAAAGAGAAAAGGCGAGATACGGCTCTGCAATTAAAATTAAGGAAGTCGAAAATCAATACGAAAACATGATGAAATTATGCAACGAGGCTATTTCACAATGTGAGGATATTGTGTATTCTGATAAAAAATTTGAGATACTAAAGGAATTAGTTAAGTAAAGCATAAATATTTCTTTTTTGGCGATTAGTTGTTATTTTGAGTTGGTTATTTTGTTAGAAAAAGGTTTATAAATTAAAGATTATTTGATTGTGTATGTTTAATAAGAAAGGGGTTAGTGACACTGGAAAAATTATTTTGATTATTACTGCAATAATTGTTGCTCTAATATTGGGTTCACTTTTCTTTAATACTGGAATTTGGGATAGAATTAATAAGGATCTTATTATAAATACTAATGTTGAAGGTTTTGATACTGCTTTTGGGAAAACATTTGGCTGGATGACTTATCTTTTCGGAGGTATTCCAACTTGGCTTAAAGATAAGGTTGGAGAAAATAGTGCTATTGTTATAACTTTATTTACATGGCTTTTATTATTTGTGACATTTGGGGATATTTTTGCTGCTTTTAGCACATTTAGTAAAGCTGCTTCTTGGGTTATTGGTTTTGCCATGGCTGTTATTTTTGCTAATTTAAAGTTTCCTGTTGTTGTATTAGGATTTGCTATAGGAATATTTGCATTTGCAGGCGGGTTAGCTGTGCTTTTAGGATTAATTATTACTTTTATTGTTTTTATCTTAGTTAACTTTAGTATAGGAGAATTGGGTCCTTGGATAATTAAAAGAAAATTGATACTAATGGCAGCAAGGCATGCTGCTAAAAGTGAAGCTGGGGGAAAAGAGATTGCAGGAAATATTGAAGGATTAGAGAAAATTGGCGAAGCTTTAAAAAGAGTTGTGGAGAAGAAGTAAATAAATAATTTTTTATAGTTAGTTTTCCTGCTTGAATGATGGAAAAGAGAGGTTTTGTATTATTTTTTATAATATGCTTGTTTTTTATTAATGGCATTCATGCGCAGGTTGATTCAGGAATTGACGCAAGTGGATTTGAAAGCGAGGCTGGAAAGATTTTAAATGCTACTCGGCAGATTCGGAATCTTACAGAGGAAAATAGATGGGAGTATATAGGGGAGCAATTGAAAGGGCTTTTATTGAAGAATAAGGGAATTGCCGCTATTGACAAGGCTTTTAGTGGCATTAATTTTATTTTTTTCTTTTTATTTGGAGAGGATTATGACTTGTCTTTAATTTTTCTATTTGCTGTTCTTTTATGGATTTTCTTTTTTGTAATGTTCGGAAAGATTACGTCTGGCTTTTCTACATTCAGCAAGCCTGTCTCTTATATTGTTGCTTTTTGCATGGCGGTTATTTTAGCGCACTTGAAGTTTTATCATTTAATTTCTTTGGTTTTATTTAAGATTATATTTTTCAAGAGCGGGATTTGGAACTTTATTTTCTTTGTTTTATTTTTTGCTTTGTATTTTGTTGTTTTAATTTTTATTGAGAGGATTATTTGGAAATTAGGGAGAATGACCAGAAAAACGAAGGAAGAGCAAGAAAAGTGGGATGCGAGATTTAGATTCAAAGTTTTTGAGAAGAGAATGGAGGGAATGGAGAAAGCTTTTAGCAGTGTTGGGAGGGCTATTAAAAAACCATAGTTTAAAATGGCGTTTGGAGATATTTTTTATAATAATATTGCAGTATTCTTAGCTTTGTTTCTTTTAATTTTTGTTGTTTTTTATTATGTTTTGACTAGGACTTATTTTGGAAAGCGCAGAAGGAATAAAGGAGTTGTGATTATAATATGTTTTACTATTGCCTTGTTAGCTGCTTATGGCTTATATAAGAAGAATTTTTATTTTCCTTTTTTTGATGTAGAGTTTAAGGGCTTTCAGCTTTATAACCCCTTTGCCTTTATTTTGAGTTTTATTGAATTTATCAGAAGTTTGGGTTTTGTTGGAGCTATTTTTAGCATTGTTATTCTTGCTATTTTTATGAGGGTTCTTTATCTATTAATTCAGCCGTTTATTAGATATTTAAGGATTAATTGGGGGATTTGAATTGTTTACTGATAATATGATGCAGAAGGATTCTTTAAATAAAATATGCAAATTATTTTATTAATGTATTAAATAATTAATAATGCCTTCTGTACCCTACTATTCTGTCGCCTTATTTTTCTTATTTATTTTAAATAACCCTGTTAAAATTAAATTATTTTTAATAATAATAGCCTTTAAATAGAAAGATATTTAAACCGATATTATTTATAGATATGATGGAGAAAATTATAGAGAGAGATATAGAAGTCAGATTGAGGAAATGGATAGATGAGAAAGAGATTCTGGCAATTGTGGGGCCGAGGCAAAGTGGAAAAACGACTTTACTAATCAAGGTAATGAAATTATTAGGAGAAAGAGGAATAAGAAAAGATAAAATTCATTTTATCTCTTTTGAAGATGACTTTGAAAAAGAGAAATTTGAACGCAATCCTAAAGAGTATGTTGAATATTATTTGAAGGGAGAAAAAGAAAAAAATTTTTTTCTTTTTGATGAAATTCAGTATGTTAATGATGCTGGAAAATATCTTAAACTCATTTACGATAGCTATCCAAATATTAAAATAATAATTACAGGATCTTCTTCATTAGATATTCGCGGAGTTGGTAGTGCATTAGTCGGAAGGATTATCTTTTTTGAACTTTATCCTTTTTCCTTTGAAGAATTTTTAAAGGCTAAAGACGTAAAAATTTATATTTATTATAAAAAACATAAATTATCTTTGTCTTCTTTTAAAATTTTTGAAATATTATTTTTAGAAAAATTAAATAATTATCTAAGAGAATATCTTACTTATGGGGGTTATCCAAGAGTTGTTTTAGAAAAAGATATAGAAAAAAAGAAAGAATTATTGAAAAATCTTTATTTGACTTATGTAGAAAAGGACATCGTTAAAATATATGGCAGTGAATACAAAAGACGCATTTATGATTTAGTTAAATATTTGGCCTCTGTTAATGGCAAGATATTAAATTATAATGAAATTTGTAATGTGACCAATTTATATTATAAGGAATTGAAAGATATATTCAAAATGCTTAAAGATACTTATATTATTCAACTAATTACTCCATTTCATAAAAACTTAATTAGCGAGCTTAGAAAAAATCCTAAAGTTTATTTTGTAGATCTTGGATTGAGAAATTCTATTGTTGACAGATTTTCTTTTTCTGATGAAGAATTTGGGATATTGTTGGAAAATTATGCATTAAACTTATTTAGAGGCGAGAACATAGCTTATTGGAGAACAACTGCCAAAGCCGAAGTTGATTTTATTCTTGTAAATAAGTTAGTGCCTGTTGAAATTAAGACGCGCCCCAAAATAACACGTTCTTTAAGAAGTTTTCTGAATTCCTATAAGTCAAAATTCGGGTTGATTATGAATTTAAATGAATTTTACCAAGAGAAAATTGGAAATTCTATTATATATGTTATGCCGATTAGTTTATGGTGATTTATATTTAGTAATGCCTTCTATATCCGACTATTTTATTCCCATGGAATATAGGAACTTCTCTTGGAATTTGCGTTTTCCCTCTTCTTCCTGATTTCATTACAAGGAGAATTGCCACGATTATTATAACAATGCTTCCTATCATAAGATAAGTGTTGTTTATTTGAGATATTGAGATATTAAATGATTTTGACAAGTAATCTTTAGTCTCTGGAAAGAGAGAAGCAGCCAAGCCAATAAGGCCTATTATTGCTATAAGATAACCAAGTGGTTTATACATTTTTACCTCTTCTTTATTTTTATTTAAAGATGGAGAGTTATATAAATCTTTTCTTGTTCGTTTGGCAAAAGCCTTATAACTTATTGTTTTTTAATAATACTATGAAAAATTTAATCAAGCTTTATAATACACTGACTAGGGAAAAGGAGATTTTCAAGCCGATTAAGAAAAATGAAGTCAGGATTTATAGTTGCGGGCCGACAGTATATAATTATCCGCATATAGGAAATTATCGGGCCTATCTTGTTGCAGACATTCTGAAGAGGGTTTTGAAATATAATGGTTATGGCGTTAAGCAAGTTATGAATATAACAGACGTTGATGACAAGACAATAAGGGACAGCCAGAAAGTGAAAATGAATCTGAAGAATTTTACTGAAAAATATACAAGGGCTTTTATGGGGGATATAGAAGCCCTTAACATACATAAACCTGATGTATTCCCGCGAGCAACAGAGCACATTAAAGAGATGGTTTCTTTAATAAAGAAATTACTTGATAACGGATTTGCTTATAAGGGAAAAGACGGGAGTATTTATTACTCTATATCTAAGTTTAAGGATTATGGGCGGCTGGCTGGAATTAAAATTAAAACGCGGAAGACTAAAGCACGGATAAAACAGGATGAATATACGAAAGAGACAGCGAGCGATTTTGCATTGTGGAAGGCGTGGGACAAAGAAGATGGAGATGTTTTTTGGGAGACAGAGATAGGAAAGGGCAGGCCGGGCTGGCACATAGAATGCTCTGCCATGTCAATGAAATATTTAGGAAAGCATTTTGATATCCATACAGGAGGGGTTGATTTGATATTTCCGCATCATCAGAATGAAATAGCGCAATCAGAGCAGTTTAGTGGAAAGAAGTTTGTTAATTATTGGATTCATAATGAATGGCTTATTGTTGACGGAAAGAAGATGTCAAAATCTTTGGGGAATTTTTATACTTTGAAAGACTTAACAGATAGGGGGTATAAACCGTTACATTTCCGCTATCTGAATCTTTTGACGCATTATAGAAAGCCTTTAAATTTTACGCTTGACAACCTTGATGCAGCAAAGAGCAGTTACGAGAGAATTAATAGGAAAATTATTGAGCTTAGAAAAGAAGAGCATAAAGGGCAGGATTTTACTAAAAAGTATGAGGCTGAATTTAAGAAAGCTATTAATGACGATTTAAATATCCCATCAGGTGTTCAGATATTTCTGAAGGCGCTTGATGATTTTGATTTTGAGCCAAAAAAGAAGATTGAATTTTTAGAGAATTGCGATAGTGTTTTTGGATTAGATGTTAGAAGCATGCAGGAGAGAGCCGTAGTCGTTCCCAAGGAAGTAGAGGCTCTTATACAAGAGAGAGAAAAATATAGGAAAAATAAAATGTGGGAGAAGGCAGATATCTTAAGGCAGAGAATTAAGGAAAAAGGATATCTGATAGAGGATAGGCCTAATGGGCATAGAATAGAGAAAATTTGATAATTATGGCCTGATATTAACTTTTGCTAAAATCTCCAAGCCTTTTTGCGTTATTGTAAATGTGGAGTAAGCTCTATTTTCTCTTTCTTCTAATATTTTATTTTGAGCTAGGAGATGTAGAGTTTTATATTCTTCTTCCTCTTTATAATTATTGAGATAAAGTATTGGATTTCTTTCGTCTGATTTCGCTATTTCATTTAACCAATTTTTCTTATTTTTTATTAGATCTTTTATCAAATCTGAAAGTTCTATTAATACAAATAAAAATTATCTTATTTAATATTAATTGTAATAAAATATAGACAAAATTTATTTTCTGATTAATAGTGAATTTTAACATAAGAAAATTTAAATAGTTATCATAAACAAGATTATTATTCCTAAGATGAAAATCACACCAATTGGAGAGCGCGTTGTTTTAAAACCGATAAAGACGGAAGACAGAACTAAGTCTGGAATATACTTGCCGAAAGGGAGTGATGAGAAAAAACAAGGCATTGTGCATGAAGTTGGGACATTTAAAGACGGCTCGAGGATTCCATTGCATCAGGGGGATAAGGTTTTATATGCCGGCTATTCATCTGAGGAGATAGAGATAAACAACGAGAAGTTCTTGATTGTTGAATTTAAGGATATTATTGCTAAATTGGAAGGATAAAATGGCAGAACAAAAAGAAATTAAGAAAATAAGAACACAAGACGATTTAAATAAATTAAAGATAGGAGATATTGTAGAAATTCGTAATTACGGGAAGATGCTATATTATGCGACTTCTATGCTTGACCATACTTTTCTAGGAAGAGGACGCAGCAAGGAAATTATAGAATTAGAGATTTCAAGAAGAAGTTTATTACCTCTTGAAGACGGATCTTCATTTGCCATAGCAAGCATTAGTGATAATTATCCAAGGACTTTTCATAATACTATGCGTTATAGTCTAAAAGATTATATTTTAAGAGAAGCAGGATTGTAAAAATGGCAAAACAAATAATTTTTGACGAGCACGCAAGGCAGGCGCTTATGCGGGGAATTGACAAAGTGGCAAATACAGTGAAAGTTACTCTTGGACCTAAAGGGAGAACTATAATATTGGACAAATCGTCTTCTCCGCTTATTTCAAATGACGGGGTTACTATAGCAAAAGAAATTGAATTGAAGGACAAGTTTGAAAATATTGGAGCCAAGTTAATTAAAGAGGTTGCCTCGCAGACGCAGGACAAGGCAGGAGATGGCACAACTACAGCTACTTTATTAGCGCAATTGATGATAAATGAAGGATTAAAAAATATAACTGCTGGCTCAAGCCCGATTGAAATAAAGAAAGGGATTGAAATTGCGACAGATAGAATTGTGGAATTTTTAAAGAGAAGATCAACTCCTGTCAGGGAAAAAGAGAAGATAAAACAGGTCGCGACTATTTCTGCAAATAATGACGATAAGATAGGGGAATTGATAGCAGATGCAATGGAGAAAGTCGGCAATAAAGGAGTTATAACAGTAGAAGAGGCAAAGAGCATTGAAACTTATCTGGAATTAGTTGAGGGAATGCAGTTGGATAAGGGCTATTTATCTCCTTATATGGCTGACGCTGAAAAAATGGAAGTGAATTTTGAAGATCCTTACATTTTCATTAGTGATAAAAGCATTACAACAGTAAAAGAGCTTATCCCTCTTTTAGAGCTTGTTGCGCCGGAAGGAAAGCCGCTTATCATAATTGCGGAGGATGTAGAGGGAGAGGCCTTGACGACGCTTGTCATAAATTTAATCAGGGGAGCTATAAAGGTGTGCGCTATAAAAGCACCAGGATTTGGAGATGAAAAGCGCGAGCTCTTGGAGGATATTGCAATCTTAACAGGAGGGAGGGTTATTGCAAAGGATACAGATGAAAAAATAGAGAACATGACATTGTCTGATTTTGGCTCTGCGAAAAAAGTAAAAGTTACGAAAGACGAGACAGTTATTATAGAGGGATATGGCGACAAGAAGAAAATAGAGAAAAGAGTAAAACAGATTGAAGCGCAGCTTGGAAGTGAGGACAGCGAATACAAACGTGAAGATCTTCAGAAAAGGCTTGGAAAATTATCAGGGGGAGTTGCCGTTATTAATGTTGGAGCAGCTACAGAGACTGAATTGAAAGAAAAAAAAATAAGAATTGATGACGCTTTAAATGCTACAAAGGCTGCGATTGAGGAGGGTGTTGTGCCTGGAGGAGGCTTGGCGTTATTTCACTCGATAAAAGAGCTTGAAAATATCAGCTTAATTGGCGAGAGTTTTGTGGGAATTAAGATAGTTAAAAAGGCATTGGAAGGGCCTATCAGGCAAATCGCAGAAAACGCAGGAAAAGACGGCTCTGAAGTTTTAGCGCAACTTAAAAATAAGGCCGAAACGTTTGGCTATAATGCAAAAACTGATTTGTTTGAAGATTTAGTTGGAGCAGGAGTCATAGATCCGACAAAGGTTGTGAGATACGCTTTACAAAGCGCCGCCAGCATTGCAGGAATGGTTCTAACAACAGAAGGATTAGTAGCTGATTTTGACGAGAAAGAGGACAAGACAAATACGGCTATTATAATCTAGAAAAGCTTGACATAAAAATCCGAAAGTATTATAAATACTAGATAACTATTATATTTATTAAAAAAGAGTGACGATATATTAACTAAAAATGAAAGGAGGTGAAAAATGGCTAAAGGACAGATAAGCAATGTTGCTTCGAGTCAAAATATGCATGTCTTAGGTGGATGGACATTTTTAATAGGCGTAATCCTTGCCGTAGTTTTTGGGGCAGGTTTCTTGACATCATCAGCATGGCTAATTGTGCTTGTAGTTATAGGAATTATAGTAGGATTGCTAAATGTCGCCTCCTCGGAAGTGAAATCATTCCTGTTTTCCAGCGCAATACTAATCATTGTTAGCTCGCTTGGGAAGGACACATTGAATGTAATTCCTGTCTTGAGGAACATATTAGATGCTCTTCTATCAGTATTTATACCAGCGACGATAATAGTTGCCGTAAAGCATGTCTTTATCTTAGAGAGGCATTAATTAGAAACAATTTTTTTCTTTTTCTTTTTTAATATATTTTTTATTCTTGGAAGATTGGGGTAATTGGAAAAGTTTTTGGATGATATCTTTATAGATTTAAGACGCCGATGCTAGGATTCGAACCTAGAAGTCTTTTCAGACACCAGTTCTCGAGACTGGCCCATTAACCATTCTGGCACATCGGCATGGAAGAGTTAAATTGGATGGCTCTTTAAATTTTTCTAAGATTGATGATTTGTTGTTGTCTTAACCCTCGTGAAAAATCTCTATAGGAGATTTTTCCCGGGTCTCACAAAGCCTAAACAAACCTCGGCTTTTAAGCCAAGATAAAACACAAAGGCTTTGTGATGAATTAAATGTCTTCGTCTTTTGGCTTTACAGAATCCTGCTCATCTACATTATTCTTTTGGAATAGATTGTCTAACGGAGTTGTGTTTGTCTTTTGGAATGATGGAGTTTTTCTTTGAAATGCGCCTGCTTTTTGTGATGGTTGAGTATTCTTTACAGGGGGCTGTGGCGTATTTGCTCCTCCTCTGAATAATTTGGTAAAAACATTACCTGATGTGTCTGTGCCTCTTTTTAATCTTTCTAATTCTCTTCTGTCTTCTTCTAATTTCTTCTCTGTAGCCTTTATTTTATCTTGATTTTTTATAGAGCCTAATTCTTTTTCAGAATTTATTATCTTTCTTTCCATTTCTTTTATTCTTCTTTCTTCTCTTTCCAGACTTCTAAGCATGGCTTGGTTTGACGCATTATCTGCATTTGTATTTAATGAAGGAGTGACGAATCTTTTTATTATTAATAATACTATCACTATCGCTCCTAGAATTCCCACGACTATAACAAAGTAGAATGCTTTTGATGACGAGTTAGTGTCTGCTATAACCTCCCCTGTTATTTGACTTGAAGGCTCTTCTTGCTCGTCAATAGCGACATCTTCTTGGGCTTCAGCTGTAGGACTATCAGTAGGAGTAGGACTGGCGCTTGGTGTGGCAGCAGCTACTTTTGAAGGATCATAGTCTCCGTTGACTTCTGTGTAATCCATCCTGATATAGATTGGCTTTCCAGCGGGATAGCCTGCAAATTTTTCTATGAATATTTTATTTCCGTCTTTTGTTATTTTTACTAAAACATCTATGCTTGAGTGTTCTGACGAATGGGTTACTGAAAGCTCGCCAGTTGAATCAGCTATGATATGGAAGCTGTTTATTGAGGTTACTGAATCTGCGGGATAGACAAAAATACTTGCTTTATGATCTGGAATTGTCTTCACTTTTATTTCTGTGTCAATAGCACTGACAGAACTGATAATTAGTGCCAAGAACACCAAACTTAAAGCAAATTTTTTCACCATCTTGTTGTATTTTTACTATATTATAACAAATTTGGTATTTATAAAGATTTTTATTTTTCAGTTGGATAAAAATTTATGATTTTTTGAGGCTCGGATGAGTAAGTGCATGAATGTGGCTGATTAAGAAGGATATTGGCTTGCCTAAAATCATCTGCAATGTGTCGGAAATGAAGAATTCTCTGTCGTATCTTAGATGCTTTGCGTATTCTTTTTGATGAGTGTTTAAAATTCTTTTCGCTGCGTAATCGCCGCAGAAAGAGGCGAAGGGTAAACCTGCACAGCCGAGAACGTACTGCACATATTTATTTTTTGGGTCAAAATCAACAATCGGAGTTAGGTCTTTTGTGACGTCTATCAACCCATTCCAGTATTGCGAGAATTTTACATCTTTTAGCGTATCAAAACGTTTTTTAAACTCATTTATTACCATTTCGATGACAAATGGAGAATTCCAATATTTTGGATAGTAGTATGTAAAAAATGAGCCGCCGCCAATCAGCAATCTATCGTTGCCCATCATGCGATAGTGAGTGTAAACATGCCTTGTGTCCCAGCACATGAATTTTTTCTTTGGGAAAATGTCTTTTATTTCTGTTTTGCTTAAAGGCTCACTAATGGCAAGATAGGATTGCATGTGATAATATTTTTTTGAAAAATCCTTGTCAAATTCATATGTCATTTTGTCAATGCAGACTATTATGTTTTTTGCTCTTACAGAGCCTAAATGCGTTTTTGCAGTGTTGCCTGTTATATTATGTACCTCACTGCCTTCATAGACACGAACGCCTTTTTTAACAAGGAGATTTTTTAATTGTTGCGTGTAGACTAGAGAGTTAATGCAATATGTTCCGCTGTAACTTAAGCCTCCGAAATATCCTTTTCCAGGATGAATTGAGCGGATTTTTTTTGCATCGTAGAAAGTGTATGCAAAACCGAGCTTTCTGTAAGCCTGCGCTTCTTCTTTTAAAAATTCAGTGTGACTTTTACTGACTGCCAAATACAAGGAATCCTGTTTTTGCAAATCACAATTGAATTTATATTTCTTGGCTGTTGAGATGATTAGATTTATGCCTATTTTTGGTATATTGTAGAGAAATTTTGCTTGATCTGTGCCGTAGTAATCAATGAGATTGCTTAAATCGCTTTCAGTTGAGGGAGTTAAAAATCCTGCGCTTTTTCCTGACGAGCTTCCTCCACATATGCTTTTTTCCAAAAGGACTACGTCTTTTCCGCTGTCTGCGAGACGGAGAGCAGCGTGCAAGCCAGCGATTCCGCCGCCTACGACAAGAGTGTCGCATTTAATATTTTTTTTCAATGGCTCGCAAAAATCAGTTCTTGTATTAAGAAGGTCTGCATAGAGCCAGTTTTCTAAAATCATCTTTCACCTCTTTATGAAACAGACGAGGGGCTATATAAATTTTATTAGTTTAATTCAGCATTACTGAACAAGACTTTAAATGGCACGCACCATACAAGAACTTTATTGTATTTTTCTGTGTCTATTCCTTCTGGGATTTCATAATTGACATTACCTTTTGTTGCTTTTATACTTCCTAAATCTATGAAGTCTTCACTCTTTAAATCTGACGATAAATATATATGTAAATCAGGGCCGTTAATTGTCTCAAAATCCTCAAATCTTAGTACTTTTTTATTATTGTCGTTTATTAATAACGCAGTGCCTTTTACTTCATGAGCATTTGGCTTGAAAACGCCCTGCGCGAGGATTTGCGCGCTTTGTGGCATTAAATCAGATGATTCTACTATTTCTTCGTTAGTCGTTTCTGATTTTGTTATTGGAGATTCCTCGTTTAGTTCTGTTGTTTTGAAAATTGGCGAGATTAAATACCACGCAATTGGGAGAATTATTATTGCTAATGCTATGATTAACCACATTACTCTTTTCTTGTCAAGATGCATTGCGGCATCTTGAGCATCCAAAAGTCCAAACAAACTAAAATTCAAAGACTTTTTGATATTCATTATAAATAATAGGGCATAGATTATTTAAAGATTCTTGGGACGCCCGGACTCGAAAACCAAAGGATTTAAATATAAATAAGATTAATCTTATTTATGCAAATTGATACAACTAAAATGAGTTCGAGGGGCCAGATTGTTATTCCTCTTGACATGAGAAAAGACATAAAAGAAGGAGACAAACTAATTGTGATTAAAAAAGATGATGAAATAATTATTAAAAAATCTATTCCCGAATGGACAATTTTATCTGAAAAATCTCTTGCTAAAAACTGGCTTAATAAAGAAGAGGATGAAGCGTGGAAGGATTTGTAAGGAGAGATATTGTAGTAATTGAGTTTCCTTATTCTAATTTAAAAAAGTCAAAAAGAAGGCCTGTTTTGATCTTGAAAGTTCCTAAAGGTGAAGATGTTATCGTTTTACAAATAACCGGCGCCTCATATGAAAAACTAGTTGAGATTCAGATAAAGAAAGAAGATTTTAGACAAGGAAGTCTTAAAATGGAGAGTTACATTAGAATAGATAAAATTGCTTCTATTGATAAATCGTTGATAAAATATAAAGTTGGATCATTAAAGCAAGAAAAATTTGATGAAATTGTAAATGAGGTTTGTTCTTTTCTGAAAAACTAATTAATTGAGCCTTAAGATTAACGCCCGGACCAGGAATCGAACCTGGAAATCCTTGCGGAAAGCGAGTTATACGCTGATGGCAGGAATCGAACCTGCATATCTGTAAGGAAACTTGCTCTCCAAGCAAGCGAGCTACCACTGCTCAACATCAGCTTATTAATTTATCAAATAAAATGATTATAAACCTAACGTTTCTCTTAGTTTTCTTTCTTTTTTTAAATGCCAAAAACCAATTTCTTTATAGAATTTTATTCTAGACTTAAATGGGCTTATAAATAATAAAGCTACTTTTGAGTGATTTGTGTTTTTTGGTTTATAGTAATAAACACGATGAGATATATCCATACTATCTAATAAATGAGACACTTTACTTATCCCTATAAGATTAACGCTTTGCGTTTTAATATATTTTTGATTTACATAACCTTCTGCAGAAAAAAATGCTCGAAGCCAGGCTTTTTTGTTTAGATCATTTTTCATAATCCAATTGGGGATATTCCAATTATATACACCAAACTTAGATATTTTAAGCAAATCCAATACTATAAATTTCTGAAATAACCTGGCTGCAAAGACATTGTCTCTTCTAGTAATAGAAGGTATTGTTTTATACACTCTCTTCATTAAACTTAGATACTTTTTTAGCATACGGATATCATCCGGGAAAAAATCTAGTTGATAATGTGAAAAAGACTTTCCTTTTCTTACTTGTACGCTTCCGTCTCCTGCAAGAAAACCACATAGCGCGGCCTTCATAACTTCCACGTCTTTACCTGAATATATTCTACTCTGATTATATATTAGATGTTTTTTCCAACGAGATATGGCGACCTTTCTATTTCTTTTAGATAGATCCATATAAAGTTATATAGGAATTGTATTTATATTTTTCTATAACGCGGAGTACCATTGTCCCATCCGGGCTTAAAGAGATTAGAAATTTAGGCTTTTAAGAGTTTTGATTTTTATCTTTCCAGGTTTTATAGAAAGGATAGAACACATTCCTAACTTTTTCCGCTACTTCATCTATAGAACCCCTCCCGTTTACACTAATTACTTTTCCAAACAGATTTTTACAATCTTGCCTCTCTATTAAACTATGATAATGGCTGACAAGATCTTTCTGAAATTTCCAATCTTCAAATTTCTCTTTTGAATCATTTCTTTTTGAGACTCTTTTCAATGCAATGTCAGCGGAAATATCAATGAAAAGCGTTAAATCAGGCTGGATGATTTTTTCATTTTCATGCATTTTTAACAATCTGTATAAATCGACGCCTTGTGTCCATTGATAAGCGCAAGTTGACATTTTGTATCTGTCGCATAAGACAAAATAGATTTTATCTAATTGATTTTTTATTTCTTCGGAGTGGGCGATTCTGTCTTTTACATATAATTTTGCCATTTGGATTCCATCAGAA
The DNA here is from genome assembly GCA_964575515.1 of Candidatus Woesearchaeota archaeon. Lineage (GTDB taxonomy): Archaea > Nanobdellota > Nanobdellia > Pacearchaeales > GW2011-AR1 > JAUSIK01. The sequence goes on along the minus strand of CAZNQS010000001.1, from coordinate 60,283 downwards.
TAAGCTTCCTTGTCCTCTTGGATTTTTTTCTTTATTTCTTTATTCTTCCATGGCTCATGCGTCTTTATAATATCCTGATATTTGTCTAATTTTTCTATATGTTCTATAAGTTTTATTAACTGAGTATTTTTACCGCTGCCGTCTATTCCTTCAAAGACTATGAACATTCCTCTTTTATTTTGCATGATTTGTATTAATAAAACAATATTTAAACAATTATATAATCTAATATATGTTTTCAGCGATAATTATAGTTTTATAATAAATTTTTGAAAGTTGAATATGGAAGAAAAAAAAGAGGAATTGTATCAGACAAGGAGACTAGTTGTTCCTGCTGCTGAAGAAATTTTGGGAAAGCCATTTAAATGTTTAGATGACGGTTATGTAAGATTAGTTGACTATTTTGGGGGGGATGAAGCAATAGTGCAAGCTGCAAGAGTCAGCTATGGAAAAGGTACAAAAAAAGTTCATGAGGATAGAGGCTTAATAAGATATTTGATGAGGCATAGACATACTACTCCTTTTGAGATGGTAGAATTAAAATTTCATGTCAGGGTTCCAATGGATTGCTGGAGGCAGTGGATAAGGCATAGGACGGCAAATGTTAATGAATATTCTACTCGTTATTCTGAAGCTATTGATTCTGCACAAAGAACTAAACCAACAGAATGGAGATTGCAATCTGGGGCGAATAGGCAGGGTAGTTCTGGTTTTATTAATGAAGAAGATGGCGTCCATCTTTCTGATATGGAAGAAGCACTGCAAAAGAATGTAAGAGCAATATATGAAGAAAGACTAAGGTTAGGTGTAGCGAGAGAACAAGCTAGAAAGGATTTGCCTCTATCAACATATACTGAAGCTTATTGGAAGATTGATTTGCATAATTTATTTCATTTTTTGTCATTAAGGATGGATTCTCATGCGCAACTGGAAATTAGGACTTATGCGAATGCTATTGGGGAAATAACAAACAGGGTTGTGCCAATTGCATATGAAGCCTTTGTTGATTATAGATTAAATGGAATGTTTATTTCTGGATTAGATAGAAGAGCAATAGATGGGATAGTTAATGAAAGAAAAGAAATAAACACTGTTGTAGAAGAAATATTCACAAATAAAAGGGAGAGAGAGGAATTTTTAGAAAAGTGGAGAAAGTTGAATATAAATCTATAATTTTTCTAGATAACTTTTCACAAACGGCCAGGAGATTCTCGTCCAATTTTCCACTTCATCCTCTTTATTTGAGAGGATGTTTTCTATTTCGTTAATTGAATAGAACTTTGCTGAAGCCAGGCCCTCTGAAGAGTTTGCTTTTACTTCATTTGTTGTTTCTACAATTGCGACGATTCCAAAATGAACTTTCCCTAAACTATCAGAGTCGTCATTTATATAACCTAACAATTTTGGGATCGGGTAGTTATTTATGATAACTTCTTCTTTTAATTCACGCATCATCGCTTTCATGATAGGGTCTTTTTCACCTTCTTCTGTATCTTTGTCAATATGGCCTCCAACTCCTCCTGAATATTTGTTTAAATATCTTTTTTCTTTGTGTTCCGAGCCTTTATTTTTTGTAAGCGCTCTTTTGTATAAAAAGACATTTTTTGTTTTTGGATTTATAATCCAGACATAAGGAATAATTTGTTGTAGGGAATGATTGTTTTCTAATTCGTCTCCTCTTAAATGATAAAAATGTTTTTTTAAAATTATTGAAATAAAATCTCTTTTTTCTAAGGGTAAGAACCCTTGAAATTCTTTTTCTTCGAATAATGTTTTTCTGTTGACTACGAGCGCTTCTTTTGACATTTTAAATATAAAAAATAAGACTTTTTAAAAATATGTGAAAAGTATTTTTTAATTACAATAATCTATATAAACAAAACAACAGCATCAAGGATATGACTGATTTAGGAAACTTAGGGTATTGTTTAGCTTCTCAGCAAATTAGAGAAAAAATAACCCAGGGAAAAATAATCCCCAATACTACTAATTTTTTACTTTCAACTGAAGATACCGAAAATGTGAAAAAAAATTGGTTTTTGGACGAAAGCCTAGAGAGTAGGATACAGCCCTCTTCATACGAACCAACTATTGGAGATCATCTTTTTGTGTTAGATGCTGACATGGGAGGAGTTTTGCGCCCAGAATTAGAAGAATCAGTAAAAAAAACCTTGCTTCTTCTCCCCAAAAGACAAAGACAAAAAGCAAGCATAGAGGGAGGATATGAGCTAAAGAGAGGTTTTAGTTACTTAATTCCCCTAGAAGACAGAATAAGCTTAGAAAACGATGAACAACTAATCTCCTCTCCAAAAAGCAGTAGGGGAAGAATATTTGTTATAACTCGTCTACTTGTTGACTACAATCCATGTTTTAATGAGGCTGATGGCTATTACAAACCAAACGAAAATCTGAATCTTTGGCTTTTAGTACAACCAAGGAAATTTAATCTAGTTTTGTATCCGCATACTACATTAAATCAACTAAGATTTTTTAAGGGAAAAAATTCTCAATTAACAGACTCAGAAATTATGGATGAGACCAGTAGGAAACCAATTTTCTATCATAAATCACCATCTGGAGAATTGATACCACAAAAACATATTATTAGAGATGGCTTGCAAGTACATCTGGATGTACTTGGAGAACACACCGAGGGAATCGTTGGCCTAAGAGCGCGAGATAATCCAAATCCAATAGACTTACAAGAAAAATATACTTATGAGTCAGAAGCTTATTTCGAGCCAATTAAAGCGAAGGACAATAAAACCATACTTAGTACAGGAGAATGCTGTCTCTTCTCATCACAAGAGGTGTTGAAAATGCCAAACCATCTAAGCTCCGAATTAGAAAAACATTCGCATATTTGAATCACAGGGTCGCTACATGATGCCGGATTTGTGGATAATGGGTTCATAGGAGATCTAGTTTTCGAAGTAAGATCTGAAGAAGCAGCAAGAATAATTCTATCACACGGAATGCCAATTAGTAAATTAAGAATATTCAGAACGGCAGAAAACCCTGATAAGATTTATAGTAAAGAAATTGGATCAAGTTATCAAAATCAAGTTGGGCCTTACCCCTCAAACAATTTCACAGAATTTGATTATAAATACGCTACAAGAAACTACAAAAAACTAGACAGATTAGTCCTAACTCAAGAATCTGATATTTTGCTAAAACATAGAAGAACAAAAGAAGGATTTGAATTTATTCAAGAAGATGATATCAAAAGACTTGAAAAAGATATTGAATCAGGGTTTTTCCATTCTAGATATGATTGCGAAACTGATGAACTCGTGCTACAACCAATACCATACGCAATTCTTTTCGGAGAAGATGAAACAATATTCACTTATGTAAGAGCTAAAGAAATTAGAGATTATGGGGATGAGAGGCTATTCGGTAAACACTCAATAGGGGCAGGCGGACATATCGTAAAAACAGATGGTCCAGATTTCTTGAAAGGTTGTATTGAAAGAGAAGTTTTAAGAGAAGAAGTAAAAATTGAAGGCCGTTATACAAAACCACAATTAGTAGGAACGCTTATGGCATATGAACAACCAGTTGATAGGGTTCACTTTGGACTAGTTTACGCTATTCATACTAATGGAAATGTAAGACCAAATGAAGCTGCACTAATTTCAGGAAAAATGGTGAAAATTAATAATATATTAGAGGATAAATCACTGGACAAGAAATTTGAAACATGGAGCAGAATACTAATGCCGAGTCTCAAAGCGATTTATAAAATCAGCAAACAAACTAAAAATCTTATTTAATTTCTACTTTAATTTGCACGCTTCTTGGAATCTGCAATTTCATTATGGGATGTAAGATTCTATCTTCTGCCGGGATGTCTATTATTCTTCTATGGACGCGCATCTCAAATCTGTCAAAAGTAGCAGTTCCCCTTCCGTCAGGTCCTTTTCTTGTTGTGACTTTTAGTATTTTTGTTGGCAACGGAATTGGGCCGCGCATTACAACTCCTGCTCTTTGAGTTATTTCTTTAATCATGGCTATTGCTGAATTTAACGAGCTTATGTCAATGCTTCCTAATTTTATTCTGACTCTTCCCATGAGAAACTGAAAGAAAATCGGTTTTTAAATCTTCGCTTAGATTTATAAATATAATGAGCAATGTGGAATAATGGGAAAGATATGGGTTGAAAAACTAGTCTACATATCTATCTTTGCTTTTCTAATTAACTTATTTTGGGAAGTTTCACATTCCTTGCTATACGAGACAATAACAGATATGGTAGTACGTGAATATGTTCCAAGAATCTTGCAGGCATCTATAGGGGATATTATCATGGTCCTGATTATCTTTCTAGGGGTATCAGGAATAAATAAGTCATTCAATTGGAGAATCAATAATATAAAAAATGTTTTATTGTCAATTATCTTCGGCATCTTCATTGCAGTTGTATTCGAATTCTATGCGCAATACACCAATAGATTTACCTATAATCCATCAATGCCTGTCATTCCCTTAGTTAACGTTGGCCTAACACCGGTTTTGCAGATAGTAATTACCCCGTTGATTGTTTTTTTTCTTGCAGAGAAAATAATTCATTGAATGATGTGAGCCTGGCGCGCCGCGAGCGCCAAGCCCTTTCATCTCAGTCATGTGAGATGAATATGATATAATTAAACTTTTGGAGCGTATTTAAGATTAACGCATGGCATGTTTCATGCACTATCAAAAAGTATTTAAAAATGAATGAATTAATAATAAAAGAGGTAAAAAATTGAATAAATGCAAAACATAGAAAATTTTAGAGATAGAATTATTTGTGGTGATTGTATCAAACTAATGGCGGATATGCCAGAAAAAATCGTTGATATAATTGTAACTTCTCCTCCTTACAATATTGGAGTGAAGTATAACTCCCATTATGACAATATGCCTTTTAATGAGTATCTTGATTGGATGGAAGAATTTGGCAAGAGATGTGCAAAAATTTTAAAAAATAATGGTTCTTTATTTTTCAATATAGGTGATAAAGCGAGTGACGAGTTTAGATCTTTTGAAGTCGCACAAAGAATAGCAAAATCACTTAAGTTACAGAATACTATTCATTGGATTAAATCAATAGCTATTCCAGAATATGAGATAAACATAGGCCATTATAAACCGATTAATAGCACGCGTTTTTTAAATAATCTCCACGAATTTATATTTCATTTTACGAAAGACAAATCTATTGAAATAGACAGATTATCAATCGGTGTTCCTTATGCAGACAAATCTAATATCTATAGATGGAAACATGGAAAAAATAATGGGGATAAAAGAGATAGGGGTAATGTATGGTATATTCCTTACGACACGGTTCAATCAGAAAAGGATCATCCCGCATCCTTCCCTAAAAAGCTTCCAGAGATGTGTATAAAACTTCATGGATTTAATAAAAGCACAGTAGTTTTAGACCCTTTTCTTGGTTCTGGAACAACATGTTTAGTTGCTAAAGAATTAGGATGTAACTTTATAGGATTTGAAAACGACGAAAAGTATTATGAAATATGTCTTGAGAAATTATCACAAAAAATATTAGCTTATATGTAGTTATTTTTATTTGATATTTTATTGATTAGTTGTAATGCTTTTTCACGAGTAATTTTTGTTGTTGTTCCAAGTTCACCTGCTTCCCACCACTTAATAATTTGTTCTACCGGGATTATCCAAAAATTAACTTCTGGGAAAGTTTCAATATCAGAAATGATATATCCTTTTATTTCTTTTAACTTTTCTAAAAAACCATTTAATTTAAATGAACGACCTGAACCAACCATATAACTTGGGCAAAAATATATTCCGTTTATACTTATACTTCTTACCTCCCATTTATCTCCATTTGGGTCAATAAGGTCGTATCCTGCTCCTTCATTAGGTGCAAGTTTCCCGTTAAATATTTCATAAGCTAATCTTCTTTCAAGAATAAAAGAAACTCTACGACCGTCTGTAAAATACAACTTGACATCACTTTCTTTAATTTTTAATGCTTTGGCAATTTCTTTTATATTCCACTTAAATAGGCCTTTTTTAATACTCCGTCTTATTTTTTTCATACAGTAAGGAATAAATCTTACTTTTTAATCCTTTTCAATACACCAGACAACGCAACAATGCATGCATGGCAAAACATATATAAAAAGATATTTCCCTACTTTAATGTAAAAGAATTTTAAAGAGGAAATGGCAGAGACGATATTCATTGAATTGGGAATTATTATTGTTATTGCAATAGTTATTGTGTGGCTAATGCGCATTCTCAAACAGCCGTTAATTATCAGTTACATTATTACAGGCATTTTAGTTAGCCCTGCTGTATTTAATGTCATAAAATCAACAGAGCTTATTACTACATTGGCAGACATAGGAATTGCGCTTTTGCTGTTCATGGTTGGACTGAATTTAAATCCCAAGGTCATTAAGGAAGTTGGGAAGGTTTCTATAATTACAGGCGTAGGGCAGGCTATTTTTACAGCGTTAATTGCCTATGGGATTGCTGTTTTTTTGGGCTTTTCTCCCTTGACAGCGCTTTACATTTCTGTTGCGCTTACTTTCAGCAGTACAATCTTGATTACAAAGCTTCTTTCTGACAAGGGCGATATACACAAGCTTTATGGAAGAATCTCAATAGGCTTTTTATTTGTGCAGGATTTAATTGCGGTCATCGCGCTAATGGCTGTTTCCTCTGTTTCTGACAAAGGAACTATTGTGGGCTTTGCATTGAGCACCTTTGCAACAGGTTCTGCGCTGCTTGTAGGGCTTTTCATATTCAGCTATTATGCCCTGCCTATGATAACAAAATCAATAGCAAAATCACAGGAATTTCTTCTGCTATTCTCAATTGGATGGTGCTTATTAATTGCTACTTTATTTGAAGTGTTTAATTTATCAATAGAGATTGGAGCTTTATTGGCTGGAGTAACGCTCTCTCTTTCGCCTTACAGGCTTGAAATAGGCTCTAAGCTCAAGCCAATAAGAGATTTTTTCATATTCTTATTTTTTGTCTGGCTTGGCTCGCAGTTGCTGTATAATGGAATAAGCCAATATAAAACTGCGATTATAGTTTTTTCCTTGCTCATATTAATAGGCAGCCCTATTATTATGATGATTTTAATGGGCGTGCTTGGATACAAGAAACAGACGAGTTTTATGACAGGATTAGTTGTGGCGCAAATAAGCGAATTTTCCCATATTTTAATAGCACTCGGGATAAAGGTAGGCCATTTGAGTTCTGATATTTTATCTTTAGTCACAGTTATAGGACTTGTTACAATTGGAGGATCAACTTATCTTGTGATTTATGGGGATAAGATTTATCCTTATTTGTCGAGATATCTTGCAATTTTTGAGAGGAAGAAAACGAGGGGAGAGGAAGAGGAAAAAGAAAAGAGATATGACATAGTCTTGTTTGGAGCGCATAGAATAGGACATGATATCTTGGAGGAGTTCAAGCATAGAAAGCAGTCTTTGCTAGTTGTTGATTACAATCCAGATATTATAGGAAAATTGAGCAAGAGAGGATTTAACTGCGTTTATGGAGATATAGCAGACGTAGATTTGTTTGATGACATTAATTTGTGTAATTCAAAGATGATAATTTCGACAGTTCCTGACAAAGAAGTTAACTTGCTATTTTTAAGAAGAGCGAAAATCTGCAATCCGAATGCAATCGTCTTGATTGTGGCGAATGATGCAGAAGAAGCTTTAGAGCTTTATAAGAGAGGAGCGACATATGTAATAACGCCTAAATTTATCGGAGGAAAATACATAGCTGATAAGATAGAATCTTGTAAATTTGATACTAAGAAATTCATGAAAGAGCAGGCAGAGCATATTAAGCATCTTAATAGGATAAGGAATGATGGCGTTTGAATATATTTAATTTGACTATATTTCTAGGCTCACTAAAAATGTAAGATCTTTTAATATTACTCTTTTTGATAACTCTTTACAGCTTTTTCTAGATTTTCTAATGTCGGTTCAGGGAACTTTATCCCCTTTGATTCTATAAAAGGTCTTTCAAAGTAACCCATCCTTCTCCAAGCAGAAACCTGTTCAGCAAAATCAACATAACCATTTTTATCTCTATCTGATAGGTTTAATAGCTGATTGTATAACCCCTCATACCTTTCCCTGTACTCTTGTTCTCTTTGTTTCATTTCACTTTGTTCTTTTTGTCTTTTTTGTCTTTGCTCGTTACGCTCTCTATAAATCTCTTTCAGTTTTGCAGGATTGAAATGTCCTGTATCAATAACAAAAAATACATACGTTGCTAATAAAGATACTATATATGGAGAACTAACTTTTAGTTTTTTATTCCAATTACCTTTCATCCTCGTCGCCCACTTCTTCTTTACCTCTTGCTAATTCAGTTAATGTATAAATAAATCTGAAGACAATTTCCAATGCAAATATTATAAACAGGAAGAAAGCAATATTGTTAAGAAGGGAAGGCAATTCTTTTAATTTTATTAAAAAAGTAGAGGGCTCAAATACTTCAGGGTCTAATAGGAATATTGACAGCGCTACAAGCGGAATAAGTTTTGCGAGTTCTTTTGAGCTTTCTTCATCGTGATATGCGAGAATTCTTACTGCTATAATCAATGCTCCTGATAGCGTTAAAAGCTGAATCATTGTCCTGTCAGAGGCTAATAATAACAATATGATTGAAAGCACCAAGAACCAGAGCAAAATTAAAGCAGGCATTATTAAAATATATTCAATGAAATAAAAAAGAACAGCAAAGAATTTTTTTGCTCCAGGATGCTGGGAGTAATTATATTTTCTTAGGTTTAACTTAATGAAATTTTTCTTTGAGAGAGCAGTATAAAATTTTAGAATAATGAGGGTGATAATAACTATTGATATAGCAAAAATAAAGAACTTAATCGCCAGGAACGCGTTTGGAGAAAGGCTTATGGATAAATCTGTATATGCTTTATTTATTGTATCAACAAGAACGTCTACCACCCCCATTTTATCACCTTGAATATTGATAGCTTGGGAGTTTATAAATTTGGTGTTAAATTTATATAATGTTAAAGCTATTGTGATTATATGATAGACATTAAACTCATTAGGGAGAATCCAGAAATTGTTAGGGAGAGCCAGAAGAAAAGAGGCTTGCCTTCAGACGATGTTGATAAGATAGTTGAGCTGGATAAAAAATGGAGAGAGCTGAAGGCAGAAGTCGATAATTTAAGAAGCAAGAGGAATAAAATTTCTGAAGAGATTAACAGGGCTAAAAAAGAGAATGGGAAGATAGATGATTTATTGAAAGAGGCTAAAAAAATTCCGAGGTTATTGGAGGAAAAAGAGGTATTGATGGGGAAAAACAAGGAGCTTAGGGATTCTATATTAATGGACATTCCGAATATTATTGACAAGAGCGTTCCTGTTGGGGATGCTTCGCATAATAGAATTATTAAAAAATATGGGACAATTAAAAAGTTGAAATTTTTGAAAGATCATGCTGAGCTGCTTGAAGGCTTGGATATGCTTGACACTAAAAAGGCTTCAGAGGTTGCAGGAGCTAGATTTTATTATTTGAAGAATGATTTAGTAAAGCTGAATTATGCCATAATTAATTTTGCATTGGATTTTTTGAGCAAGAAGGGATTTAATTTAATACAGCCGCCTTTTATGCTAAGAAAGAGTGCCTTGTCAGGAGCTATTCCGTTGGCTGCTTTTGAAGAAATGATTTACAAGATAGAGGGCGAGGATTTATACTTAATTGGAACTGCAGAGCACGCATTGAATGCCTATTACATGAACGAGATTATGCAAGCAGATAAGCTTCCAATGAGGCTTGCTGGCATATCAACTTGCTTTAGAAAAGAAGCTGGCTCTCATGGAAAAGACACAAAAGGAATATTTAGGATACACCAATTTGAAAAGGTTGAGCAATTTGTTTTTTGCAAGCCTGAGGATTCATGGAAAGAATTTGAGCTTATTCTAAAGAATTCAGAAGAAATGCTGAAGCTTTTGAAAATTCCTTTTAGGCTTGTCGTGCTTTCGTCGCAGGAAACAGGAAGAGTGCCAACAAAAACAATTGATTTTGAGGGGTGGTTTCCCCTGCAGAAAGGCTATAGGGAGCTTGGCTCTTGCTCAAACTGCTTGGATTATCAGGCGAGAAGAAGCAATATAAAATATCAGGATAAAAATGAATTGAAATTTGTTCATACTTTAAACAATACTGCTATTGCAACGCAAAGGATGATGGTATGTATTGCGGAAAACTACCAGCAAAAAGACGGCTCAATAAAAATCCCAGATGTTTTACAAAAATACATGAATGGAAAAAAGTCTATGAAAAAGCAATAAGGCGATTATTTATATCTCCACATCGTCAATTTTTCAATCAACCATTTCAATAGGGCGGGGATTTTCCCGTATATAACTATATTTTTATATTCTAATATTCCATTGTATTTGCCTAGGCTGATTACTAATAGTGTTTTTTTTGATTTGTATTTTTTTAATTGCTCGCCTTGTTCTAAGGCTAAGAGATTCTTTATAACAACTTTAGCTTGTCTTTTGGCATTTTGAGCTGTTTTTTCTTCATTAATTGATGTTATGTCTCCTGCCGCGAAAATATTCTTATAATTTGCAACTTGTAAATAATCATTTACTTTGATTTGATTATTTTCATTTAGAGCTTTTGGGAAACTCGTTTTCATAAATTCAGAATTAGGCTTGATTCCTGTTGAGAGAAATGCCATGTCTGCTTTAATTTTCTTTCCTGTTTGCGTTACGTATATTTCACTTTTTTCTTTATTAACTCTTTCATTTAATAATAGCTTAACCCCTTTTTTCTCTAAAAAATTCTCTGCGTATTTTATTGTTTTCGGATTATTTCTTTGGACAAGATGCTTGCCTGAATGAACTAGCATTATATTTTTATTTTTATAATTGGTACATATTTCAGCCGCTAATTCTATGCCCACCAGACCTCCACCTATAAGCAATATATCTTTTGCCTTTAATAGCTTATTATGAGAGTCTTGCAGGTGTTTTGCCCGCATTGTAATACTGGCATTTTGCTCTTTTATCGGAGGATTGTAATCAGAGCCGGAACAGATAACAATATAATCATATCGTAATTTTTTATTGTTTGCTATTACGTATTTTTTATTAATCTCTTTAACGCCAGCTATCAGAATTTTTGCTTTTTTTAGATAATTTTTATGCAAGACTTGTATTTTTTTTAGATGTTTTGGTTCTACTATTGTTCTTAAAATTCCTGGCGTATATTCAAAATACTCTTTTGCGTCTATAAGCGTTGTATTAAATTTTTTCTCTAATTTTTTCGCGATAAGAGTCCCGGCAAAACCACCACCTATGACTAAGAGCTTTTTCATTATATTTATTGAGAAAAATATTATATAAATGTTACAATTTTTGAATGCCTAATTATTTCCTAAAGAATCAATTGCTTAGTTTGTCAATAATTTTCAATAGAACACCTAGAAGCGTTAGAATGATAACAAGCCAGCCGGCGATTATTGTAATTATATCTGCGATGAATGGGATTCTTAAAGTGCCGTCCGTCATGCCAAAGCTGACTGCAAGAGAGACCAGAATTCCTACAAGCCATATAATAAAGCCCCATATGCCTGCCAATGGGCTTCTTCTTCGCCTTGCATGAACTTGAGTTGCTTGATTTAATCTTTTAGTTTTTATTGCCATGTTTGATATTAATAAGATTTATATTTAAATTTTTTCATCAGCTTCTTTCAAAGCCTATTTCTTTTTTTGCATCTATAATAATGACTTTATTTGGAATCTGGCGTTTTATCTCCCTGTCTAACGTTGCGATATAAACGCCTTCTTTTCCCTTTTTTATCAGCATATCGTCAACTTTATTCTCGCCAAAGCCAATTTTCTTTATCTTTTTTGAAGAAAAAATTTCAAGGGCCACGTTAATTGCAGTTCTTTCCTCATGCGACATTCCTTTTCTAAATTTTAAGTCCTTTAATTCCTGTATAACTTCTCGCGGAACGACTATTTTGAACCCTTTTTCTTCAAGTTGCGATTGAAAATCAATTTTTTTTAATATGCAGGAGATTATGAAATTTGCATCTAATAGAACTTCCATTTTTTTATTATCATAAATAACTATATATATTCTTCCTTATTTTTAAAATAATGTTGCTGGAAAAAGAGGAATGTCGTAATGCCATGGATGTTTTGGATGAAGCGAAAAAGGCACTAATTAACAAGGATGCTGCTAAATTAAGAGAGCTTTCTGACAGGACGATTCATTCTTCATGCTCGTATCAGGACGCAGGGAGCATTACAACTGCTGTTTTGATATATGCGCTTAGCAAGTTAATTGAGCGCAGGGATTATGAGAGAATTGGAAATTGGGATGACTTTGTTAGGAAGTTTAATTTTGTGATTGATAGGACTATTTCTGCGCTGAAAAAGAATGACAATGAATCGTATGCTTCAAATATGTGGGAAGCTCGCAAGATTTTGGAATCTGTATCGAAAGATTTCAGGCAGTATGTTCAAGAAGTTATAAGGAAGGCTTCTATAAATAAAGGAGCCAGAATTTATGAGCATGGCATTTCACTTGGGCAGGCTGCCAGATTACTGGGAATAAGCGAATGGGAATTACTGGAATATACAGGGCAGAGCAAGATTGCTGACATGAAAATGAGTGACGCATTGGAAATTAAAAAAAGAGCCAAAATGGCGCTGGAGTTTTTTGCATGACTATAAAATTAGCAAAATATGAAAAAAGAAATTATGTAATGAGATATCAAAAATGAAAATCCTGATATTTGACTCTGGACCTATAATCAATTTATCTTTAAACGGGCTGCTTTATGTATTGGAAAATTTGAAAAAGAATTTTTCTGGGAAATTTCTTATTACAGATGCTGTTAAATACGAGATAATTGACAGGCCGATGAAGATGCCGAGATTTGAGCTTAGCGCCTTAAAAATTCAGAATCTTTTAGACGAGAAGGTTATAGAGCTTCCTAATTCTATTGTAGATAATAAGCTGATTAAAAAGGAAAGCATTAGGCTAATGAAGGGAGTGAATATGTGCGTGAAAGTCAAGGATAAAGCAGTGGATATTATCAGTGAGGCAGAGGCTTCCTGCCTTGCCTTAAGCGAGGAATTGAACAAAAAGAAAATTGATAATATTATAGCAATTGACGAGAGAACTACGCGCCTGCTTGGGGAAAAGCCTGAAAATCTTGAGAAGCTGATGTCTGGCAAGATGCACATGGATGTGAATGTTTCCTGCGATTTAGAAGAGTTTAAGAATTTCAGATTTATCCGCTCCACAGAGCTTGTTTATGTTGCTTATAAGAAGGGACTGCTTGGCGTTAATGGTTCAAATGCGTTAGAAGGGGCGCTTTATGCAACAAAATTCAAGGGCTCTGCTGTTTCATTTGAGGAGATTGAGATTTTGAAAAGATTATAATTAAAAATTTAAGTATAAAAAACTATTGAGAAGCTTTTTTTATAACTTCAATCCACTCTATATAACTTATTTTTTCGCCATCCTCCAAGTCTCTACGAATTTTAATAATATCTCCTTTATCTATTCTTGAATCAATAGCAGCTGCATCTTGTAAATAAGTTCCAAATGTCCAAAATTTATTATCTTTATCTTTTACAGTAAATCCATATCTCTCACCTACTCTCGCTTCAGAAATTATTTCTACTTCTTCATTTTTGCTTAGAACCCTATTAACAGAATACTGATTTCCAGCAGGAGCAGCTTCCGCCTGCATTGGTGCATTTGAATCTTCGCATCCCAATAATCCCAATAATCCAATACTTAAAGTCTGTTTTAAATTCATATTTTTCAAATATAAACTATCTTTTTAAGCTTTATGGCAAATTTGTTATTTAAAAAAGTAGTAATGGGCGCGGAGGGAATCGAACCCCCGTCTTCTGCTCTGGAGGCAGATATTCTACCATTAAAATACGCACCCTTATTTTATGTGAATTTTAGAGTATTAAAAATCTACCTATCTTCTTTTTCTAATTTCTCTCGCATCTTTTTTGTTACATATGGTTTGGCAATAGTTTTATCATTATACAAAACTCTTAATCCTTTTATTATCTTAGGCTCAACTTCTTTTCTAAGAAATAGGGCGAAATCTACTATATCATCGCTTGCATCTGCTAATTCAGCTATCTCATCTAGGAAGCCGCAATCCTGCGCCTCATAAATCTGACTTGCCAAACGATAGGTTAAAAATTTTGAACCAAGTTGAGCAGCCCGGCTTCTTTTCCCTCTATGAATCCGCATCGCGTTATATCTTAGCCCTGGAATGTATTCTGGCAGATTTAAAAAATAAGCGATATCATGGCGTGAAAAATCTGTTTTAAGTCCACGATTTGTAGCTTCTATCTTTTCACCGCGATAATGTATTTTCATTTCTTTTTTTCCATACATTGGTTCTAAACCTACTCTTTGAAGAATTTTTCTACTCTGAGAAGGATAAGTATCAATTTCGTCTGCTAACTCTTGCAATGCAATTCTCTTGCCCTTATTAACAGCATCTTCATATTTTTTGAATATTTTCTGTAAATCAGAAAATGGAGTAGTGCTGACGCGATAATTTCCGCCTCCATCTTTAGTAGAATACAGATATTCTACTGCTTTTTCACAAGCCCATCCTTCTTTCTTAGCTAGCTCTCGTGTTCTTTCTCTCAACATATAAATTATATTTTTTAGCAAGTGTTTTCTCTGCTCTTCTTCTCTTTTAGGCAGTTCTTTTTGCTCTTTCCTTATTCTCATGTATTCGTTATACTGCCCGCTTTCATTAATATATTGTCTTATTCTTTCGAATGAAAGCCCAACATTCTTTGCAATCTCTCTTTGTGTTAATCCTTGCTCAATCAAAACATCTATTTCAGGCCTTGTCTTCCAAGGTAGAATATAATTTGGCAATTTAATGTTATGCTCATTACAATATTTCCATAATCCTCCATGTGTTCTAAATCCTCCTATTTTGCAAAGTTCCTCGAGTGAATTGACATTGTTTGCCAATGCTTGAGCAAGAGATTCTTGGTTTATTTGGTTTATTTTATATCGTCCTATTTTTCCTTTATGCAATGCAATTCCTTCTTGACTGGCTAACGAATAAATAGTACTTCTTGCAAGACCTGTTTCTCTCATTATGGCTCTGACTGAGGTTAAGCCATTTTCTATTGCTTTGTTAATTGCATCAATTCTTTGTTCTCTCAAATATGCCCTGTTCATCTTTTCACGCTTATTTATTCTGCTTTCTAATTCTGACATTTTCCTTAAAAAGTTTTGATTTGGAATCTTTATAAAGATTTCTGTTATGTTATTACTTACAAGAGATAGCTATATATTATTTGTTTCTATTAAAAACATTTATAAACAAAATACCCTTAATTTGAATATGCCGAAAAAGAGGAGCGTCGCTAGGGAGAATGATTCTCGCTTGGATGACAAGCTGCTTGAGAATATTATAAAGCTTGAGAAGATACACACAGATATGGCTGAAAAATTTGACAAATTGGCAAAAGAAATATCCAGTTTGCTGGCGTTATTTGAGCTTGCTGCGAAGAGTTTCTCCAAACAGCAGCCTGGCAGGATGGAGAGCGACAGGGAATTCTTTGACAAGATAGACAAATTGCTTGAGCAGAATAAGACTATTGCGAAGGGACTTACATTGCTTGAAGAGCACATGAGAAGAAAGGTGTATACTCCAAATACAGGGATAGAGCAGGATGAGCATGGAGAGGATAATCAGATGAGGATGAGCAGGCCATTGCCCCGCTTCTAAGATGTCTAACGAGAAAAAAGAATTAAGAGAGAGGGAGATATTTTTGAGAAGTTTTGTAGAAACGCTTATTATGAACATTGCGCCTAAACTTGGGCATGAATTATCTCATGAAGTGGGCGAGCCAGTTGTTGCGGGGGCGCTTGCCGAAGAAAAAGTTGGATATATGCCAAGTATTGGAACAGACATATCTCATTTAGGCGCCGGCGAAATTATAGGGCCTGTTAAGCAGCAGAAGATTAGTCCAGAAGTAAGGGAGATTTCAGGCGAGTTAATTCCTTCACATTTTCAGCAAAGAGGCGATGCATTTCCATATATAAGAAGAGCAACGCCTTTAATGAAAATTCAGCCGAGATTATCTATTATAGGAGAGAGAGTGCTATTAGGGAGACTAATCCCATTTCTCAACGATCCTGCGGTTTTAGGGATAGAATGCCCTGGAGCAGGAAAGAATGTTTTAGTGCATAAATTTGGGGCGATACAGACAACGCCTGTTGTATTGGCAGAAGACGAGATAAATGAGATAATGAAAAATGTTTCTGAAAGGACGAGAATTCCTATTATTCAGGGCGTCTTTAAAGCAGCCTTGGATAATATTATAGTTACTGCTGTTGTCTCTGAATTTGTCGGAACTCGCTTTTATATTGAGAAAATGCGGGCGCAACAAGCCCAATATGGCTTTAGATACAGAAGATAAAATTAAAGAACTATACTTAGGGATTTATAATATCGTGAATTCTGGTAATTGTAGCACATATTTGTCCAGAATCCCCGTGATAGATAATTCCCAAACATGTGTTACAATCAAGGGAATTATCTATAGAAAGATTTTTTAGTTAAGCAAATAGTTAATATTATGCATAATCTTTTGGAGCAATATAAAATTTATAAAGATAAGATAAAATCTCGTTTGATTAGTTTTAAGAAATTGTCTGATGACGAGCAGTTCAAGGAATTTATGTTTTGCTTGTTAACGCCGCAAAGCAACGCCCAAAGATGCTGGGGGGCAGTAGAAGAAATTTCAAAATTAAAGAGAGTTGACAAGGAAAAAGTTTTTGATATTTTAAAAACTAAAACCAGATTTCATGTAATAAAGACAAAGAGGATTTTAAATGCGAAGAGCGAATGGAGCAATATTAAATTATTTTTGAATGACATGAATGGGAAGGAATTGAGGAATTTTATAGCAGAGAATGTTAATGGATACGGGCTGAAAGAGGCTTCTCATTTTCTGCGAAATATAGGAAAATCTGACAATAAGATTGCAATCCTTGACAGGCACATTTTGAGAAATTTATTTGCTTTGAATTTAATAAGCGACAGCAAGGTCAAAAATAGAAAAAATTATCTTGAGATAGAGAATATTTTTCTTAATTTCGCCAAGAGTGTTTCTATTCCCGCGGATGAGCTTGATTTATTGTGGTGGAGTCAGGAAAATGGGGAGATTTTCAAGTGAAAATTAAATTAAATCAAATAACTTGGCAATAACATAGCTGATTAAAATTAATATACAAATCCAAATGATAACATCATAAGTATTATATTTATTATTCTGCCAAATATCATCTTCCTGCATCAAATATAATACTTAACAAGTTTTATAAAAACTCCCATCTTTATTAATTTATGAAAAAAGCAGTTGTAATTTCTTTAGGGGGCTCTTTAATAGTGCCGGAAAAGATGGATGCAGAATTCTTAGAGGGATTCAAGCATTTGCTCAGGCGATATTATGATACGCATAGGTTTGTTATTGTCTGTGGGGGAGGCACTATAGCGAGGAAATACATTTCTGTTTTGAAATTGGACCACAAGCCGCAAAAGCAATTATCAATGGCAGGCATTAGGGCGACGAGAATGAATGCCCAATTTATGATGCAGTTTTTTGGGAAAGAAGCAAATGACAAATTGCCATTGGATATGGAAGATGTAAAAGATAATTTAAGAAAGAACTATATTGTTATCTGCGGGGCATTGAGATTTGCAGAAAATTCAACTTCTGATACGACTGCTGCCAAGCTGGCGCATTTTTTTAATACAGATTTCGTTAATGTAACAAATGTAAACGGGCTTTACACAAAAGACCCGCGAGAGCATAAAGACGCAAGATTAATCAGGAAGATTTCATGGAAGGAGTTTGAAAACAAAGCGCTTAAGATAAGGCATACTCCAGGGCAGCATTTTGTTTTGGATCAGAATGCTGCTGTGCTGATAAAGAAGCATAAAATTCCAACTTTTATAATCGGAAATAGCTTGGCAAATTTGGAGAAAGTTTTAAGAAATCGGAAATTTGAAGGAACAATAATTAAAGGATGAGTTAGCTTACAGCAGCACCTAAAAGAGCCTTAATAATTATAAAGCCTATTATCGCTATAGCCGCAATTTTAATAATCTGTATAAGCGCTTCAACAGGGTATTTATCTTTCCTCATTTTTTGAATATCTGCCTCCTCATTTCTCTTAAATCTAATCTTATATCTTCTAATTCTTTATCCCTTATAATCTTTTTGTTAATTTCGTCTTTATTATCTTCAATGCTTTTAATTTTGGAATAAATGTCAGATAAAATAAAAGCTAAAGCAAATATTAAAGAAACTATGATTATCATTAAAACATTAGAAATTGATCCTGTCCTACTATAAACAAAATAATTTATATTAAATTCTATTATGGCTATTATAATTCCCCATAATTCCCAACTATTTTTAGGCATAATTTTATCGTATAATCTAGTTTAATAAAGATTTATATAATTAATTAGCGATTTTTGTAAAATGATACACACCTCAAACATAGAAAAAGCAAAGAAAGAAATCAGAAATTGCATGGAAATGCCAATAATAGTAAAAGCGCAGGGCGGCGAATTCAACAGAAAAATACTGGAATATGGAAATTTTGACATTTTGCTCTTGGACTCTGGCTTGAATCATGTTCTGGCCAGAATTGCTGCAAGAAATAAAGTAGCGATTGGAATTGATTTAAATGAGTTAAGAAAACTGGAAAAAAAGGCGAAGGCGACAACACTTGGAAAAATAGTCCAAAACATAAAGATATGCAGGAAGGCCAAGGCGAAATTTGTCACCTTAAATTATAAGGATAAAAGAGACGCGTCTTCATTTCTTATATCTCTTGGCATTTCTACTAGGCAGGCTAAAGAGGCAATATAAAGGAAAAATTTAAATACAATAAATAAATTCAATTTTAATGGACAAATCAGAATATAGAAGGCTTCATGAAAAAGAAGTCAATGAATTTAGGCTTTACACAGGAGAAAATGGTGGCTATAATTCAGATAAACATAAAAAAGCCTCTGATAGATTAATAAGAATAAATTATCAAAATAAAAATATAAGACTAATCTTTGGAGGGCTCGTAGTTTCTTTAGTAGGATTTGCAATTAGCTCATCACTTGTTCTTTGCGGTTATTATATAGGAAGAAATTATGGAAGAGAAGAAGTAAATAATGAAATAGAACGAATGCAGAAAGAAAAAAAGATAATGATACTAAACAAAAAAGAAATTGAAAAGATGAATAAAGATTTAGAAGAGGTAATAGACAATGAAAGAGCGCGATATTTTATAAAGGGAATGTCACCAACAAAGTAATCTTTAAAACCAAACTTTTTTAACCTCTTTCTTCCTCCTCGAACCATGACATCTGAACTAGAGAAAATTATTGAGAAACTATCACCTTTAGAGAGGAAAATAATACCTTTTTTAAATTTAGATATAGAGGAAATAGAGAACAAGTCAGGCTTGGACAATACTTCTGTTTTAAGGGCATTGAGATTTTTAGAGAGCAAGAATATTGTTAAAATAACGAAGAAAACGCAGAAGACGATAGAGCTTGGTACGAACGGGATATATTACAAGAAGACTTCTCTTCCTGAAAGAAAGCTTCTCGGCTTTTTAGAGAGCAATACTAATGTAACAATAGATAATGCAAAAAAGCTGTCAAAATTATCTGACAATGAATTTGACGTTTCACTCGGTTTACTAAAGAACAGGGGGTTTGTAGAGATAAAAGATGCTAAAATCAAGATGATTGCCCATAGGGAGGAGATTATCAAAAAAACTCCTGAAGAACAATTTCTTGAGCTTCTTCCAATTGACGAGGAAAAACTGAATCCTGATTTGGCAGTGGTTTTTTCCAATCTGAAGAAAAGAAAGGACATTATAAGAGTTAAAGAAATCGGCATTATAAAATTTGAGCTTACAGAGATTGGAAAACAATTAATCAAAAAAGACATGAAGACAGATTTAATTGAGGAAATAACTCCAGAGATTATAAGAAACTGGGGCAAGAATAAAAAATTCCGCGTTTATGACATAAAATCCCATGCCCCAATGATATATGGAGGAAAGAAGCATTTTGTCAACCAGTCTATTGATTATGCTAAGAGGATATGGCTTGATTTTGGTTTCAAAGAAATGACAGGCCCTATAGCGCAGACTGCTTTCTGGAATTTTGATTCTTTATTTACGCCGCAGGATCATCCCGCAAGGGAAATGCAGGACACTTTTTTTATAAAAGGCGCAGAAGGCAGACTTCCTGAAAAGGCAATTGTTGCAAAAGTCAAGCAGGCTCATGAATCAGGCGTTGATAATAGCAAGGGCTGGGGGCATGAATGGCATGAAAAAGAGGCAAGAAAAGTTGTTCTTAGAACTCACACAACTGCATTATCTGCGCAGACACTTGCGAAATTGAAGGAAACAGAAATACCTGCTAAATATTTTACAATTGGAAAGGTTTTTCGCAATGAGACGCTTGATTGGAAGCATGCATTTGAATTTTATCAGACAGAGGGGATTGTAATAGACAGAAACGCAACATTTAGGCATTTGTTAGGCTATCTTCAGGAGTTTTATAGGAAAATGGGCTTTAAAAAAATAAAGTTCGCTCCGACTTTTTATCCGTTCACAGAGCCCAGCGTTGAAATTCAGGTGTTTCATGAAGAAAGAAAAGAATGGCTTGAGCTTGGAGGAGGAGGCATTTTCAGGCCAGAGGTAGTGATTCCGCTTTTTGGGAAAAATATTCCTGTTCTTGCGTGGGGGCAGGGGTTTGACAGGATAATAAGCGATTATTACAAGATAAAAGATTTGAGGGAAATGTATTCAAATGATTTAAAGCAATTGAGGAGCATGAGGATGTGGATAAAATGATGTATTTGAGAGATAGCTATAAAAAAGAATTTGAAACTATTGTTAAAGAAGTTAATGAAGATAGAGTAATATTGGAAGATACTATATTTTATCCAGAAGGCGGCGGACAACCAAGTGATGACGGAAAAATAATAAAAGGGAATGATGAATTTATAGTTATAAAAGTAAAAAAAGAGCAGGGAAAAATAACGCATCAATTAAATAAAAATGGCTTAAAGAAGGGAGATAAAGTAAACTGTATCATTAATTGGGAAAGAAGGTATAAATTAATGAGGAGCCATACTGCCGCCCATATTTTAAGTGCAATATTTCAGAAAGAGACAGGAGCATTAGTGACAGGAAATCAAATAAGTTTGGACAAAATAAGAATAGATTTTGATTTAGAAAAATTAGATAAAGATAAAATAAAAGAATACATAAAAAAAACGAATCAAGAGATAAAAAGAAATTTAGATGTTTCTCATTACGAAATGAAAAGAGAGGACGTAGAAAAGAACTCGGGATTAGTAAAGTTAGCTATGGGATTGCCTCCCGCAATAAAAATCTTGCGAATAGTAAAAATAGGAGATGTAGACGAACAGCCTGATGCTGGAACACATGTTAAAAATACCTCTGAAATAGGAGAATTAGAGTTAATTAATACAGAGACGAGAGGGAAAGATAATAAAAGAATTTATGTTAGGATAAAATGAAAATAGAAGATATAATATTTTGGATTGCAATTATTGCAATAATTGGAATAATAATGTGGAAATTATTTGGGTCGCCGACAGATATGGCTACATCAGTTTCTGTAGCATCTTTGCTGGTTATGTCAGAATTAGCTCTCTGGAGAGAGTTATATTCCATTGAAGGAAAAGTTGCAGTTGGTTTTGTGAAAGTGAGAGGAGATATAAATTTAATAAGAGATGATATTAAACATCATATTAAATATATAAATCAAAGATTTGATAATCTTGAGAATCTAATCAAAAAGAAAAAATAAGATGGCAAATGTAAAATTCTCCAGAGTGGAATTTGAAAAGCACTTTAAATTGACAGATGAAATAATGAACAAGATAAATTTATTTGGAGTGCCTATAGAGAGAATAAATGATAGGGAAATAGAAGTTGAAATTCTTCCTAATAGGCCAGATTTGCTTTCTATGCGGGGATTTATCCGCGCTTTCAGAAATTTTTTAGGAAAGGAAAAAGGCATTAAAAAATACAAAATAAACAAGCCTGGAAGAGATTATTATGTTAAGATAGACGCGGCTGTGAAAACAGTGCGCCCATTTACAGCCTGCGCCATAGTGAAAAATATTTCATTTGATGATGAGAGAATTAAAGAGGTAATAGACTTGCAGGAGAAATTGCATGTAACTATCGGGAGAAACAGAAAAAAATTGGCAATAGGGATATATCCGCTTGAAAAGATAAAACTGCCGATAACATATACTGCTCTTGCTCCTGAAAAAATAAATTTCATTCCATTAGGAGCAAATAGGGAGATGAATGGCTTTCAAATTATTCAAAAACATCAAACAGGGAAAGAATATGCGCACTTGCTTGAAGGATTCCCTAAATATCCGGTCTTTATTGACAGCAAAAATAATATCCTGTCCATGCCTCCAGTAATCAACAGCGATGAAACAGGAAGAATCACTAATCTGACAAGAGATGTTTTTATAGAGTGTTCTGGAATGGATTTTTCATTGCTGATGAAAACCTTAAACATTTTTGTGACAGCGCTTTCCGATATGGGCGGCGAGATTTATGCGATGGAGCTTAATTACGGGAAAGATAAACATATTGCTCCTAATTTAACTCCTGAAAAAATCAAGCTTTCATTAGAGCACGCAAATAAACTGCTTGGGCTGAATTTGAAACAGCAGGAATTAGCAAGGCTTTTGGAAAGGATGAGCTATAGCTATAAAAATGGCGTTGTGGAGATTTCTCCTTGGAGATTTGACATCCTGCATGAAGTGGATGTAATTGAGGACATTGCTATTGCCTATGGTTATGACAGGCTTATACCGGAGATGGGAGGCATTTCTTTCGTAGCTGAAGAATCCCAAGAAGGCAAGATAAAATCCAAGCTCTCTGATATTTTAGCAGGCTTGGGCTTGATAGAAATTTCTTCATATAATCTGATTAAAAAAGAGGAAATAGAAAGAGAAAAACAGGACAATCTTATAGAGCTGGAAAATTCCAAAACAGACTATAAGTTTCTTCGTTATAACCTGCTTGTTCCAATGCTTAGAATATTATCAGAGAATAAAGACGCTGATTATCCGCAAAAGTTATTTGAGATTGGGAAAGTTTTTTCCAAAGATGCAAAAATGCAGGCAGAAACAGGAATTACTGAAGAGGAAAATCTTATCATAGCATTAACTCCTGGAAATTTTACTGAGATGAAACAAATTCTTGATTATTTCACGAAAATTCTTGGGTTGGAGTATAAAATAGAGGAAACAGGCAATAAGGATTTTATAGAAGGCAGAACAGCATCTATTTTGATAGATAATAAAATTATAGGATACATGGGAGACTTGCATCCAAAGACGCTTAATGCATGGAATATCAGGATGCCAGCATCTATATTGGAAATTTCACTTGAAGAGATTTTTAATATTATTAGAAGGGCGAGCTAAAACTTATCCGAAATAAGTTTTCTCTCTTCTATTGACAAAATTCTTTGGGGCTTTTATGCTGGCGATTATCTGCCTGAATCCCTGTCTTAGCTCCTGCCATTTTTTAAAAACATCTTTAATCAAGCTTGCTTCGTTGCTTTCTGCCGTGTCGATTTCTAATTCCAGAGAGAGCAAACTTAAATCAGCGAGCGAGGAGTATATGTCATCAATTATTTTTCTGTCTTCAGCGCTCATTGTTCTGATATATGGTAGATACATTCTTGGGGCATTGACAGGATTAATCAGCATTTCCAAGAAGCTCATTGAATTGACTATTTTCTCCATCATAATTTTTCTGATTGCTCTTAATATGCTGTCGCTTTCTTTGTCTAATTTGTCTATTTCAAAGTCAGCATTCAAATTCTCAAATTTTGGCAATTTGTATTTTTTTTCCAATTCAGCGTATTCTTTCTTTAGATTCTTGAGCTCCATATTAGACTAATAAAAAATGTCTTTTTATAGTTAACTGATTGGTTTAGTTGATTGAAAAAGCCTCTACCGAGAATCGAACTCGGGACCTCAGCATATTTGGATATTCAGTTTTTTGCAACTTACCAATGCTGCGCTCTAACCGGCTGAGCTATAGAGGCTTATAATGAGAGACATAAAATCGTATAAAAATATAACTATTTGTCGGTATAGGTTTCATTAATAGGAAGCCATTCAAACTTGACTACGTAAGTTGTGACTTCAAGGCCTTGCGTAAAAAGCGTGTCCAGCCATGAAGAATACATATTGATAAATGTATTTCTGTCACCGGCTTCTTTTAGATATAATTCGTGGTTGCTGACTATAAATAAGGCGCCGAGGAATAATAATTTTAGAATAATTAGGCTAATC
Organism: Candidatus Woesearchaeota archaeon; assembly: GCA_964575515.1. Classification (GTDB taxonomy): domain Archaea; phylum Nanobdellota; class Nanobdellia; order Pacearchaeales; family GW2011-AR1; genus JAUSIK01. The sequence continues at coordinate 35,811 of CAZNQS010000001.1, read as the reverse complement.
TTCATTTTGATTTTGATGTGTTAGTTAGTGTTGAATTTAATACCCAATCTTGATTGACTGCATAGCCTGTTATTTTTCCCACATTTTTGAAAATGCTGATGAACCACGTATAATACACTTTTCCTGCGTGCGTTATGCCCTTATAGTTTGTTAAATCTAAATCGTATCTCTTATAGATATTATAAAATGAAAATGAAACAAATAATATCAGGGCTATAGCTACGAAGATAAAGCCATATTTTTTCATTAGCGAGAAGATAAACATCAAGTCCTGAGTTTTGAATATAGCAATAAATAAGAACACCATTAATATTCCGATGATTAACCAACCAAATACCATCTTTTTACCTCATTTATATATTATAATGCTTCTATAAAAATCTTTCTTATCATTTAGTTAGGAATATTGCGAGGAATAAAAATATATCTATAATGAGGAATACGAAGAATATTGTTTTATCAAGCATGCTGCCTGTTTTTACAACTCCCTTAGTATTAAATTTTAATGGCCAGAATGGCCTTATGCCATTAATTGTAAAACTATCTGCGAATAAATGAAAGGAATATCCCAAGAAGAATGGCAGGGCATAGGTTGGGAAGAAGAATGCCAATATTAGCGAGATTATAGCGCATATTGTGTAACTGTGCATCGGCCCTCTATGAGTCAGAAATACTTGAACAGGGCGGAAGATTTTTTTCCTTCCTATACTGGAATGCATTGTATCTATGTCTGGCAAAAGACTGGAAATGATTACAATTGGGATAAAAAATAGCTTGTGTTTTATGAAGGGCAAGAAATATAGGGCGAGTGCCGTGCCTATGGCGAGATGAGTTCTTCTTATCATTTTTTAAATAGGCAAGATGTGAATTTAAATATATCTTATTTTGGGAAGGTTTAAAAGATTTAAAGATTAGGAGATTTTATAGCCCCATAGTCTAGTGGTCAAATAGTAAATTATATATATTTAAATTGATTATCAAATTGAATGAGAATAAAATTAAAAGCGGGTAAGCAAAAAGAATTGATTCTATTGGCTAAATTTAATTTAACTTGGAAAGAATTAGCTAAAAAATTAAAATTAAATGAAAAATATCTATATTTCGAATTAAGAAATGAAATGAGGCTCTTGCCAGAAATTAAATACAGAGAATTATGTTTAATTGCAAAAGTTAATTTCGATAATTATATAGAAGAAATATTAGAAGATAATTGGGGAAAATCTAAAGGGGGAAAAATTTCCAATGGATCTAAAATAAAATTAATTAAACCTGCCCTAAATGAAAAACTAGCTGAATTTATAGGGGCGATTTTAGGGGATGGAAATATAAATTATTATAAAAAGGGGAAGAAGATAGGAGTTTATCACATAAGAATAGCGGGCGATTTGGAAAAAGATAAAGATTACCATATAAATTATTTAAAGAATTTATGTGAAAATATCTTTAATCTGAAAGCTAAAGAAATATTGAGACCAAATGAAAGATTTCTCGATATTTATAGTAAAGAATTAGTGGAATTTTTTATAGATATGGGATTAAATGCCGGAGACAAAATAAAAAATCAAATTACAATACCTTATTGGGTATGGGAAAATGAATCTTTCTTAAAAGCCTGCGTAAGGGGATTAATAGACACTGATGGATCAGTTTTTCGTATGTCTAATAAAGATCCGAAATTAATAAGGCTTAGTTTTACTAATTATAATATGAAGCTATTAATAGATACTAGAAATGCTTTCATAAAACTTGGATTCTTCCCTTCTAAAATAATCGTGAATAAGCAATTTTTTATCTCCAGAAAAAGTGATATAAGCAAGTATTTAAAAGAGATAAATTTTTCTAATTTAAAGCACATAGAAAGATTAAAGATTATAGACAGCCCTATGGTGTAGTGGTCAAGCATTGCGGGTTCTGGTCCCGTAGACCCAGGTTCGAATCCTGGTGGGGCTATAATGCGGGAGAAAGAGATGAAAAGACTGTTCAAAATAAAATATCCTAAATTAATATTCTTGGCAGTGTCTATAATAATTGCATATCTCCTTTTTAAAAATCCATTTATTAATAATATAATTCTAAGTCTTGATGAGTTGAGCTATCTTGGCGTGTTTATCGCAGGATTCTTTTTTTCATTTGGCTTTACCACTCCATTTGCAATAGGATTTTTGGTTTCGGCAAATGTAGACAGCCTATTAGTTGCTACAATTTTGGGCGGTCTTGGCTCTGCAACAGGCAATTTATTATTATACAAATTAATAAAGATCTCATTTGCAGACGAATTAATAAAATTAGAAAATACAAAAAGATTTAAGGAGATAAGAGAAGTTTTTTCGAGAAGTTTAAGTCATAGAGTGAAAACTTATATTATGTATATTTTTGTAGGTTTTATAATGGCTTCTCCGATTCCTGATGAAATAGCCATTACAATATTGGCAGGATTGCCCGAGATAAAATCAATACTAATAGTAATTTTCAGTTTAGTTTTGCATTCATTGGGAATTTTGATATTTCTTTTACTCTAACAATAAAACTTATATACCCTTTAATCTTCTATTATGATATGGAAATAGGTGAAGTTACGAACTATTTTGACCATGTAAAAGCAGCAGCAATAAAACTTTCTAAACCACTTAAAATAGGTGAAAAGATAGAGATTAAAGGAGGGAATGTGGATTTTGAGGAAATTGTAAAGAGTATGCAGATAAATCGTAAGAATGTTACTAGCGCGAAAAAAGGGGATGAAATAGGAATTATAGTTTCTCAAAAAGTAAGAAAGGGATATAAGGTTTTTAAGAAGTGATTTTCATATAAGTTCTTATGTCAACGGAGCGTTAATTTTATGTAAACTTAAGATGTCTATGGAAGATATGTTCTATGATATATTTGCTTTCTATGTAATTTTAGATCTTTTGATTATTGTATTTATTATTTACCTTTTAAACTGAAAAATCAATAGTCTTTTAAATACCTCAATTTTAGTTTCTTTAATGAGCTCTTGTAGTCTAGAGGCCAAGGACACCGCCCTCTCGATTGCCGAGATTTAAGTCGTTGAGATAATAATCTCAGTCCTCCTTAGGACAGGCATTTTATTATCTGCAGCTCGCAAGAGTTGGGGAGACAGAGATGCAAATCTTTGTATACCAATGCCTTAATTTTCTTAAGGCAGAGGAGAACGGCGGAAACCCGGGTTCAAATCCCGGCAGGAGCATATACCCGCTACATATGATAATCATAAAGTAGAGGGTAAAGATTTAAATACTCTTTTTTCTTCAAAGAACTATGGTATACATTTACAAAAAGCCTGTAGGAAATAAAATATATTATTACCTTAGAGCGTCAGAAAGAAAGAACGGAAAAGTTATCGCAAAAGATATCGCATACTTAGGAAGCTCTCTTGAGGAGATAAAACAAAGTCTAGAAAAGTTACCTCAACATTCTGAAAAAATAAGAAAAGCATATAAAACAATCCATAATTTTCTGGAATCAAATCGGTATCTTCAAAAAGCCAAGGAAAGCAAACTAAAAAAAGATGAATGGTTAGGTGACAAGACTCCCGAAATAGAAGCATGTAAAATCCACTATAATAACGAGTTTCGAAAGAATCCTGCACCCACAAAACAGGAAATTTACAAAAACTTTATTATAGAATTTGCCTATAATACTGCTTCTATTGAGGGAAATACTATCAAATTAGATGAAGCAAGGAAACTTCTTGACGAAGGGCTTACTCCAAAAAATAGAACCCTAAGAGAAATTTATGATTTGCAGAATACAGAAAAAGTTTTTCTTTTTTTGCTTGAGAAGAAACAGGAGCTTTCACATGATTTAATTATTAATATTCACAAGAGTCTCATGGAAAATATTGATGATAGAATGGGTTACAGGACATCTGATGTTAGAGTTATAAGAGCAAACTTTAAAGCAACTCCTGCACCCTATGTAAAAACTGATATGGACATCTTATTTAAGTGGTATGAGCAAAGCAAGAAATATCTCCATCCATTAGTTATAGCAACTATTTTCCATCATAAATTCGAGAAAATACATCCTTTCATGGATGGTAATGGAAGAACAGGAAGAATACTCTTTGATGCTGTCCTTATTAATAACAATTATCCTCCGGTAATTGTGCATAAGAAGAAACGAGATAAATATTTACAAGCATTAAGAACCGCTGATCCTTCATATCTCTCAAAAGCAAATAAAGAACATTATCAAAAACTTATTGATTTTATGGCCGAGGAGATGACAGAGACTTATTGGAATATTTTTCTCTAGGCTTCTCTGCTCCACTTACGGCAGGAGCATCCTTACAAATTGTCTAGTTTAGTGGGCATACAGATTTTATATTGTTTTATAACACAATAATGTATATAAAGAAGGTATTTATTCAAAATAATGCGGAGGTAAAAATGAAAAAAGTAATTTTGATGGCTTTTATGGCTATAGCGCTTCTTGCAACTTCAGTAACTTTAGTATTTGCAGCTCAACCCAATAATCAGGCTTGTCTTGGGGAAGATGTTTCAGGATATGCGCAAGGCGGATCTGCTTTTGGTGGACTTATTTCAGGACTGGCTTCTACCACAGACGGTATTGGTGCTGATGTTCAAGCCCATCTTGCAGGACTAGTACCAGATGAAGTAATCCCTAATAGTTGTAATGATTAAATAATTGGATATTAATTTTTCTTTTTTTAAATTATTTTAAACAACAACTAGAATTATTAAAAATCCGTCTTTTTAATTACTCCAGCAAACATAATAAAAAAAGAGAGAGTCCCATTAGATTGGACAACTTGTATTCTTGCTCGGCAGGAGCATGTCTACAAAATATAAATTGTCTACATTTTTTGTCTACACTATCTTACTTCAAAATTCTTTTAAGAGTCTTATATTCTTTAAGAATAAGCTCAATCATCGGTCGCAGGTTATATTCCTTATCATACGACTGTAATGCCTTATAATACTCCTGCCTATTCTTCAAATCAATATTCACAGGTGGCAAATCATGTTTCAGGAGAATGTTATTTAACAATAATCTTCCCACTCTTCCATTTCCGTCTCTAAAAGGGTGAATATTCTCAAACTGATTATGTACAACTGCCGCTAATACAATACCCGGATATTTACTTTTATTTTTCTCATACCACTCTATAAGCTCTTTCAAAAGTCTAACAATTCTCGATTGAGGTGCACCTTGATGAACAATCTTTCCTCCTCCCATAACAACGACCTCCTCTCCAGGTTTTCTAAATTGTCCGGCAAAATTTTTGGAATTCTTAAAAACGAGTTTATGTAATTCAAGTATAAACTCTAAAGAGATATGCTCTCTAATTTTCCTAATAAATTCAATTGCATCATTTACTCCATAGGCTTCAGCAATGTCTTCCTTAGATTTATCAGGCCATTTATCTTCTTCAAGAATTTCTTTAACTTCTTTACTGTTAAGTTCGCTTCCTTCAATCGCGTTTGTGCTATAGGTAAATAACTCGGTAAATCTTTGCCAATCTTTTTCTGAGAGATGATCTACTTTAAGCGGAATTTTCTTCTCAAGATTGCGTAAATATACAATCTCTTCTTCAGAAAGTTCAACCTTTAAAGGGTCGCGAATAATTTGATATTTCTGAATTTCTTCTAAGATTAAAGCTTTGGCCTTTTCTGCCCGCTCACTAAGAGTCTTCTCATCTAAATCAGAGCCAAGAAATTTCCTTAATTTATGTACTTTTCCACCTTCTCTGAATGAATGTCCTAAATAGTATCTTATCTTACCCCTTGCTTTCCTTCTCTCAATATACATACTCTATTAATAGGTGACTACATATTTAAACTTTTCTACAATCTTGTCTACATTATAAACATCTGAAATTTGAGTGTGTTGCATTCCGATTCGATATGCTAAAAGAAGAAAATATAATATTTTTATACGGGTACATTAAGAGTGTTATATCTCTATGATGTAGATATATTGTGGAGTTCACACCCTTCTGCCACGAGCATCCAGCACAGCAGAATCAATCTGCCCTCAATATTAAAATATAATCTAAATACAAACTAGAAGGATTCCATTCAGGACTCACTAACTTAACGAATTTCATATTAGTTCCGCTACAATTAATTATTTTCTTATCCTTTCCATGAATGCTGTCAACATTTCCGCAAAAAATCCATTCATCAGGAAGCTCATCAAAATTATTATCTTCTCCAATCAATATTTGTAAGGCAAGATAATTATTTTCGTAATTTATAGGAGTTAATGTAATTTGGATTGTACCAGTATGACCCAAGAAAGACCCATTATGCTGCTTAAATGCAAATTGCATATCCGCTTTTGGCGGCATTTCGCATTCATCAATCAAGCCATTTGCATTCCACCAATTATCCACATAACTTGATCCAAGATAAGGCGCATTTGAACAATATTCCTTATCTGTCCCATGTTTAAGCAACAGTCTATTCACTGGAACATCCTCGCATAAGCCTTGATTATTACATACATTGCGCGTTTCGCTGCTCGGCTCTATGATATTGTTTATTATAATATATCTACACTCACCCCCATCACATATTTCGTATTGGTAATTAGAATCCTTATCAATAATATTTTGCTTGAAATAATTTCCATATTTTTGTACTACAATACTTAAAATAAAAATAATAATTATACCTATTATAATTAAATAAGTAACCCTAACACCTCTATTCATTTATTACATAAAAATCATATATTAATAATCTTATCGCTAATTCTTCTTATATAAAGGTAAATTGAGTTAATGAAAACTCTTGAAGAAAATTCCTATAAAGGCAAGGCTGTTGGATAAGTTGGAGGGATTGTTATAAAAGAACTAAAACATAGTTCTTATAGATTTTATTTTGTTGCTGTTTGGATTCAAAATAAAAATTCTGAAAAAAGAGGAACTAAGTGATTTATTAATCAAGTTTTTAAGAACGTCTGATAAAAAAGAGCAACAGAGATTTATCAATGAAATCAAGGATGTTCTAAGAAAACTAGGAGAAATAGGCTTTTAAAATTGTAGATGCATACTGCAATTCCATTTGAAGTCTTAGAAAGATATATTAAGAAATTCTTATATGAATAAGTAATAAGATTTATATATTCTTATTAATTAAATAAAAATCTAATTAGAATAAAAAGGGGAATTAATTAATGGAAACAAAAAAAGAAATACAAGAAAAGATAATTCAAGAGGAAAATCACGAAGTTTCTGAAGAGGAATTTTCAGCTATTTTAAAATTAGTTGCACCTGGAACAAATTTAAGAGCGGCGCTTGACGGAGTGTTGAAAGCGCAGAAAGGGGCTCTTATTGTTGTAGAAGATGAATATCTTGCTCCGATTTTAGAAGGGGGCTTTAAGATAGATGTTGGATTTACTCAACAAAGACTTGTTGAACTTGCCAAGATGGACGGAGCCATAGTATTATCAAAAGATATGAGAAAGATTAATTATGTGAATGTTTTGCTTGCGCCTGACAATAAGATAGCAACTAACGAGACGGGAATAAGACACAAGACTGCAGAAAGGGTGGCAAAACAGGCTGGAACTTTAGTGATCGCTATTTCTGAAAGAAAGCACGAGATTAATTTGTTTTACAAGAACGTAAAATATCCTCTTGTGAATACAGGCGAATTGCTTAGAAAAGCTAACGAAAACATACAATTGCTTGAAAAACAAAGGGAGCTTTTTGATAAGTATATAGGAAAACTCAATTTTTTTGAAATGAGAAATTATCCAAGTTTAAATCAGGCAATACAAGTCATACAAAAAGGATATTTAATACAGAAAATCGCAGAGAATCTGGACAAATATACTATTGAATTAGGCAAAGAGGGTGCTTTGTTAAAATTAAGGCTTAAAGAGTTGTTAAAGGATGTAGGGGAAGAAACAGATTTAGTTATAAAAGATTATACTCAATTCAATCTTAAGAGGTCGAAAACTTTGCTTGAAGATTTGGATTATGACGAGATTCTTGATGATAGTCATTTATTGAGAATACTGGGCTATGAGGAATTGATGCCGCCAATTCCAGCAGTCAAGGGCTGGAGAATTTTGAGCAAGACTTCTTTGCATGAAGCAGAGGTTGCGCAGCTGATAAATGAGGCAGGCTCTCTTGGGCAGTCACTTTATTCAGATATTGATTTTTACAAGAAAATATTAGGGGACGACAAGGCTTTAATTGTTAAAGAAGAGCTTGGCAAGATAAGGATGAATAATATTGAGGGGTAGAGTTATAGTGAAAGACATAAGTTTTTAACCAATTTTATATGTCTTTCCCTTGATAGTCAAAGCCAAAATAGGGAATTATTAATGTCTTTGACTATAGATAGATATCTACTTACCTTTATGAAGTAAAAATCCTCAAATTTTAAGAAGTTAGTTTATAAAATAGCCAAACATGTTTAATTTATCTTCGATATAATAATATAATTCAATTAATAATATTCCTTTCCAATTGAGAAAATTAGGCAATTTTTAAAGTTGTAATTAAAAGATATCGTCGTAGCTTCAGAAAGCTACAAGTATTTAGAGAGCTAAGATTTATAAATCAAATTTTATTAGGAAATTTATGAAACGTTCATCAAGGAGATGGAAGAAAAAACGCCAAATGAGATGGAAATGGCAGCGCAAGCTTTTGAAGAAAGAAAAGCGTAAGAGGCGCCTGCATAGAGAAAGAGCTGCTTAAGTAGTCAGTTTTTGATGTAATTCTAACATTTATTATGCCTTTTGCTATATAACAATCTTTATAAAAATGCTAAATTGAATTAAGCTATGAATTCATCTGAAATTTGGACAGAAAAGTATAGGCCATCTAAATTTGAAGAGGTTGTAGGGCAGCAGGAGATTCTTAAAAGAGTGAAATCGCTTGTGCAGGCATTAAACATTCCACATTTATTATTAGCAGGGCCGGCAGGCACTGGAAAGTCAACTGTTGCTTTGATTATCGTCAAGGAGCTATTCAAGGAAAGATGGCGTGAAAATTATCTGGAATTAAACGCAAGCGACGAGAGAGGTATAGACGTAATCAGGCAGAAAGTCAAGGATTTTGCGAGGACAAAGGCGATAGAAAACATGCCGTTTAAGGTTGTCTTTCTTGACGAGGCAGATGCTTTGACAAGAGAGGCACAGCAGGCTTTGAGGAGAACAATGGAGAATTATACAAACACATGCAGATTTATTTTATCATGCAATTATTCTTCGAGGATTATTGATCCTATACAATCAAGATGCGTTGTCTTTAGATTCAAGCTCTTGGAGAAAAAGGATGTTGTGCAGGTGATAAAGAGAATTGCAGAGAACGAAAAGCTTGCAATCAGCGACGGGGCTTTTGACGCGCTTTATGACGGCTCTGAGGGAGATTGTAGGCGCACTATTAATTTATTGCAGACGACAGCTTCAATATCTCTCAATATAAATGAAGACATGATTAACATGATTCTTGCCTCAACAAAACCAAGGGATATAAAAGTTGTCATTGATTACGCTCTTGCAGGGGACTTTATCAGCGCAAAGGACAAACTGCTTGATGTCATGCTTAAGGACAGCATTTCTGGAGTTGACATTATCAAGGCTATCCAGAAAGAGATATGGAATTTGCAGATTGAGCCGGAGATAAAAATCAAGCTCACTGAAAAGACAGGCGAAATAGAGTTTAGGATGATAGAGGGCTCTGACGAGTTTGTGCAATTGCAGGCTCTTTTAGCCTCTTTTGTTTTAGCTGGACAAGGCAAGTCGACATAATTATTTCTAATTACAAATCAGATATTGTAAAAAGATTTATAAATGCCCTATAAGGTAAAATATAATGGAAGATAATAATTATAATCATGATAATTTTGTTAGATTGGGATGGACACCAAAACAAAGTCTCTTTATAAAATCAACGGCAAATGTTGCCGCTCTAGGCGGTTTTGTTTTAGGATATTATTTATTAAATAAGTATAATCCAGAAAATGCTATAAATGAAAATCAAGCCTCTAATTTAATTATTAGTTCTTTAATAGGCGGATTGGCATGGTTTACAGGTCTTTTTACTGGTACTGGCTTAGCAAGAAGATATGAGCATTATAAAAATAGGAAAAATAATAGCCCTAATAATAGTGATATTACATCTCTTCTTTAAATCAATCTAGTTTTTACAGGGCAAGTCAACGTAATCATAGATTATAGATAACAGAAATAATTATAAAGAGAGATTATACTTCAATAATATGAGAAAAAATTCAGATAGAATGTGGGCGCAGGCAGAAGAAAAAGTATTGGAAATTATTGCAAATGATGAGCAATGGAATTTGTTTGTTAAGCAGGCGGAACAACATGGAATTGATCTGAAAAATGCTCGTAAAAGAGCAAGGGGCTCTGAAGATTATAGATCATTTTTAAAAATGTTATACATTGATTATTCAGCAACTCAAATCTGCGACTTGTGTGACTATAATCCAAATCATAGAAATGGGCAAAGAAAATTCACAAGTAAAAGAATATTTAATTGCACATGGACAAAAACTCAAGGCGATGTTTTAGCCGAACAAACAGCAAGAGAAGAAGGACATGAAGAAGAAGCTTTATACAAATTTAATGATAGAAGATGGAATGCAAGATATGAAGATTTATCTAAAGTAGTTCTAGAAGAACACAAAGATAGAACAAAAGCCCCTATATGGTTAGATGTAAAGAGAAATTTGTGCCCGCATTACTATATTGATTTAACAAAACCTTGACATAGCACAACAATCCATAAAAACCCTGTTTCTTATTCTATAAAATGCATTTTACATACGCTGAAAAATATCGGGCAAGAAATTATAGAGATATAGTTGGACAGAATGAAGCAATAGAAAAGATAAAGTCTTTTATAAAAGAATTCCCAAAAAAACAAGCGCTAATTTTCTATGGGCTGCCGGGCACAGGGAAAACATCTCTGGCTCATGCTGTTGCAAGGGAAAATAACATGGAGATATTTGAATTAAATGCATCTGACTTGAGGAATAGAGAGAAGCTGGGAGATATATTAGCCCCTGCAACAATTCAGCAGAGCCTTGCAAAAAAAGGAAAGATTATCTTAATGGACGAGCTCGATGGCGTAACAGGCACTGATAAGGGAGGCATTCCAGAGTTAGTGAGAATAATTCAGGCAACAAAATTTCCTATAATAATGACGTGCAATGATATATGGCAATCAAAATTATCTCCTGTGAGGGCAAAATCAAGAATTGTTGAATTAAAGCCCTTAGGAATTGAGGTAATAATCTCTATACTTAAGAATGTTGTGCAAAAAGAGGGCTTGAAAAAGGACGAGAAATTTTTGAGATTAATTGCAATTAAGTCACAAGGCGATGTCAGAGCGGCTTTAAACGACTTACAATCTTTTTCTTCAATCAGCGATTTGAAAGTTGATAGTTCTGAAAAGCGGGATATGGAGGAGAATATTTTTCATATTATGAGAAGGCTGTTCAAGGAACGAGGGGATTTTTTAGATATTTTTGAAAATTCTTCGCTTTCACTTGACGAGATATTTCTTTGGATAGAGGAGAATATTCCCAGGGAATATAAAAACGATGCGCTTGTAAGGGCATATTATGCCTTGGGAAATGCCGACGTGTTTAGGGGCAGGATTTACAGGAATCAATATTGGAGATTTTTGCAATATCAGAGCATTTTTCAGAGTGCTGGAATATCATATGCAAAGAAAATGCCTCTCGCGGGCTTTACGAGTTATGAGAGGCCTAAGAGAGTATTGAAAATCTGGCTTCATAATCGGAAAACAGAGAAGAAGAAAACAATTGCAAAAAAATACGCGAGATTGGTGCATTGCTCTACGAAGAGAGCTATGAGAGACTTCAGCTTATTAATGCCAATTTTGCAAAACTCGAAGGTGCAGAAGCATCTTGATTTGAGTGATGAGGAGATTGAGTTTTTGAAAAAGGTTTGATTAATCGCGATTTATATTAGAGAAATCCCATATTTATATTAAGTCTAACTAATTAAGGATAGAACAACACTAACGTAGCATATAAATCTTTTTAAAGTTGGGATTTATGCCAAAGGTTATGGGAGAGAAAACTGAAGGATTAAATGTAAGAGAATTATTGAAAAGCACGTATTCCACATTAACTGCAAGACATAATCCTCAACAGATTGTTCTGGCTAATAGAGCGTTGGCTGAAATTGCAAGTGATTCTGATTGGCATAGAACAAGAGTTGGGTATATGGGCTATGAAAATGCAGGATTATTCCAATTTAATGGAAAAACTTGGGCGATAGCTAGAGGAGAAAAATGCGGAAGTTATCCTGCTGAACCATATGACAGCGATATACTTGCTTTGGAATTATTAGCTGACAGGAAAACTCCTGAACAAATACAAGAAGAATTAAGTAAAGGAATTGGACAAGGTTCTTATTTTAAAAACTCTCTTATTTTTGGAATGGCTAATGGGAATTTATCATTGAATAAAGAGGGAAGATTTGGAGAAGAAATGTTAAAAAGATTACAACCAGAAATAGAAAGATTTATTGCACAGGAACCAGAATATGATAGAAGTGTAATCTTATTATTGTCATTACAACACCCAGCAACAAAACTTATGCTTTACAAACCTGAATTTGCAGATTTCCTAGCCGATTCTATAGAAGCTGTTTTGAAATAAATTTAGGGCTATTCTATGTAATTAAGGATAGAACGCCAAAAAATAAAATCGAAAAACTTAAATAGTATACAATTTATATATAATGTATACAATGGCGGACATAATATCAGTAAGGCTAGGTAAAGAACTTGAAAAAGAGCTTGCCGAAGTAGAAAGGAAATGGCGCATAGACAGAAGCGAGATTATAAGACGTCTCTTAGACAAGGCAATAAAAGAATGGAGAACACAGAATGCTCTTGAGCAGTTAACTGCACATAAAATTTCTTTAGGGAAGGCAGCAGAAGAAGCAGGCATTTCCATATTGGAAATGCTTGATATAACAAAAGAAAAGAAAATTGATTGGGTTGGCCTTACACCAGAGGATATAGACAGAGACTTGGAGATAATCAAAAAATTATCAAAAAAATGAAAGCTATTTCCGATTCAACCCCTTTAATACATTTATCTGAAATTGGAGGCTTGCATTATCTTAAGAATTTATTCGATGAAGTAATAATTTCAAGAGGCGTATACGAAGAAGTAGTTTCCGAAGGGAAAAAACAAATAAAAAATGAAGTCCTGCCTCTAGAAAAATTTATAGAAGAAAAATTCATTATTGTAAAAGAGCCAAAGTCTATTGCAAAAATAGAAAGATTAGACAAGGGAGAAAAAGAATGTATCTCGCTTTGTAAAGAACTTGATATAGATACTATATTAATCGACGAAAAGATTGGTTTTAATATCTGTTCTATATTTAATCTAATACCAATAAGAACAACATCAATATTAATAATTTTATTGGATAAAAAAATAATAAATTTAAGCAAATATAAAGAGCTGCTAAAAAGACTGCCTGAAAAAGGATATTTTCTTGATGCCTCAACATATCAAAAGCTACTTAATATAGGAGAAAATATTGCTAAAGAATAGTTATTTTTTCTTTATCGAAGTTTGATAAAGTTCCTCAACTTTATCCCAGTTGATGATATTGAAGAATGCCGCAACATAATCTGCTTTCTTATTCATGTAACGAAGATAAAATGCGTGCTCCCACAAATCCAGTCCTAGCAAAGGAATTTTTCCTTCGCTTATTGGAGAGTCTTGATTTGGTGTTGTCATGATTTCAAGCTTGCCATTGTGCAGGACAATCCATGCCCATCCGCTTCCAAACAAGCCAATAGATGCATTTGAGAATTTTTCTTTGAATGAATCAAAAGAGCCAAATGCTTTGTTTATTGCATCTGCAATTTTGCCTTCAAATTTAACATTTTTCTTTAATAACTGCCAGAAGAGAGAGTGATTTGCATGCCCGCCGCCATGATTCCTTACAGCTGTTCTTATGTCTTCTGGAATCTTTTTTAAATCTTTCAATAAGTCTTCTACTTTTTTATTTTGAAGTTCTGGATATTTTTCCAGAGCTGCATTTAGCTTGTCTATGTAGGCTTGATGATGCTTTGTGTGATGGATTTCCATCGTCTTTGTGTCTATGTAAGGCTCTAAGGCGTCGTATGGATAGTTTAATTTAGGAAGGGTGTGTGGCATAAAACATTATAACAAAACTAGTATTTAAGAATTGCGTTTATAAGGTTCATTTTCAATATATTCATATCTCGGCACTGGCAAATAATTATCTCTTACGTTAATTCTCCTATCACAAATAGCAACAGCCCTCATCTGCAAAACAAGTTCCAAGAATGTTTCATTATCATAAGAAGATAGCTTGTTTCCACTTTCTCTATCTCTAATAATATTTTTCATATTATAAACTTGTTGCTGTTCCAGAAAGCTCGGCATTAATAATCTGCTCAAAAACAGAATAAGGTTGCGCACCAGAAACTAATTTTCCATTAATAAAGAAAGCAGGCGTTCCTTGGACGCCAAGCTGTTGTCCATATTCTAAATCGTCATTTACACCAGATGCGTATTTGCCATCCTCTAGGCAATTATCGAATTTTGTTCCGACAACTCCCAATGTTCTCGCCCATTTTTTATAATTTTCCATGCTTAGAGATTGCTGATTTTCAAACAGCAAATCATGCATCTTGAAATAAGCCTCATCTCCTTTTTGTTCTCTGACACAGCGGGCGGCTTCAGCTGCTTTTTGCGCTTCTGGATGTATATTGCTTAGAGGAAAGTCTTTGTAAACAAGCCTGACTTTGCCTGTATCAATGTAATTTTTTTCTATTAGGGGAAGAGTTTCTGTGAAGAATCTCGCGCAGAATGGGCATTGATAATCTGAGAATTCTACAATTGTTACAGGGGCGCTTGCCTCGCCTTTGCTTGGGCTGTCTGCTATATTAATTGTTAGAGGTTTGATGTCATTTTGTTGATCTTGCTGGGAATTTGGCAATAAGCTTGGATCAAGGGGAATTACATTTGTAACCAAATATTTTCCGTCTAAACTTACATATACTGGAATATTCTGCCCTTGATAGTCTAATGTAACTTTATATAGGCTTCCCTCTTTTTCTGTTGAGATAACATTTATATTGTCTGTTATTTGGCCCTGACTTTGGCTTTTTATGAACGAGACTAAATTTTCTGCAGCAACTGTTTCTGATACAGCGTTTCCAGTTATGCCTTTAGTTGTTGCGAAGAAGACGAACACTATAAGAATAACTGCTAAAACAAGAGTTGAGATCATCCAGGGATTTTCCCTGAAATTAGTAAAGTGACTTTTGCCTTTTTCCGCCTGTTTTTCTGTATTTGATGAGATTGATTCTTTTTCGTTTGAATCCTTGATAGAAGTTTTGTTAATTGATGCTTTTTCTTTTTCCATCTTACTTTTAAATATTATTGGTTTAAAAATCTTTGTGAAACAATGCAGTGAAACAATAAACTCCGAGACAATAAACTTAATAACTAAAAAAGATAGTTAATTTTATGACATATGACATAATAATAGGGAGAGATGCTTCTGACAAAGAGAGGTTTGGAGATAAAGGGTTGATTTACATTGGTAAGGGATATGTGAAAATGGGGAATTATACTTCTTTGTCGAATAAGATTTACATGGATGTGGCGAGAAGCCACGTTGTTTTAGTTGCTGGAAAAAGGGGTTGTCTAGAAGGAGGAACTCTTATATTTACAGATAAAGGGTATAAAAAAATTAAAGAATTTGATGAAAATAATGATAGAATTCTTTCATTTAACAAAGAAACCAAAGAATTTGATTGGGAAAATGCTAAACTTTTACAATATCCAATAGAAAATGAAAAACTTTTTAAAATAGAATTTGAAGATGGCAGGGAAATAATTATGACTAAAGAACATCCATTATTAAGTTCATATGGAAAATATAATTTCTGGAGAAAGGCAAAAGAATTAAAGATTGGAGATAAGATAGTCTTACCAATAGAACTGCCAGAAATAAAGGGCGGTAATGAAAGTATGAGGCTAGCCAGGCTTTTAGGATATATTTTAGCTGATGGTAATATTTCGATTAGGAAGGGATTGTATAAGGATGGTAAAGGTTATTGGTATAATGGTACAAAAGCTAGAATAAGAATATTTAATGCAGATAATGAAGTTCTCTCGCAAGCAAAAGAAGATTTAGAAAATGAATTTGACACATATGCAAAGAGATATCAAAGAAATGATTGTAATTGTGAAGTTGTTCAGGTTTTAGATCAAAGAATAATTAATAAATTTATTTCTTTGGATATTCCCAAAGGGAATAAAAGTGCTATAATAAGAATACCAAGAATTGTTTTTAAAAGCTCAAATGAATTCAAAGCTAATTTTATAAATGCCTTGTTCTGTTGTGATGGTTATATAGAAAAAACAGGGAGATATATAGAATATTCCTCAAAATCTAAAGAATTTGTATTAGGCTTGCAACTATTATTAGGTCACTTCAAAATAGAGTCTAGTATAAGAGAAAAAATATCAAAATTGGATGGAAAAGAATTTGAAAGTTATAGATTATTTATCACAGATAATCAATCAGTAGATAATTTTAAGAAAATAGGTTTCATCATAAAGTCAAAACAAGAAAAATTAAACAATCATAAATTCAATAATACCAAAAGAAGAAAGACAAGGTATATTGGAGAAAATTTAGTATGCAAAAGAATAAAAAATATTACAGAAGTAGAAGGTATTGCAGAAGTATATGATTTAATGGTTCCGAAAAATCATTCTTTTATAGCAAATGGAATAATCTCACATAATTCCGGCAAAAGTTACACATTAGGAGTAATCGCCGAAGAACTTGCTAATCTCCCTTTTGAAGTATCGCGAAACATCGCTTCTCTTATATTTGATACAATGGGAATATTCTGGACAATGAAATATGAGAACGAAAAGGATAAGGACTTATTGAGAGAATGGCAGTTGGGGACTAAATCTTTGCCAGTTAGGATTTTTGTTCCTTTTGGGAAAGTGGATGAGTATAAGGAAAAAAATATCCCTGTTGATGACACATTTGCAATAAAGATATCTGAGTTAGAGGCAGAGGATTGGATTACGCTTTTTAATCTTCCTTTGACTTCGCTTCCTGCTGTCTTGATACAAAGAATGATTACAGAATTGAGAGATAAACTTGTTAATTTCACTTTAGAGGATATTCAAATGGCAATTGAGCATGACAGAAAGGCAAATTCTAATACAAAGGAGATAGCCTCAACACTTTTCAGCGCCGCAGATAATTGGGGGATATTTTCAAGAGAGAAAGAGGGGACTGAAATCTCCGACTTGATTAAGGCAGGAACTACCAGCGTTCTTGACGTGTCTGTTTACAGCTCTATCGGGGCTTATAATATCAGGGCGCTAGTGATATCTCTTATTACCAGAAAATTGTTTAAAGTTAGGATGGACGCCCGCAAAGAGGAAGAATTGGAGTCAATTCGTCATGGACAGGATTATTTGTCTTATAGCAGTGAGAGAGCAGAGCCATTGGTTTGGATATTTATTGATGAGGCACAAGAATTTTTACCGAGAGATGCTGTAACACCTGCAACAGATGCCCTCAAGCAGCTTTTGAGAGAAGGTAGGCAGCCGGGCATATCCTTAGTTTTAGCGACTCAACAACCAGGGCAGATTCATAAGGATGTTATGACTCAATCTGATATAGTTATAGCGCATAGAGTTACCTCAAAACCAGATGTCGAAGCGTTAAATGATATTATGCAGACTTATTTATTAGAGGATATTAAGCAGCAAATGGATGAGCTGCCTTCTTTGAAGGGTTCTGCCGTAATCTTAGATGATAATTCAGAGAGATTGTATCCTGTTAGAGTAAGGCCCAGGTTTACTTGGCATGGAGGAGAGGCGCCTACTGCGATAAGGGCAGAAATTAAATTGTAAGATGACGATTTTAGAGGGAATTAATGAACAGATTGGAAAGTTGTTTGGTGTAGAGCCCAAGCCGATAGATGAATCTTTAGAAACAAAAATAAATAAGGCATTAGCAGAGGAAAGAGAGAAAATTAAGCCAAAGAGGGATGATATTGATGGGTTTAGTTGGGTTACAGGGGATAATAATCCAATACATAGAATTCAAAAAAGGGCTAAGAAGTTAGGATTTGAAGATATACCTCTAATGGGCGCGCACCTTGCCGCATATGGTGAGCAATATGTGGAGAGAGTTGTGGAAGATATGAGGAAGTATTGGGGAGCAGATATAAGGATAATCGGGCAGGATAACAGCTTTAAGGCGCCTGTGTATGCTGGGCAGCAAATACTTTGGCAAATTACAGGATATGAAAAGAGTGATGATATAATAAAATTAAAGGCAGTTGGGACAGTAAAGGGCGAGAGGGTAATAGATGTTACAACACGACTTGGGAAAGAATATTATAAAATGCCTCAAATAGCCGGGCCCATATTTTCGAGAAGATATATTTTAGAAAAAGAGCATGTAGAGGAATTTTTTAATTGCGTGGGGGCGGAGAGCAATGGGACCATACCAAAAATATTGCCTGCAGCATTTGTTCCTGCAACACTCTTAGCACTTTTAGAAGAGAGAACGCAAACTATGGAGGGCATGAATTTATCCATGGATTTTGATTTTTTATCACAAATGGAGCTTGGGAGATTGCAAGTAGATATCTTCCCAACAAGAAAACCTAAACAAAGAGGCGATGAGTATTTATATAAATTTAAGGCAATTTGTAGTCAAAATACAAAGCCAATTGTTTATGGAAAGATTTTATCAGCGACTAAATATTTTATTGAATACTAATTTAATTATTCTATTTTTGTGATGTACCAGCCACATGTATTTTTTTCTATTCCTTCTGCGACGAAATGTTCTGAGCCATTTTTTCTTTTTGCCTGCATAACAGCTAGCTTGTACTTTGTTTTTCTTATACTATCATTTATATCGTAGCCATAGCTCGCATAGACTGGTGAGGATGATGCTAAAATCCTTATTCTTTCAGGAGTTTCATCTAGAATGTTAGTGGCTCTGATTATACCCTTTGCAGTTTCTCTGTCTCCTTCTGTCATAAAATTGAATAATTCATCGTTCTTATTAAGATAATCTGCCAAAGCAGTTACAACTGCCTCTTCTAATTCTGGGTATCTTGGTATTGTTTTTGTCATGTTTATCTTTCCCTACCATAGCCACATAAACCAAGAACAGTTAGCACAAGTCCTGCCCCGGCAAGCAGTCCGTTAAGCTCAGCAAGAGTATTAGCCCTATTTATAGTTGAACGAGCTTCATGTATATTTGGTTGTTCAATAAGCGAATTATATTCGCTTGTAAGAGAAGTATAAGAATCCCTAAATTGAGAGTCATTAACATATCTTTCTAAGGCTTCTCTACCTTTGAGCCCGCCAGTAAGTTTGAATAATTCTTCTTCTAATTCAAATACTCTATTAACTTGTGGAGCATTTTGTCGAGTTTCATAGCTACTTTGATTAAGATTTTCTTTTATTCCTAGACTTGATCCTATTGCAAGTACGCCCGCTCCTACATAAATCAATGATTTTATCATAAATTTATTATATATATTTAGGTATTTAAATCTTTCTATTGTTACTATTATATAGTTAGTATCAATTTAATACTTTTATATCAGCCCTGTATCTGAATTTGTATGGGGCGATTTCGCCTGCTTTTTTTATCTTTAGAATTTTAATCTTCTTTCTCGCTTTTTTCGCTTCTTTATTTATTAGTTCTATTAATTTATTTATTTCTTTTTCT
The DNA here is from genome assembly GCA_964575515.1 of Candidatus Woesearchaeota archaeon. Classification (GTDB taxonomy): domain Archaea; phylum Nanobdellota; class Nanobdellia; order Pacearchaeales; family GW2011-AR1; genus JAUSIK01. Next base: position 16,023 of record CAZNQS010000001.1, on the reverse strand, counting down.
TGGTAAAAGCTGTAATAATGGATTATTCCCCCATTTTTTACCTTGGGAAATACAACGTCTAGAAAACTATCTTTTAAATTTGGGCGCGGCATGACAATTCTATCAAATTTTTCTTTTCTTTTTGGCAGGACTTTTCTTACATCTCCCCGTATTAATCCTACATTTACATTGTTTCTTTTTACGTTTTCTTTTGCGTATTTGTTGCATTCCTTACTGATTTCTATGCTTATTACATTTTTAGCTTTTTTTTGTTTTGCTATTGCAATTGCATACGGGCTTACTCCTCCGAACAGAACTAAAATATTTTCTCCCTTTTTTACCTTTGATGCGATTTCTTTTCTTTCTGAAGATAATCTCGGAGAAAAATAGCACGAATCTATATCTAATCTAAAAATGCAATCATTTTCCTTGTACAATGCTTCTTTTGTTTTTTCGCCTGCCAAGTATCTTGTTTTTTGCTTTCTTAATCTTCCTGAAAACTTGCCTGTTTTTTCCAATATTGTTGAGATATTTTTATGTTCTTTTAAGAATTTTTCTGCTATTTTTTTCTTTTCTTTTAATTTTACTTTTTTATTGAATTTTAGTATTGCAATATTGCCGATTATGTCGTAGTTTGCCATTTTATTATTTAGTGATTTTTCTTATTCTATACCTTCCTAATTTAATTATAGTTATTGACCTTTCTAATTCTTTCTAATAAGGATTATCAAGAAGTATAAGAATATTTAAATATCCTTCTTGCTAAAGAAAATTATGGAAAAGGATATTGATAGAATTCCTAAGAACGCTGATACGGATATAATAATTAGGGTTGATGATTTTGGGGGAAAAAGAGGGGTAACTATTAGGGAATTTGTGAGGGGAGAGAGATATACTGGATTTACTAAGGCGGGAACAAGAATCCCTGTAGAACATTTTAAGGCTTTTAAGGAGGCTATTAATTCTATTAAGGAAGATGAGTTAATGGAAGGTTTGGCCGAGCTAACTAAAGAGAATGTTGTTAATTCTGAAGTTTCTAAGAAGGGCGTGAAGGAGGACAAAGTTTCTAAAGGGAAAAGTAAGGCTAATAAGAGTTTTAGTGAGAATTTGGACGAGATTGGGGAAGAGGAGATTTAAGTTTATGTTCTATTCAGTTTGAGGTTCTGGCTAAACAATAGTCAAATCGAAGATTTGAGAAATAATAAAAAAGAGATTGGTGTCTAAAACTAAAATGTTTCTTTTCTATAAACAAGAACTTCTCTCCCTGTTGCTACACCATCAGCATCATAAAAATCTTACTATTATTTAACTATAGTTTAATAATAGCCATACTAAAGTTTAACTATACTTTCATTTTAGTTTTGGGGCATTGCACTAAAAATCCAACCCCTTCAAGTATTCGTGGGCAACTAAATGTTTTCCTAATTATTCATACCTCAAGGCATCAACAGGCTTTAATCTTGAGGCTTGCATTGCTGGCAGAACCCCGGAAACTGCGCCTATCACGAATGAGAATAATAATGCTCCCCCTATAATAAATGGGCTTGTTGAGGCTTGGAGAAGATTTGTTCCTAATGAAACAGTTGCATAATATTCTGCTATTTTGCTTAGGCCAATGCCTATTGCAACTCCAATAATCCCTCCTATTAAACCTAATAAACCTGACTCTGTTAAAAACAGCAATAAAATGTCTGAATTTTTAGCTCCAATTGCTTTCATTGTTCCTATTTCTCTTGTTCTTTCTAAGACAGAAGTGTACATTGTGTTAGCTATTCCAATCCCTCCAACTATTAGTGATATTGCAGCTATGCCAACTAAAACCGCCTGAACAATTCCAAATACATTCGAGAAGCTCTGCAATAATTGTTCGGATGTTCTTACCTGAAATGTTTCTTGACCTTCTTTTTCGTCTCTTGAACGCCTTAATTCTCTTTCTATATCCTCTTTTATTTGTTCAATTTGCTTAACGTCTTCGACTTTTGCGTGAATTATATCTTCTTCATTATCAATGTTATATATTTCTTTTAGTTTTTCTTTATCTATAATTATTGCTGAATCGTCAAATGGATTACCTATTCTTTCTAAAATGCCGATTACCTTGAAATCTTCTCCTTCTATGTTTATCTTGTCGCCTATAGAAACTTTTTTATTGAATACCTTGCCTTCTGTATGTCTTATTCCAATAACTGCTTTATTTCCGTCATCTTCTTTCAAGTCCCTGCCTTGTTCGACATCAAAAAAACTTGCAATTTCTTTTTCTTCCTTGTTTAGCGGCAAGCCGAATACGAAAACAAAGTCTATCTCTTCATCGAATTCAACTTTTGCAGTTTTTACTATTATTCCTGCTGCCGATTCAACTCCCCTAACATTTTTTATTACATTCAGGTCTTTATCTGTCAGCTTAGTTGATTTGCTTGTCCCGCTTCCTGGAGGGCCTTGCGTGCCTCTTTCTTCTATAATTATTCTGTTGGAGCCAATTTCTTGGAATTGCTCTTCAATCGCATTTTCAAGGCCTTGACCTATTGAAATTAATGCAACCACTGTTGCAATTCCTATAAATATCCCTATCATAGTAAGCCAGGATCTTAGTCTTCTTCTTCTTAAATTATTGAGCGAAAAAGAGATGTAGTCTTTCATTATTGTTTTCTTTTTCTAAGATATTTTATTATTCTGTATGCGATAAATATTAGGATAATAGCCGCTATGACGATATAGATTGTATAATTAGGTTTTTCTATAAGCCCGAGGCTTTGCGCTTCTTTTTTTGTATAAACTGGAAGCTTTATTGATTCTGTTTTTGTGAAATCTTTATTTGAAGAGTCTTTGTAGTTTATTATTAATGGGATTGTTATTTGTGATGGGGCATTTTCTTCTGTGAATATAGAGTATTCTATTGTATCAAAGTCGTCGCTGTCTAGATTTCCTATATATTCATAGGTCTTTGAATTTATTTTTGCTCTTGGTGGATTGATTGCCTCCACACTAATGAATTTAACGTCAGTTAGACCATCATTAATTATTCTTATTATAACCTGACTTTCTTCGCCCTTGATGAGTGCGCTTTCAGCTGAGATAGTTATTTTTGGCTCTGCGTTAACTAAGATGCTTATTAATCCTGTTTTTTCGTCTTTCTTGTTGTTTATTTCGTAGGATATTTTTACAGGAATTTTATACACGCCTGATTTTGCTTCTGGCAGAACGATAATATCAAATTCAAGAAATTCTTCTTTGTCTTCTTTTATTTCCTCTATTGTTTGCTCTGAGCTTGATAAATGTGGGGCTATTGGTATATTATTAGATAGAAAATCTAAGGCTATCTGTATATTTTCTGCGTCTTCATTGAGATTATTTTCAATTTCTAATGAAATAGTTGCTGTTTGTCCCGGTGCTATTTGTTCTGGGGAGCTTGATATAGAACTTATTGATATGGCGCTCGCTAAAAGGATATTGAGTATTAGTATTGCAGGGATTAATATAAACTTATTTTTTCCGTGTTTTTGCATTTTCAATCCTTCCATCTTTCATTTTTAATATTTTATGTGCTTGAGAGGCAATTTCTTGATTATGAGTTACAAGGATTATTGTTTTTCCTTTTTTGTTTAATTTTAAGAATAAGTTGATTATTTCTTTTCCTGTTTTTGAGTCCAGATTTCCTGTTGGCTCGTCCGCTAATATTAATTCAGGGTTGTTTGCTAAGGCTCTGGCAATTGCCACTCTTTGTCTCTCGCCTCCTGATAATTCGTTTGGGAGATGTTCTGCTCTCTCTGATAAGCCAACAATTTCTAAAATCTCTTCTGATTTTTTCAGGCGTTCTTTTTTATTTTTGCCTTGGAATAACATTGGCAATGCTACATTTTCTTTAGCAGTTAGTGTTGGGATTAGATTAAAATTTTGGAATACAAATCCGATTTTTCTTCCTCTTATTTGAGCAAGTTCTGATTCTGTGAGATGTGCAATGTTTTTATTGTCTAAAAATATCCTGCCTTTTGTCGGGATGTCTAATGCACCTATCATATTCATTATAGTGCTTTTTCCGCTTCCCGAAGGACCGATAATTGCTATGAACTCGCCTTTTTTTATTGAGAGATTGATTCCAGCTAATGCTTTTACTATCGTGTTGCCAATGCTGTAATCTTTTTCTATACTTTCCAGCTTAATAATTTCTTGTTTTTGCATTTTTTGTTTAGACGGTATTGTTTTATTAATATATTTATATGGTTAATTCTTGTTATAAACCTTTCTATCTATTACCACTATTAAATTACTAAATTCTATATAGTTTAGGGAGATATTAGTATTTTTAGATAGAATTAAAAAGCTTATCTTTTTAGATATTGCGTGAGAGGACAAAATGAAAATCAGACAACCAATAGTTACTATAGTGGGGCATGTAGACCACGGAAAAACATCGCTACTTGACAGATTTAGAGGAACATCTATTCAAGAAGGAGAGGCTGGCGGAATAACGCAGAAGATATCTTATACTAAATATCCTTTAGAGCAGATTAGAAAGGCCTGTCCCTTGATTGATGCAGGAAACGTTAAGCTTGACATTCCCGGATTTTTGTTTATTGACACGCCGGGGCATGCTGCTTTTACTAATTTGAGAAAGAGAGGAGGCTCTTTAGCAGATTTGGCTATCTTAGTGGTTAGTATTAAGGAGGGAATCAAGCCTCAAACTGCAGAGGTTTTGCAGATTTTGAAGGCATATAAAACTCCATTTTTGATTGCGTTGAATAAGATTGATTCAATTTCTGGCTGGAGATATCATCCTGGCAGTTTAAGGGATTCTATTAATAATCAGGTAATTCATGTCAGCCAGGAATTTCAGGAGGCGCTGCTGGCTTTTCAGGAAGCATTGAATGGGCATGGTTTTGACTCTGGTTTATATTATGATATTTATGATTTTAGGAAAAACGTTGCAATTGTTCCCTGCTCTGCAAGGACTGGAGAGGGCATTGCTGAATTGTTACTGGTGTTATGCGGCTTATGCCAGAAATTCTTAAAGGAAAGATTGGAAATTTCTAATGAAGCCAAGGGCATCATATTGGAAATAAAAAAAGAGAAAGCTATTAATTATATTGAGTCTATTTTATATGATGGGGCATTAAAAATTGGAGATGAGATTGTCATTGCTAGTTTTTCAGAGCCTATTGTATCAAAAGTAAGGGCATTAGAGGAGATTGAGCCTTTATCTTTCAGATACAAATCTGTTAAAAGTGCTAATGCTGCTTCTGGAATCAGAATTCATTTAACAAATAAAGAGGGCGTTCTTCCAGGAATGCCTTTTCAGAAATTTAATAATAATCTTGACGAGTTAAAGAGAATATTCAGAAAGGAATTATCCCGTGCTTTGGAGTTGGATAAGCAGGGTATAATTGTCAAGGCGGATTCGCTTGGAAGTTTGGATGCTTTGATTAGTTTGTTAAGGGCAGAAAATATTAGGATTGTTAAAGCTGGGATAGGGCCTATAAGTAAGGGCGATATTATTTCTGCTAAGGCTAATTTTGAGATAGCTCCTTTGGATGCGATTGTGATTGGATTTAATGTTCCTATTGAGGAGAATGTGGAAAGTGGGAATGTTAAAATATTAGTTGATGAAGTTATTTATAAGCTGATTGAGAATTTACAAGAATGGCGTAAAAAAAGACAGGAGGAGATAGAAAAGGGTAGATTAATGGAACTTGCGAGCATTTGCAAATTAGAGATTTTGCATAACTTTGTTTTTAGAAATTTAAATCCAGCGATTTTTGGAGTTAGAGTTTTGGGAGGCAGGATTAAAATTGGACTGCCTTTGATTGACGAGAGCGGAGAGAAAGTTGCTCGAGTGAAGGGTTTACAGAAAGAGAAAGAGAAAATTCTTGAAGCTAAAGATGGAGAGGAATTGGCAGTTTCCTTGCCAGGAGTGAATTTTGAAAGGCGCTTGGGCGATAAGAAATATTTGTATTCTGATATCAGCGCCAGTGATTTCAAGAATTTCAAGAAAAATAAGGATTTGTTGTCTGATAATGAGTTGAGAATTTTGGACGAGATTGCGAGGATTAAGAAGTTTTAGATGATTTTTATAATAGCTCTCTTATTTTATCTTCTTTAGTTAAATCTACTCTATAACCTGTAGTATTACCGATTAGAACTCTCTTTATTAATCCAGCTTGAATATATTGATCAAATAATTCTTGTATGTCATGTCTGCAAACCATACCTGCTCTTCTTGCTTCTTTTATATTTCCATGTTGCTCTTCATACAACCAATGTTCGCTAATACATTCGCCTGTAAAATAACTCTCATTAGAAGAACATTCTTTACTTAATCTATATAATGTTCTAAGTGCAGATTTTCTTTGTTTTTTCATCATTTCTGGATTTTGTCTGTGCATAATAATCTTGTTAATACAGGACTATTTAAATCTTTCTATTTGTTACTATTATATAGTTATAGGAAAAATCCGAAAAATATATAAATACCCACACATATGTGTGGGTATGGCAACCAAGAATATTTCAATAACTGAAGAAGCATATAAAAGATTGGCTAATTTGAGAAAGGAAAACGAAAGTTTTTCTGAGATAATCTTAGAAATAACTGGGAAGAGAAAATTAAGTGATTTTTTTGGCATATTAAGCAAAGAAGCAGGAGAAGAATTAGAAAATAATATAAAAATATTGAGAGAAAAGCACAGAAAAGAAAGAGCAGAAAGAATTAAACGCATTTCAAAGGAGTTGAATGGTTAATGGTATGTTTAGAAACGACTTTCGCTATCGATTTATTGCGAGGAATTAATAAAGAGGCAAAAGAGAAATTAGCTCTTCTTGAGAGAAATAGGGAAGTCTTAACTATTAGTGCTCCAACTATTATCGAATTGATTAGTGGTTCTATTTTAACTCCAAGAATTGAAAATGAAAAGGAAAAAGTAATTGAATTTATCTCTTCTTTAATTATTCTTGATTTAGATAAAGATAGCGCCATAAAAAGCGGGGAGATTGAAGCAGAGTTAACAAAAAAAGGGGAGAAAGTTCAGATTGAGGATATTATGATCGGTGCAATAGCAAAACACAATGGCGAGAAGTTGATTACGAGAGATGTAAGGCATTTTGAAAGAATTAAAGGGTTAGAAGTAGAATGTTATTGATAATTTGAAATTTTAGTTATAGTGAAAGACATAAGTAATTGAACAAAAATGTATGTCTTTCCCTTGATAGTCAAGGACAGAACTGTTCAATTATTAAAGTCCTTGACTATAGTTTTAAATAATCTTTTATTTTGTGTTATTCATGAATCTTAGAAACAGAAAACTTGTCAGGACTGTCCAGATTCTTTTTGGATTGTATCTATTATTTTTTGGGGTGATTGGTTATATAGTTACTCTTCCTACACTGTCATATAACGAGGCAGGACTAGCATTTTTAGGAGCTTTATTTGCAACAGGATATGTGTTTCATTTAATATCAATAATTTTTGTTTTGTCTGGTGTGATGTTCATATTCAACAAATGGTCCGCATTTGGAGCGATTTTACTAGCCCCCGTAACTGTTAATATAGTGCTGTTTCATGTATTTCTTGATTTTATGGGATGGTGGATGGCTCTTATATTTGTTATTTTACATGTTTATCTTTTAGCAGTGCATTGGCCTCGCTATAAGCTGATGTTTTTAGAATAATTATTCCTAATTTTCATAAATATCTTTTCTATGCCCTACTTTCAGGATATGTAGAATTTGAGCATTTTTGTTAACATCAATCGAATAACTCTTTGTTGCAGTTGTAAGAAAAGTTTCAAAGATTGAAAATCTCTGACTCATTCACTTGGCTAAAACCAAGTGAAGATTTAAAAACCCATTTTCTTTGTGAGAAACATGGCATTTAAGATAATTATAGGAGACAAGGGAAAGGCATGGAGAATGGAGAAAGATGCCGAATTCTTAGTTGGGCTTTCTGTCGGAGATAAATTTGACGGCAAGGAGCTTGGGAACGAGCTTGAGGGATATGAACTTGGGATTACAGGAGGGAGCGACATTTCAGGATTTCCATTATATAAAGATGTTGAGGGAATTGGCTTGAAAAGAGTTTTGTTTGCAAGAGGCTGGGGAATGAACGATAATAGGAAGGGAGTTAGATTAAGGAAAACTGTCAGGGGAAAAACTATTTCCAATAAAGTAGTTCAGATTAATATGAAGGTTATCAAAGAAGGTAAAAGAAAATTAAGCGAGATTTTTCCAGAGCAGAATAGGGCTGTTGAAAAAGCCGAAAAGAAAATTGAGGAAAAAGTAGAGGTTGCAGTTTAGTTATCAATAGATTTTAAAACACATATTTCTAAGAAAGCTAATGGCACAAAATAAAGATTTGGCAGAAAATGAGAATAACATTTTGAATGTTGGATTAGTCGGGCATATTGACCACGGGAAAACAACTTTATTGCAGAGGCTGAGCGGGAAATGGGCAGATACGCATTCCGAGGAATTGAAAAGGGGAATTACTATAAAACTGGGGTATGCAGATGCGATTATTTATTATGACGAGAAAGAGGGCTATAATATTTCTGGAAAAGGAAAGAAAGTAAGAGAGTTGTCTTTTATTGACGCTCCCGGACATGAGATGTTAATGGCAACAATGCTTTCAGGGGCTGCATTGATTGATATTGCTTTGCTTGTCATTGCAGCGAATGAGGGCATTAAACCACAGACAAGAGAGCATTTAGTTGCATTACAAGTTAAGGACATTAAACATCTGATTGTTGTCCAAAACAAGATAGATTTGGTTGATGAGAAAAGAGCCCAGGAGAATTATGACGAGATAAGGGATTTTTTAAAGGGGAAATACGACGATGCTATTATTATTCCTGTATCTGCGCAACAAGGTGTGAATATTGATTTAATATGGAAATCTCTTTGCGAGATACCTATTCCTAAGAGAGATAAAAGTGGAGACCCTTATTTTTTAATAGCGAGGAGTTTCGATATTAATAGGCCGGGAACTGAGCCAAGGGAATTGCATGGGGCTGTGCTTGGGGGGGCGTTAAAGCGCGGAGTGCTGAAGGTTGGCGACGAAATAGAAATCAAGCCAGGAAGAGTTGTGAAAGAGGCAAATAAATATAGATTTGAGACTATTACAACAAGAGTCATTAATTTATTCAGGGGCAGCAAAAAAGTTCCTGCACTAACTCCTGGAGGGAGCATGTCTATTGAGACAGAGCTTGACATGGGGCTTGGGAAGAACGACGCTTTGGCGGGAAATGTTGTTTCAATAAAAGGAAAATTGCCCGAATTAACGCAGCAGATTAAACTTGAGTATAAGCTGTTTAACGAGGTTTTTGGCATTAACGAAAAAATAGCTGTTGGTCCTATAAAGCTATCAGAAGTATTGCTGTTAAGCATAAATACTTCCACTACAGGAGGGGCCGTCAGCCATCTTGGGGGTGATGAGCTGGATATTTCACTGAAAGTTCCCATTGTTACATTTAAAGGAGACAATGCAGGAATTGCAAGAAATATCCAGGGGCACTGGAGATTGATTGGGCACGGAAGGATTATCTAAAGGTTTTTTGAGAAACAATTAATTTACCGATTTTTTAGTGGTAACAATAGAAATATTTATAAATGCCTGCGTCAGATAATTATATGGAAAAAAATAAGAAAAGTATTGGAATAATAAAGGGATTTACTTTAGAGGACCCAAGTTTTCGTAAAATAGGCCCTGATATAGAGAGATATTTCTCAATGAACGCGAGAGAACAAAATAGTATATGGAACGAAGCAATTTATTATTTTACTCTTTATAAGAGCCGCATTGATTGTGTAGCAGATCGTGAAAGAGATAGGCCTAGAATGATGGATATGAATAATTTGCGAGATCTTATTAGGGGTTTTTATCAATCTGATTCCGCATTAAATATGGCAGGTTTAACTTATGATGAGTTAACAAGAAATAATTATGCTCCTGCAATAGCTACTGCTATTGCTGATTTTTATCTTAATCAATTAAAAAGATTATTGCAGTAATATTTTTAATCTCCTATTTTTTAATAATTTGAATGAATGCACAAAAAGAAGCAATAGAGAAGGTTTCTGGGCCGTGTGTTATTCTTGCAGGTGCCGGTACAGGGAAAACTTACACTATTGCTGAAAAGGTCAAATATCTTGTGAATAATAAAATATACAGGCCAGGCAGAATTGTTTGTATAGCTTTCTCTAATGAAGCGGCAAACAATTTACTGAATAGAGTGAGAAAAGTATTAAGTTCTGAAGACGAAGAGCCAATAATTAGAACCTTTCATGGCTTTTCAGCAGATTTATTGAAAGAATACGGGGCAAAAATAGGGATTGATACAAAATTTAACATTCTTACCCCTGATGACGCAAAAGTAGTCATGCATCGCTATCTGAAGATTTCCAGCACCAATTGCCATAATTACATAAGCGCGATAGGCATTGCCAAGGATTTGGGGATAAGCCTGGATTCCCTGCAGAAATACTTAGATGTTAAGATAAAAGATGTTGGCGATACAGAATATTTAGAGAAGAAAATAGAAAACCTTGATTTTCAGCTGAAAACACTCCATTTAAAAAAGGAGAAAACAGTGAAAAATGAGATTGCAGCTGAAATAAGAAAATTAAACAGTTTGCTGAATTTAAAGAAATTCACTAAAGCGTGGACTGCTTATGAAAAGATAAAGCAGATTAAGAATTGCCAGGACTATTCTGACTTGAATAAAAATGCCCTGCGTTTACTGCAGGAATGCGGAGAGATTGCAGAGCGCTATGACTATATAATTGTTGACGAGTTTCAGGATACAAATAAAGTGCAGCTGGACATGTTATTCTTGCTGGCGCGCAGCAGAAATATTACAGTAGTCGGAGATTTGAACCAGTCAATTTACAGATTTCGCGGAGCATACAACAGGAATTTCAGCGATTTTAAGGAAATGTTTAAAGTTGAAGAAAAGGATTTTTTCAATTTAGACCGCTCGTATAGGTCGCCTAACAAGGTTTTAAGAGCAGCTTATCATTTGATATTGAATAATTATTCTGATTTAGACAGATGCTTTCAGGTGTTAAATTATGAGGGCAGAGAAGGGGAAAATATAGAGACGCACGAATTGAAAAATGCCAGAGAAGAGGCAAGGAAGGTTATTGAATTGATTGAAAGAGAAGTTCAGAAGGGGAATGAATTAAGGGATATTTGCGTGATGTTCAGGACTCATCAGCAGGGAAGAGTTTTAAAAAGAGCTTTTGAGACAAGAGGAATTCCTTTTGTTTCTGTCAATAAAAATTCTTTATTGAAGGAAAAAAGCATAAAAATAGTTAGCGACTATTTAGCTATTTTAAAGAAATTAAAAAATCAGGAGAACGGCGGGCAGGATGTGTGGTGGGATTTATTTTATCATCTTGATTTTAAAGAAGAGGATTTAATCAAGATCGGTCGCTTTATCAAAAGTAATCCTGAAAATAAGAATTTGAGCATGTTTATACTGGAAAATTTACCGAGTTTGGAATTATCAGAATCTGGCAGAATACTTGCGAGGATTTTAGTTGAAAGAATCAACAAGCTATTGCCGTCTGCGAGCAAGAGCGTGCCGGAGCTTATTAAGGATGTTTACAATCTTGCAGGCTTGACCAATGAGCAGAAAATTGAGGAGGAAAGGATTACTATGATGAACTTAAATAGGTTTTATGAGCTGGCAAAAGAGCATGGCTCTTTATACGGCGACGATTTGGACGGATTTATATATTATCTTAATATCCTGGAAAGTTTGGGTATTGAGGTTGACGCTGCTGATTTTGAAGAGAACGGTGTCAGATTGATGACATTGCATGCCACAAAGGGCTTGGAATATAAAATAGTCATAATCACGAATCTTGCCCAGAAAAGATTCCCAATTGAGGGCATCAAGAGCAACCCTTTAATTCCGCCGGAGTTATCGCCCGAATTTAATTTTAATAAGCTCTCAGAGGAAGATTTGGATTATTATATTTATGAGCATGAAAGGAAGAACCAGCTTTTTGAGGAGAGGAGATTATGCTATGTTGCATTCACGCGCGCAAAAGAAAAATTAATATTGACTTATGCGAATGAGTATGGGGGAAGAAGATATTATCCTTCCCAATTCCTACACGAGGTTAATTATAAAAACAATCTTGATTTTTCTTTTTTTGCTGACACAGAGGAGAAATATAATGAGCTTGAAACTAATAGCAATTTGGCTTTACAACAAACTTTCAAAGATGAAAAAAATATCCCTTCTGACATAACTTTCTCTCCTTCTGCCTTGTTGCTTTTCAGAGAATGCCAAAAAAAATATGAATATAAATATGTTTATAACATGCCTGAGCAGAAAACTATTTCTTGGGAGGCTATGATGCTGGGAAGCTTTGTGCATAAAATATTGGATGAAGGGGTAAAGAATGGATTTAGCAGCTTGAGTGAATTTGAAGGTTTGGCGAAGGAGATGCATGTTGAAGATGACTGGAAGGATATAGACTTACCCGAAGCGTTGCGGTTAATAAGGATATTTTTTGAGAGGAATAAAAATAGGTACCACCTTAATTCAAAAACAGAGCAGGTTTTAAAGACTCGCTTGGGAAGCTTTTATTTTATAGGATTTGCAGACAGGATTGATTTCAATCCTGATGGGATTGAGATTGTGGATTATAAAACAGGGAAGAGCGATGTACCTTTATTGAATAGAAGCTGGCAATTGGGATATTATGCCTTGGCTGCTTCTTCCTTAGGAAAAGTAAAGAGAATTGTCTTAGAAATGCTAAGGCACGAGAGGCCTTTGGAATTTGAGCTGGACGAGGTAGGCAATGCGCATGCTGTCAATTCACCGAGGATGGAAGGATTTAATATTTTTGCAGTTGAGCAGGAACTCATCAAAACTGCCCAAGCAATTTTAGACGCCTATAAAAGAGGTTTTCGGCCGTGCGCTGTGGAGAAAAACTGCGAATTCTGCAATGAGTGGGTTTGGAAATTGTGAATTTATTTTTTACACTCTTTTATTAATAGGTTATATATAGACTTTCTGCTTTGTTTTATGCGAATAAAAGCAATTCAATTTAGATATCTCTTTTTATGAATTGCAAGATATCTTCTCAGAAAATAACGAATAAAATCATTTTCATTTTTTTCTAATGCCTTGTAATAAGATTTTCTTTTTTTATACTCTATGATTAACATTGGATAGCCGGCATACCACAAAATATGATTCATAAGCAATCTCCCAATTCTTCCATTTCCATCACCAAAGGGATGTATTTTTTCGAATTTATAATGAGATCTCGCTGCTAACTCAACAGGATATATTTTTTTACTATTTATATTGATAAGTCTAATGAGTTCTTTCATTAAACCTTGGATTTCCCGCCAATCTGGTGCGAGGTAAGAGCCTACTCTTACGAGATAATCTCTAAATCTTCCCGCAATATCTGATTTTGTTTCACCGAATATCTCTTTATGCCATTTTAGAAGCAGCGTATTGATTATTTTTTCTTTTTTATTTAACATCTGTAAAAATACTTTATTATGAGCTTCGGTTTCTTTTATGTCTCGCAATGGCTTATTGGGGGCGATTTTATCCTGAATAATTTCACGAGTCTCCCCTAAAGTAATGGTAGAGCCTTCTATTGCATTGGTGTTATAAGTAAAAGCAATAGCAATTTCCTCTTTTTCTTTTTCTTTAATAGATTCTGGAAGTTTTTTCCACTCTGCTTGAAAATGCTCTTTTATTTTATCTAACCTATTATATAATTCATTTCCAAGTTCCTTTTTGAAATCCGCCTTTATTTTATCGATATCTTTTGGAATTTCTAAACCAAGATATTTTTCTCTTGTAATTACTTTATGCCCCTTTCTAAAAGAATACTGCAAATAGAAATATTCTTTTTTGCCTTTTTTTCTTTTTATAATTCTCATAAGAATATTACCATTACAAACTATTTAAATTTTTGCTTTTCTGATAAAATGTAATGGTAATCTGCTCCTGCCGGGCTGAAGGAGTATGTGGCAGAATAGTGCGAACTGAAGACTCTCTAATTATTTTGTGAAAGATAACATATATTTTTATAGATATATTTAATTTAATAATAAAGAAGAGGTTGAGATGACTAAACCCTCTCCCGCCAGTTCCAGAACGAAAAATTTATAAATCAACGAAAGTTACATATATATGTAACTTTGGTTAAATGTTAGAATGATGCCTTTAATATTGAGGCTAAAGAAAGCCACACATAAAGAAATAGCAAAGGCGCAGGATATTATAGTTGAAACTATGTACGAGGTTTTTAATGATGCAGTTATTCATGGAGGAATTGCGATATGGAGGTGTTATAATGGAAATAGATTTTCAGAGGATATTGATGTTTATTTGCCCAGAGATATAGATAGAATTAATAAATTATTTGAGCTTTTTGAAAAGAAAGGGTTCCAAATAAATAAGAAGAAAATTGGAGAAAATAGCATTTATTCGTCTTTATCTACTAATAGGGTTATTGTAAGATTTGAAGCTTTATTTAAGAAAGTTAAGGGTTCTTTAAAAGAATATGAAAAGGCTGAAGGAAATTTTATTACAGCTTATACACTTACTCCAGAGGAATTGATTGAAGAAAAGATAAATACTTATTTAAAGAGATTAAAAGTGCGTGATTTGTATGATATTTTTTACTTATTGAGATACACTAACAAGGATATTTTAAGTATAAAACTACAAAAGTTTTTGAAGGAATTCAAGAAACCTATTGATGAAAAAGAATTAAAGTTATTGATTTTAGAGGGGATAGTTCCGAGTATCGATGAAATGATTTCTTATATAAGGAGGAAATTCTAATGGGAAAAGATAAATATCTCAAGAAAATTGAAGATTTATTTGATAAAAGTGCTGTTGTAAACTATTCTTCAATAAAAAGATTAATGGCATCAAGGAATAAAGTAAAGTATTATCCCAAGAGAATTATTAATTATCTAATTTCCAAAGGAAGAATAAAACAACTTACTAAGGGATATTATACTAAATCTGAAAATATTTCCCTTGGCGTTTATTGTTTTCAGCCAGCTTATTTAGGATTGCAGGATGCATTAAGCCATCATAATATCTGGGAGCAAGAGACTATTCCTATTATAATTACAGGTAAAAAGGTAAGAACCGGTATAAGAAGAATATTGGGAAAGAATGTTCTTTTGAGAAGAATTCAAAAAAAATATTTCTTTGGAATAGAATATGCATTAGAAAATGGATTAGCAGTGCCTTATTCAGATATTGAGAAAACATTTTTGGATATGATTTATTTTAAGGAAAAACTAAGCGAGGAGGTTTTGTCTGAATTTAAAAAAAGGATAAATAAAAAGAAACTATTTTTATATCTAAAGAGATATAATAAGAACATACAAAGAATTGTAAGGGGGAGGCTGAGATGAAAATAAGAAAAGCAACAATAAAAGATGTAAATGAGATATTTAATCTTGAAAAAGAATGGTTAAAGGAAGGTATTAGCTGGGGTTTAGTACCGCCTAAGAAAAAAGAAATAAGGGATGAGATAAAGAAAATTATATGGTATATAGCAGATGAAAATAACAAAATAATTGGATTTATTCAGGGAGAGATTGTAAAATCAGATGGAATAAGGCCAGCATTTAATATAAAAAAAGGACAGCATTATGGAGAATTACATCAAATATATATCTCTAAAAAATTTAGAGGAGAGAATGTAGGAACACTTCTTATCAATAAACTTCTTGATCATTTTAAGAAAGAAAAATTAAAAATTGTAAAGCTTAAAGCTCAAAGTAAAAATCTTCAGAGTCTAATCAACTATTATAAAAAATTCGGATTCAAAGAAAGATTAGCAGATATGATTATGGAGTTAAAATGAAATTCAAAACAAAAGATTTCATATTAAGACCACCAAAAAAAGGCGATGAAAATAGCTTGTGGGAGAATTATAATGAACCACAAGTTATCAAAAGTTTTGTGACAAATCCGAATGAGAAACAATTTAAATCTGATTTCAAAAAAGGACTAAAAAAGAAAGAAAAAGATGCAGAAAGATTAATTATTG